>JAJCXW010000240.1 GCA_029263235.1 Acidimicrobiales bacterium
GGGCCGCCCCGGCTCGTCATCGCTCTCGAACCACTGACGGATGCCCATCGATCCGTCGGGGTCGATACGCCACGAGAGGTCGATCCAGAATTCGTTCTCCTCCCAGACCTCTCCGGGATTGAACTCATGGGTGCGTGAGTCACTGTCGAGTTCGGCACCCTGCAGCTCCGCGAACCTGCGAAGCACGGGCTGACGGAATCCGATCCATCTGCCGGCGTGGGTTTCGAAGCTGGCGACATCATGGCGTTCGGAACCGACACCCATTGGGAGCACGTAGTCGGCATACCAGGCCGTCTCGGACCAGGTCGGCGTCAAGGCCACATGACACTCGACCTTGGACTCGTCGCGCAAGACCTCCATCCATGTGAAGCCGTCGGGATTGGTCCAGATCGGGTTGTAGACGCGACTGAAATAGGTATCGATCTTCCCCCGGCCCTCTGCGAGAAAATGGGGCAGAAGTATCGACATCTCGTGGTATGCGAGGGGGTACTCCTTGGGCCAACTCATCTCGTTCCAGCCGGCTAGCGGCGGAGCGCCCTTGGGGGCAGCGGGTTTGAACTTGTTCCAGCCGTTTCCGCTGGTGCCACCGACTGTCGCCACCGAACCGGTGAGCACATTGAGGAAGAACAGGCAACGAGCCGTCTGCCAGCCTCCCAGGTTTCCGGCACCGGCCGCTCTCCAGTTGTGAGAGGCGAACTTGGTGGGGTGCTTCCCGATGATCTCGGCTATCTCTCGTATCTGATCAGCCGGGACGCCACAAATGTGCTCAGCGCGCTCGGGGGTGTGCTCGGAGTACTCGTCGAGCCAAGCAGTCTTCACCGAGTCGAACCGCAGCGGGAGATCCGGTCGGGTCTCCGTGAGATAGGTCTCCCAATTCGTCCAGCGCCGTACGAAGTCGTGTTGCCAAGTATCGGCCTCGATCAGCTGCCGGGCGATGGCCAGAATAAGACACGGCTCGGTTCCGGGCCAGGCGGGAAGCCAATGATCGGCCTTCGAACCGGTGTTGGAGAGGCGAGGATCGACACAGATGACGGTTGCGCCGTTGCCCTGAGCCTCGATGATGCGTTGGGCGTGAGGATTGAAGTAGTGGCCGGCCTCCAGGTGAGCCGAGATCAAGAAGATGACCTCGGCATTGGCAAAGTCGGAGGACGGACGGTCGTGACCCATCCAGGACTGGTATCCGATGCGAGCGTTGGACGAACAGATGTTGGTATGGCTGTTGTGACCGTCGACCCCCCACGCCTTCAGCACCCGCTCGGTGTAGCCGTCCTCTCCTGGACGCCCCACGTGGTAGATCACCTCGTCGCGGCGCTCCTCTTCGATCGCCGTACGAATCCTCCCGCCGATCTCCTCAAGGGCCTGCTCCCACGAGATGCGTTCCCATTCGCCTTCGCCGCGCTCGCCGACACGCTTCATCGGATACATGACCCGCTCGGGGTCGTAGACCTGGTTGAGGGTGGCCGGGCCCTTCGCACAATTACGACCACGGCTCGCCGGATGCTCGGGATTTCCCTCGAACTTCTCGATCAGGCCCGTCTTCTTGTCGACGTAGGCCACGAGGCCGCAGGCCGCCTCACAGTTGAAGCAGGTGGTGGGAACCAAGGCGTAGTTGCGATCGACCTCTTCGGGCCACGCCGCGGCGTCGTTCTCGTGCCAGTCATGCCAGTCTTCGTGGGGGGGATAGCTACGGAGGTCGGTCACGATGTTTCCTAGCTGAGCGGCACGGACTGGCCGGCTCGAACGAATGCGTCTTCATAGGCAAAAAGCCCGACGATGGCGGCTACAGCAGCCAACGCCGGGAGGGCCGGTCCGGACGTGTCGGCCGCGAGGGCAACGACGACGATCGCCGACGGTGCGACCATGCCAACCACGACCCCGAACCAGAATCGACCCCGGTAGAGCCCTCGGGTCATGGAGTGAACAGCGAGCTCGACGTGGCGGGTGCCCTTGCTGAGAACTTCGAGCGCCACGATCGCGATGGAGCTGAGCGCCCCGCCCAATAGCACCCACCTCACAGCAACCGGATCGGGGACGTCGGTGAATACGTCGATCAGGGCGTAGACGGCCCCTCCGGCCGTGGCGGTCTGAGCGAGCAGCATGGGCAACACCAAGGGCGACTGCCAAAGGTCTCGGCCCTCGCACTGTCCGAACAGCATCGCCGTGTAACCAGAGGTGCCGATCGCACCAAGCACCGCTGGAATCGCCAGCCACTTCAGCACTGTCGGCGAGTCGGCCAGCCCGGCCACCCACCAGGCCGCAACCACAATCGTGTTGGCGATGAGGACATACGCCCCCTTGACCAGCCAAGACGACCTGTTTCCCCTGGTCAGAAGGTAATGAAACCGTTTGGGCTGCTTCAGATCCGCCACGAGCAACAGCCCGGTGAACGCCAGAAGCGCCCCACCGATCATCGGAGGAATCACACCGACCGTCGCCCGACTGCCCGAATTTCCGAGGAGTACCTGTAGAGCAGCGACAGCCATGACGCCTGCAGCGATGGCCTTCGTGACCAGATACCCGGAGACCTTCTCCTTCCACGTGATGGGATGGGGAGTCGTGTATGCGGTACGCGCCACGACACCGGGGTCGAACGGGCCGGTGGGAACAGTTGGATGCGCCGAGGTGGTGTCGGCCCAGATCATGCCGTCGGCAGCGATGGCCGTTCGAAGAGGGTCGAGGGAACTCTGGTCGGCGCCCCGGTAGTAGACCTTGGGCTTGGTGCCCTGCTCGGGGGAACGCACCGCCACATCGGATCGGGCCACCACGGCCGCGGCCGGGTTTAGCGGGTCGTCGAAATCAGCCACCCGGATGGCGTGGGTCGGGCACACGACCACACAGGAGGGCTCCAGACCGACCGCTATGCGATGGTTGCAGAAGTTGCACTTGTTGGCGGTGTTGGTGGCGGGATTGATGAAGATCGCGTCGTAGGGACAAGCATTCATGCACCCCTTGCACCCGATGCAATTGCTGTCGTCGAAATCAACTACTCCATTGTCGGCCCGGAACAGTGCGCTCGTCGGACAAATCTTCACGCAAGGAGCGTCGTCGCACTGATTGCACCGCATGACAGAGAAGTGACGGCTGGCGTGAGGGAACGTGCCGGTCTCGACATACTTGACCCAGGTCCGGTTGACCCCGATCGGCACGTCGTGCTCGCTCTTGCATGCCACCGTGCAGGCATGGCAGCCAATGCACGAATCGCTGTCGAGTAGAAATCCCAGCCTGGCCAACGAACTCCCTCTAACCCTCAGCTCTGAGGAATGTACGGACGTTTCCTGATGCCGTCAAGCACAGGCAACCCTACGCTCCAGAGCGGTCCCGAGGCATGACTTGATCAAGCACTGAGACGAAGCGACGAATGTCGCGGAACGAGTTGTAGAGGGGCGTCGGGGCCACCCTGATCACATTCGGGAATCGCCAATCGGACGACACTCCCTGCTCGGTCAGGCCATCGAACACAGCACGCCCCTCGACGGAACGATCGACGACCTCCAGCGCGAACTGAGATCCACGCTCAGGCAACTCACGCGGCGTAATCGACTCGATCCGGCCTTGCATCTCCGTGTCGAGCAGATAGTCGAGATAGCCGATCTGTATCTCGGCCTTCCTCCGAATCGCCGCCATTCCACCGGCGCGATCAACCAGATCCAAAGACGCTCTCAACGAAGCCAGCAATACCACGGCCGAGTTGCTGACCTGCCAGGACTCCGCGGTGGCAACCGGCTCGTACACCGTGCTCATCTCGAATCGCGTGTCGCGTCGGTTTCCCCACCAGCCGAGAAACTTGTGCAGATCCTGATCATCGACATGGCGTCGATTGACAAACGCTCCACCGACACCACCCGGACCAGAGTTCAGATACTTGTAGGTGCACCAGACGGCGAAGTCGACATCCCACTCGTGAAGGTCGAGTTCGATGTTGCCGGCCGCGTGGGCCAGATCGAATCCGACGGTGGCCCCAACCCGGTGACCGGCCTCAACGATCGAGGCCATATCGAGAACCTGACCCGTGTAGTACTGGATGCCCGGCAGCATCACGACCGCGAGTTGTTCCCCGATCTCGGCAACGGAATCCAGGATGTCGCTTCGACGCAACAGCTTTTCGCCGGGCCTAGGGCTGACGATCACCAGCGATGTCTCCGGATCGAACCCCCGTTGGCGGATCTGTGACTCAACAGCAAAGTGATCAGACGGGAAGGCGCGCTCCTCGATCAGCACGACATGGCGCTCACGAGTCGGACGGTAGAAGCTCGTCAGCAACAGGTGGAGATTGACCGTGAGGGCGTTCATCACGACGACTTCGTCGGTGCCACCCCCAACCACTCGGGCCATCTGCTCAACGACAAGATCGTGATAGTCGACCCAAGGGTTGGGGGCCTGATGATGGCCGTGGACCCCGATCTCGGCCCAACGATCCAACTCCGCGGCGACGTAGCGCGGAGTCGCAGAGGGCATGGCTCCGAGCGAATGGCCCACGAGATAGACAGAGTCGGTTCCGTAGGCCGACTTCGGAATCGTGAAGTGCTCACGAAGGCCGGCCAGCGGATCAGCCTGGTCGAGCCGGCTCGCGCAATCGTCGTCGTTGCTGAACACGTGTGATGACAAACTGCGTCCCCTCGAGTGTCGGGACTAGGAAACGATCAGGTCGGCGGTGCTGCCCTGCTCCAGATGATTGGGGATGAGACAGACCACCTGATAGGTGCCCGGCTCGAGATTGAGTGACAACGAAGCATCGAACCCGGGCGCCAACGACTCGATCCGGCCCAATTCAGTGGACTCGTCGAATTGATTCGCCGATGTGATTCTCACGCCCTGCTCGAGAACAATCAGGTTGTGCCCCACGAGCCCGGTGTTGGTCATCGTGATGTTGATCTCTCCGGCCAGCCCCAGCATTCGGTTGGGGGTGTAGTCGAAATCGTCGGCCACGACCGCAATGTCGTGTGAGGCCTCGGCCGGCGGCTCATCGCCACCACCCGACGACACGACTACGGCAATGATCCCACCGGCCAGCACTACCACGAGGCTGGCGGCAGTCAGACGCTTTATGGCCCTCTGCCGCTTCCTCCGCGACCTCTGTGCGGCGCCCCGCCCCGACTTTCGCCGGGCCTGGGTCTGCTCCCTGCGTCGGGCTGTTCGGTCGTCACCGGCATTCATGTCGATCCCCTCGGTTCCCGTTAGTCACCCGGAGAAACTAGCGCCACTGGAGCCCGTTTTCCCGGTCGGGTGTCCAGAGCTCCGGGCGCTCGGCCCGACGATGTCGACCACCTGGCATCGATAGGATCGCTGACTTGAACCCTGACGGACACAAACCAGACAGCATCGACGTCAGCGCCGAGTTCGCACTCGGGCGCCGGTTGCAGATCTTGACCATCGTGTGGAACGTAGGCGAGGTCTTCGTCACGGTCACCCTGGGTCTCATGTCGGGCTCACTTGCCCTTGTCGCCTTCGGCCTGGACTCTCTCATCGAGGTGTTCACCTCGACGGTCGTGCTTTGGCACATGGACCCGGACGAGAAGAGCCACAACCCAAGCCGTGACCGCAGGGCCCAACGACTTGTGGCAGTGGCCTTCGCCCTTCTGGCCCTCTCTCTCGTCGTTGCCAGCACCCGTGCCTTGCTGGTGCACATCGAGCCCGACTCCTCGAGCCTCGGTGTGGCCTATCTCGCAGCAACGGCAGCAGTCATGCTCGGACTCGCCCACCTCAAGAGGCGAACCGGTTCCAGGCTCGGCAACTCTGTCTTCCTTGCCGAGGCCAAGATGACACAAATCGATGCCTACTTGGCGACTGGAATCCTTCTGGCTCTGCTTCTCAACGGTCTCTGGGGCATGTGGTGGGCCGATCCCCTCGCGGCAGGAGGGATCGCCGTCGTGGCCGCTTCAGAGGCGAGTTCCGGGTTTCGAAACCGGGACTGAAACCCGAATTCCACCCTCGTGGAACAAACCGGCCCCCTGATAGGTTCACGCTCCAGATGACAGAAACCCGTCTCACCCAATACAGCCACGGCGCCGGTTGAGCTTGCAAGCTCGCCCCCGGCGAGTTGGCGCAAGTTGTGCGCCACCTGACAATCGTTCCATCCGACCGGCTCATCGTCGGTCCTGATACCGGCGACGACGCCGCTGTATGGCGCGTCGACGATCATCGCGCCCTCGTCTTCACCGCCGACTTCATCACTCCGGTCGTCGACGACGCCCGCACATGGGGTCGTATCGCCGCCGCCAATTCGGTGTCCGACATCTATGCGATGGGCGGTAAGCCAATGATGGCGCTCAACCTCGTCGGCTGGAACACCGACGAGCTCTCCACCGAACTTCTGGGCGATGTTCTCGCTGGCGGCTCCGATATCGCCATCGAGGGAGGATTCGTCGTAGCCGGTGGCCACACCGTCGACGATCCCGAACCCAAGTACGGAATGGCCGTCGTAGGCGAGGTCGACCCCGATCGCATGCTCACCAACGCCGGACTCCGTGAGAACCAGACCCTCATCCTCACCAAGCCGCTCGGTATCGGGATTGCCACCACCGCGATCAAACAGGGGCTCGCCTCTGCCGATCTCGAAGCTGCCGCGATAGCCGGGATGACCAGGCTCAACGACGAGGCCGCACGCATCGCGGTCGATCTGAGAGCCACTGGTGCCACCGACGTGACCGGCTTCGGCCTACTCGGGCACCTGGGACGCATGGCCTCCGAATCCCACGTTGGGGTGGAGCTAACCGTCGACGCCATCCCGATACTCGACGGCGTTCGCGAACTGGCCGAGGACGGAGTCGTGCCCGGCGGAAGCGGACGCAATCTCGGATACGTGTTCGATCAACTCGACATCGAAGGCCCCGACGACACCACCGTTCTGCTGTTGGCAGATGCACAGACCTCAGGCGGGCTCATCTTCGGAGTCGACCACGACGCCGCCTCAGATGCGCTGCGGCAATTGCAAGACACCGGACACGAGGCCGCGGCCGTGGGATCCACGGTTGCAGGCTCGGGCCGGATTCTGCTCAAGTAGACAAGGACAGGACCCATGAAGAACTTCAGACGACTCGTATTTGCGCTGCTGACATTGACACTGCTCGCCGCGGCCTGCGGCGACGACGGAGGCGATTCGGCCTCCCAGACCCTCACCATCGGTGCGATTCCCGACCAAGACCCGGATCTTCTGGCCAGAAACTACGACCTGCTCACCGACTTCTTGGGTGAGCAGCTTGGCGTGAGTGTCGAGTACTCACCAGTGGCCGAATACGATTCAGCGGTCACGCAGTTCAAGACCGGCGACCTCGATCTCGTTTGGTTTGGTGGCCTCACTGGCGTCCAGGCCCGTCTTCAGGTACCGGGCGCGGAAGCCGTTGCGCAGCGCGACATCGACGCCGAGTTCCATTCTGTGTTCATCGCACGCATCGACAGCGGTATCGAACCGTTTACGAGCGTTGAAGGCCTTACATCGTTGGCCGACCACTCCTTCACATTCGGATCTGAGTCATCTACATCCGGTCGGCTTATGCCCCAATCGTTCATGGACCAGTCAGGTCTCTCGCTCGACGATCTGAGCGGCGATCCTGGGTTCTCCGGATCCCACGACAAGACGATTCAGCTGGTAGTGGCCGGCACCTACGACGCAGGCACCCTCAATGAGCAGGTCTGGGACGCACGATTGGCCGCCGAGGAGGTCGACCTCACCCAAGTACGGGAAGTCTTCCGCACGCCACCCACCTTAGACTATCACTCGGTCGCTCAACCCGCTCGCGACGCCCGCTTCGGCGACGGCTTCCAAGCCCGTTTGATCGCGGCATTCGAGTCACTCGACCCCTCCGACCCCGATCAGGCCACCATACTCGAGTTCTTCTCAGCCGGATCATTTATCGGCACCGACAACTCGAACTACGACCAGATCGAGTCGGTCGCCAGAGATTCCGGCCTGATCGGCTGACCAAATGACCGAAATCGTGCGGTTCGAGGACGTCTCCGTCGACTACGGAGACGGTCGCGGAGTCTTCGATCTGAACCTTTCGATCCACAAGGGCGAGTGCGTGTCGTTCGTCGGTCCCAGCGGGGCCGGCAAGAGCACCACCATCGCCTTGATGAACGGCTTGGTTCTACCCGACTCAGGAACGGTGAACGTTCTGGGCATCGACACCAGGGAACTGGTGCGCCGGTCGGGGGCCCCCTATCGAGGACGCATCGGCACAATCCACCAAGCTCTCAATCTGACAGGTGCCCTACGGGTGATTCACAACGTCTCGGCCGGCCGGCTCGGTCGGTGGTCGACCCCGAGGGCCTTGATCTCTTTGCTATCGCCACGAGACGTCGAGGAGGTGCGGTCGGCGCTCGAGAGAGTCGGAGTCGGCGAGTTGCTCTGGGAACGAACCGACAAGCTCTCCGGAGGCCAACAGCAAAGGGTCGCCATCGCCAGGGTCCTGCTCCAGAATCCTGATCTCGTACTTGCTGACGAGCCGGTCTCCAGCCTCGACCCGGCCCGGTCGCGAAGCGTCATCAAACTGCTCGTCGACACAGTCGGACACACTGCCGAGCGGCCCGACCGTGCATTGGTGATGAGCCTCCACGACCCTGACCTCGCACGGAGCTTCTCCCGCCGGGTGGTCGGCATGGCCGAGGGGAAGGTGCAGTTCGACCTCCCGCCGACCTCCGTCAGCGACGACATGCTCGATGAGCTCTATCGCCTCGAGTCCCTGCCTGGGCCACCAACCGAGCCGTGACGATCTCAACGACACGAGCGCTCCCGGTGCCGCTGCGGCGGAGACGCGACCGTTGGATTTGGGCCTTGGTGGTTCTGATGGCGGTGCTCTGGTCGATATCACGTGCCGGGGTTTCCGATGTCCTCAACCAGCGAGGATTCGGGCAGCTCAGCTCGTTCTTTCGTGCTGCGATTCAACCCGACCTCAGTGGCGATCTTCTGCGAATTGCTCTCGATGAGTCGATCACAACGGTCAGCTACGCCTTGCTCGGAACCGTCCTCTCGATCGGTATAGGGCTGATCGGTGGCATCTTCATGGCCGAGTCGATGTGGAGTCCGATCACTCGACGGTGGAGCCCCACACGGCGTTTCGGATGGCGGTCCACCAGGGCACTGATGGCCATCCCGCGCAGCATCCACGAGGTGGTTTGGGGTCTCCTCCTCATCAACGTCCTGGGAAACGACCCCTGGGTTGCGGTCATAGCAATCGGCATTCCGTTCGGCTCGGTTACTGCCAAGGTCTTTTCGGAGTTCCTCGACGAGGTCCACAACGACTCCTACAAGGCCTTGCGTATAGGTGGAGCGAGTCGGCTCCAGGCGCTGCTCTTTGGGTCGATGCCCGAGGCGTCGGGCGATCTTCTGAGCTACGGCTTCTACCGACTTGAGTGCGCCATTCGCTCGGCCGCGGTGCTCGGAGTCATCGGGGCCGGTGGCCTCGGATTTCAGCTACAACTGAGCTTCACCTCTCTCGACTACAACGAGATGTGGACATTCCTCTACGCCCTCATCATCCTGTCGGGCCTCGCCGACTGGTGGTCATCGTCGGTTCGACGGCGCCACGCCTCTCCGAACTCCCAGGTGGCGGAGGGTGCTGGAGTTGCCCGCCAGCCCGGACGCGACCGATTCCTCAGCTGGTCGGCCATCTCAGCAGGTTTGGCAGTGCCGATCAGTTGGTGGTGGCTCGACCTCTCCCCCTCAAACCTCTGGTCGGCTCGAACTCAGCGCCTGTTCAGCGACCTCGTGACCGACTCGTTTCCGGCGACTGTCACCAACGGGTTCGGGTCGCTGTTCACAGCGTCGGTCGACACAGTGGCCATGGCCGTACTCGCCATCGCTGTCGCGTTCTTACCAGCCACAGGTCTCGCCTTCGTGATCGCCCGTCGAAGCCATGGCCGCCAAGCTGGCACCTCGGTGTCGCTCGCCTCGGAGGGAGCGCGATTCCTCACCCGACTGTTCCTCTTGACGCTTCGGGCCATCCCCCCTCCGGTCTGGGCGTTTCTGACCCTCTTCGTTATGTTCCCGGGCATCTGGCCGGGTGCCGTTGCGCTCGGTATCTACAACGCCGGGGTGATGGCGCGCCTGCAGGCGGAGGTGGTTGAGAACTACGACGATTCCAAGGGTCGGGCTCTTGAAGCGGCCGGAGTGCCGCGAGTGTCTCGGATTGCCTACGCGACCGCGCCGCAGCTCGCCGGACGGTTCAGCGCCATCGGGATGTATCGCTGGGAAGTCGCGATTCGCGAGACGGTGGTGGTCGGTGTCGTAGGCGCCGCAGGCCTCGGCCGTGTTGTCGACGAACAGGTGGTCCGGTTCGACTACGACGGACTCACCTCCACACTCATTGCCTTGATGATCGTGACGATTGCCGCCGACCAGATCAGCGCCGGGCTCAGGCGTTCACTGCGCTGAGAGCCCCAAGTCGGCGATCAGGTCCGACCACGACCCGCGCTCGCGGTCGGGGTCGACCAGCGAGGAGAGGCCGAGGCAGAGCCGGGTCAGTTCACGCTCGAAGCTGGGGTCGGTCGAGAATCGCTCAAGGAGCTCGGCCAAGCCCGTAGTGTCGCCGGCTTTGTAGTAGCCGGGATAGTCACTTCCGAGGAGACCGACGGTGCCGGGAATGCGACTGGCGACGACTGGCTTCCCGAGGCTGATGGCCTCCGATACCACGTTGGCGCCTCCCTCAGACCACGACGACAGGATCAGAGCCCGACTGCCCTCGAGGAGTCTCATTGCCGCGCCCCTATCGAGGGGGCCCACCCATTGGTAGCGCGGGTCGTCTTGCATCAACTCACGGGCTCTGTCGCCCCACGATTCATCGTGGGGCGCTCCGGCGTGCAGCACCCTCACCTTGGAGTCGTCGGGCAATTGGGCAACGGCCTCAGCCGCTCTGAAGGGGTCCTTCACCTCACGTAGATGGGACAACACCGCGAAGCGGCACTCGCCGACAACCTCTTCAAACTCGAAGGAAGGCTCATGATCGGTCGGTTCGACAGCCTGAAAGATGACGTACTGCGGGCGTCCGTCGGTGATATCAGCCAGTCGTTGCGCCGAGGGTTCGAGAAACACGAAAGCGTCGGCCAACGCCACTGATGACACCAGCTCGGGGTCGGTGAGGTCGCCGTTCACGTCGGTTCCGGTGAACGCCACCACGATCTTCGGACCCTGGGGCTTCGCGGAGTAGTGACGTACGGCGTCGGCGCCGCGGCGGGCGTGGAGAACGACAACCAGGTCGCATCCCTCGGCGGGCTCACCGTGGGTTGTCTCGACCACTTCATGGCCGAGCTCGCCGAGTCGTCGCGCCCACCGAGACGCAGTCGTTGCGTTGCCGCTGGTGCTGCCGGGCCGAACCGGAGACGAAACAGCGATTCTCACCCGGACTGCCGTACCGCTCCGTCGCGACTGCACGACCGGAATCCGCCGTAGACATCGGAGCGATCCGGCGTGAAATAGTTGCGGAACGTCGTTCTCACGTATCTCGATCGGGTGGCCCACGAACCGCCCCGCAGCACCCGTCGAGAGCCGAACCATGGTGCGGAGTTGTCGAGATAGGAGTCAGGGACAAAGCCAGGGAAGGGCTGGAACACCGTGTCGGTCCACTCCCAGACGTTGCCGGCGAGATGAAGGAAGCCGAGCTCGGACGCGCCATCGACGCACTGATCGACCGAAACGGTGCCCATCGAGTCGATATCGATCGCGGCACGTCGGGCTTCTGCAGGTGCGTCGCCCCAGGGCTGCCCGAGTCGGCGTTCGCCGGAGAGATCGAAGGTTGCGGCCCTCTCCCACTCCGCCTCGGTCGGAAGTCGACGCCCTGACCACTCACACCAGGCTCGGGCTTCCCACCAGTTGGCATGAACCATCGGCTTTCGCGGTTCGATACCGACCCACTGATCGAAGTTGCGCCTCTGCCACTCTCCATCGAGGTGACGCCAGTAGATGGGATGTTGGCGATCGACTGAGGTGCGCCACTGCCAGCCATCGTCGTCCCAGAGTTCACGCCTCTCGTAGCCTCCGTCGTCGACGAACTCGAGGAACTGCTGCTGGGTCACCAAGTTGCGATCCATCTCATAGTCGGCAACCTCGACCTCATGGGCCCATTTCTCGTTGTCCATGACAAACGGCTGCTCGGGCACCCCACCGAGCAGATGAGTGGCACCGGCTACTTGAATCTGCCCCGACGTCTCGGAGCCGGCGGGACCGTGATCAGGTGACGGTTTGGTCAGAGCCGCTGGAGGGCGAATGCCCTCGGCCTGTCGGGTGTAGAGCAGGGCTTCGACGTGGGCATCGTGGTGCATCACCGTGTAGAGCGCACCGTATGCAAGCTGGGAATTCTCGGGATCAGCGGCAACTGCAGCCCGAACACGATCAGTGACCTCATCGACGAACTGAACCGTGGCATCCCGACCGGGAAGAGCGAGATCCCATCGGGTGTCGTGGTGCACGGTCGATGAGTTCCACAACTCATCGGCATTGTCGACCAACGGCTCCTGCCCGAGCAGTTCTCGGAGTACGAACCGCTCCTGGAACCACCCGGTGTGTCCGAGCTCCCAGAGCATCGGATTGACGGTCGGGACCATCGGCATCACAAGTTCGGGGTTTTGGAGATCGGAGAGGACTCCGTGGAGGGTCTGGGTCGCCTCCGCCAAGGTGGCGTCGAGTTCTTGGGTATCGGTCACGATCGGACGCTAGCCGGAGTGATCACGTCGTCACCACCACGCCATCGACCTCGACGTGCAACTTGTTGGTGTAGAACGACAGCATTCCGGCCACCTGGCGGGCCTCCGGGAACGGGGTCGGGTAGCTCCAGGCCACGTCCTCCACCGTCTCCCCGTCGAGCACCAGAGAGTGATAGCTGGCGAACCCCTTGTAGGCACAGGTGCTGCGCCGTTCGGCAGGCACGATCAGGTCGAGGCGGACATCGGTCGGCGGGACGTAGATACGGGCACTGATCCCTGTCTCGTAGAGCATGGTCGGCTTGGTGGTGTCGGCTATCACGGTCTCCCCGTGGCGCACGATCACATGTCTCGACGACGGCAGCACATCGATTCGGGCGTAGGGGTTCTTCGGATGTCCGAACACTTCGACATCCTCCTCGAACCACTGATCGATGGCGTCGAACTCGAGACGAACACGGCCCTGCAATTCATCCTCGGTCGGATCAATGAGGATGCTTGCCGCGGCCGGAACAGTTGTGCCGTCCACAACCAGATCGTGGACCGCCGCCAGACCGAATCCTTCGATCGGGCGGGTGGCGTCCGTCGGCTCGAGGGCCACCAGGATGTCGTCGGCGGGAAAGTACCAAGACGGATAATGGTTCTGGTCCCACACCCCCATGACGTTGCGGGAGTCGACCACTGGACGACCACCGACCAGTCCTCTGATCCACTTCTGGTTGGGCAGCAGTTTCGACCTCGCATTTTCGTTCATGCCCACAGAACAGCGAAGCCACCCAGACAATTCCAGAACGCCTACCATTCCGAGAATGAGAACTCTCGGACTCCTCGGTGGGATGAGTTGGGAATCATCGATTGAGTACGAGCGACAGATCAACGAGGCTGTTCGCGGCCGTCTCGGAGGTTCACACTCCGCTGATCTGATCCTCAGGTCGTTCGACTTCGACTTCATCGAAGGCTTCATGGATTCCGGAGACTGGTCCGGCTTGGCGAAGGTACTCGCTGACCAGGCTCTTTCGCTCGAGCGCGCCGGAGCGGAGGCCATCGTGGTGTGCACCAACACCATGCACAAGGTCGCCGACCAGATCGAAGCTGCCGTCACCGTCCCCTTGCTCCACATTGCCGACGCCACCATCGCCGCCGTCGCAAACGTTGAGGCCGGGATCGACAAGGTGGCACTGCTCGGCACCCGCTTCACGATGGAGGAGCCCTTCCTTCGGTCCAGGTTCGAGAGGGCTGGCCTCGAGGTCGTCGTGCCCTCTCGCGACGACCTCGAGATGATCCATCGAGTGATCTTCGATGAGTTGGTTCAGGGTGTGGTCAGTGACTCTTCTCGTCGCCTGTTTCTCGATGCCATAGACCGACTCTTGGAGATGGGTGCTACCGGCGTGGTGGCGGGCTGCACGGAGATCGAACTCCTCGTCTCACCGGGCGACCTGACCGTCCCGTACTTTCCGACCGCCCAACTACACGCAACGGCGGCGGCCGAGTGGGCTCTGCGCGACTGGTAGCCGCCCGCGACTTCTGGGCACGGTGCAACCCCAACTAGCCTCCAGCCATGTCGACTCGACAGCTCGTCTATGTCCAGGAGGACTTCCTTCGCGACGACGAAGGCACCACACCCCACATCGTCGAGGGTCGCCGTCTTCATGGCGGATTCAGCGACGGTGTCTACCAGCCCCCACGTTCACGCCTCAGGAGCTCTGCCCTGCGAGAATGGCGTGAGGCCCTCCTCGAGCGAGGCGGCCGGCCCCTCGTCGCAGACTCGAGCCTTCTCACCGGGACTCGTATTCCCAATGCCGAACAGTTGACGGTTCTCGTCGCCAACGGTCTCGACCGGATTCTCTGGAACAGTCTCACGATCATCGGCAAGATCGAGGCCCGAGGCCGGCTGCTGGCCGAGATGAACTTCCCGGATCTACAGCCCTCCATCGTGGAGGACATCTCCTCGATGGCGATCGGCCATCTCAACAAGGGTCTTCTCGTTGCCCACGGTCTCGACGAGGGCGGACAGCCGTCAGAAGGCATCGGCGGCCACGACGAAATGTGGTTCCTTGCTCGGGACCTGGCGTTCGGAGTCGATGCCTACCCTGACGCCGAGCCGCCAGCCGACATCGGCCGCCCCGCCGAAGAGACGATTCTCACCAGTGACCTAGCGCCTGATGTGGCGTCGATGGTCTCTCTGCTCGCCAACCTGTTGATCATCGAGTTTCGCGCCGAACTCGGCTTCGCCGACACCCAGTCGGTACTCCGAAACCCTCGGTTGTTCACCGACAGACGAGCAGATGCCGAGCGAGCCTCAGAGATCGTCGAGCGAATTCGGACCGACGAACTGATCCACGTCGAATCACTCTGTCTCTACCTCGGTGAACTTAGGTCGATCACCTTTCGCACGGTCGACGGCTCGACCGAGTCCGGGGCCGACTACATCGATCCGCTCTGGGTCGATCTCGTCAGGTGGGCCACAATTGAACAACCCCGTCAGACCTCAGACAGGCAGAGGGAGATGATCGTCGGCATGATCTCGACCCTCGACGATGCGACGCGTGTGCTCAGCGAGTTCGACGCTGCAGGCTGACCAGCCGAACGCGAGCTCAGTCGGAGCCTGCTTGTCGAGCATCGAACCGGAGCTCTGAGGAATCGATCTCGGGGTGGTCGAGTGCCACCGCGAACGATTCCGCCATGGCGGTGGCGACGTCGGCCACTTCCATCATCCCTCCGGGGATTGCCTGCGACTCCCAGTCGGTTAGAGCCCTCTCCAACAGGTCGAGGTTCATGTGATTGGAGAACTCGGTTGGCTGGGCGTTGCCCATCGTGACTCTTAGAAACCGTCGGTCCGGGTGCTCTACCCGCCATGTTCGGATGCACTGGTCCAGAGCCGCCTTCGACGCTGAGTACGAAGCAAACAAAGCGTTGGCGTCAGCGGTTGTTCGGGATGACACGAAGGCCACCAGACCAGACCGCTCCATATGGGGGATGACCGCCGCGGTGGCCAAGTTCGCGCCGAGCACATTGACCCGGAAGATTTCGGTCCAGACATCCGGGTCGGTGTCGACAAGGGGTTGCAACACGCCGAATCCCGCGGTGTAGAGCATGAGGTCGAGTCCGCCCATGCTTCGTGCCGCCGTGGCCGCGACCCTCACCATGTCGTCGCGATCGGTCGCATCACCCCCGACGACCCACGCCTTCGCTTCGTCGCCTGCGACCTGCTCCAGGCGCTCGACACGACGCGCACACAGGGTGACCTCGGCCCCCTGTTGTAGCGCGGCCCTCGCGAACGATGCCCCGATACCGGACGACGCACCGACCACGAGGACTTTCCGCCCGCGCAACGAGCCGTAAGTCACTCTTCGCTCGCCGAATCAGATCCCGACCATCGGTGGATGAGCCCTTCGGTCTCGGCAACCAGAGGCGCCACACTCGGATAGCCGGCGTAGGGAGCGAGAATCACCAACGTCTCTCTGAGTTCTTCAACCGTCAGTTCACCGTTCGCGAGTGACGCTGCTGCCTGGATCTTCCACGTGTCGACAGCTCCTCTGGCAGCAATCACACCCATGATCAACAGCCTGCGATCACGAATCGACAGCGTGTCGCGATCCCACACCTCGCTGAAGAGGCTTCTCATCATGACGTCGTTGAAGGCCATGACCCCTTCGGGAAGCGCCATGACCGAGTCGGCGTATATCTCCTGCATCTTCGCCATACCGCGTTGGTAGGCGGCGGATTCTTCGATCGTCGGATCCTGTTCGGTCATGGTTCTCCTGGCGCTCGGTCGAAACTCGTAGGTCAGAGCGATTGTGGCGACGGTTTGAAGCTGATCGGGAGGCTGCTCCAGCCGGTGACGTTGCCGCTGTGGAATCGACGTTTGGCGTCGTGGTCAATTCGATATGCGGGCAGACGCCGGTGAATCTCTTCCAGAGCGATACGACCTTCGGCTCGTGCCAAGGCGGCGCCAAGACAGAAGTGCGCCCCATGCCCGAAGGCCAGATGACGCTCGGGTCGGCGGCGGATGTCGAAGATCTCCGCGGTGGGCCCGAATTCACGCTCGTCGTGGTTGGCCGCGCCGATCATCAAGAGAACCGACTGACCCTTTCGCAGATGACGATCGTGGATGTCGAGATCAGTGGTCAGGGTCCGGTGCATGTACTGAGTGGAGTTGTGGAACCGGACGACCTCCTCGACCACGTCGGGAACCAGCGACGGGTCGTCGACTACCTGTGCCTGCTGATCAGGGTGACGGGACAGAAGCTCTATGGCGTTGGCGACCATCTTCGTGGTGGTCTCATGACCGGCGATCACGAACAACACGCAGAATCCGAGCAACTCCTCCTCGGTGAGACTCCTCCCGTCGACCTCGGATCCGATGAGATCGTTGATGAGACCTTCGCCGTGGCCCTTCCTGCGGGCGGGAAGATCATCTATGAAGTACTGCAGCAGACCGAACATGCCGTCGAGGGCCTCTTGGGGCATCTCCATGACACCATCGTCTCTGATCAGGATGCGATCGGCGTGGTGGCGCAGCTCATCGCGGTCGGACTCAGGCACTCCGAGCACCGCCGCGATCACATCCATCGGAAACGGCCCGGTGATGTCGGCGACCAGATCACATTCCCCCGCCTCGATCACTTCGTCGATGTAGCCATTGACGATGCTGCGGATCTCGTCGTGCATATGCTCGACTCTGCGGCCGGTGAATACTCGGCTGACCAATTTTCGAAAGACTGTGTGCTCCGGGGGATCCATCTCGATCAGCTGGGCGAAACCGCTGTTGCTGTGTCCCCTTTGCTCCAGGGCCACTCCGCCGGTAGACGAGAAGGTTCCGTGATCACGGAAACCCTCCAGGACATCGTCGAAACGCGACAGTGCCCAGAACTCGAGATCGGGGTTCCAATACGCCGGGGCCTCGTCCCGCATCCGGGTGTAGATCGAGTACGGGTCGTCGTGAACCGCGAACGCGTAGGGGTTGTAGAGCAACTCCCCCGAATCGTCCGACATGGCGAGACGATACATCGCGCGCAGCCGTGGGCAATTATCATCCGACAGCAGCCAAGCGACACACTGTCGGCTGGCCTTGGATGATTCGAGTCAGTCATGCGATTCAGCGGCAAGACAGCGATCGTCACCGGTGCCGGTGGGGGTATCGGACTTGCCTACGCCAAGGCTCTTCACGCCGAAGGCGCCAACGTCGTGATCGCGGAACTCGACCCGCTCAGCGGACAGGCCGCCGCTGATGAGCTCGGTGATCGTGCTGTCTTCGTGGAGACGGACGTAGGTGATCCAGAAAGCACCGAAGCGATGGCCGCCGCTGCGTCCGCCGCGTATGGCGGCATCGATCATCTGGTCAACAACGCCGCGATCTTCGGAGACATGAAGCTGTCGGGCCTGACCCACGTCGACTACGACTATCTCGACCGTTTCATGAAGGTCAACCTGATGGGCGCCCTGCACTGCACCAGGTCGGTTATGGGTGCCATGGCTGGCGGCGGAGGCGGCTCGATCGTCAATCAGTCCTCGACCGCGGCGTGGATGGGCATCGCCGGCTTCTATGGTCTCGCCAAATCCGGGGTCAACTACCTCACGGCCTCACTCGCCCACGAACTCGCCCACCTCAACATCCGCATCAACGCCATTGCCCCGGGCCCGACCGACACTGAGGCTCTCGCCCGGCAGGTGCCAGTCGAGTTCCAGGATCCGATCGTGCAGAGCCTTGCCATCAAGCGACTCGGAACTCCCGGCGATCATGTCGGTCCGGTGTTGTTCCTGCTCTCCGACGAAGCCGCTTGGATGACCGGCCACGTGATGGCGGTCGACGGCGGCCAGATCACTAGAGCCTGAGGACCAGCGATGATGGGCAGCCAACCGGGACCGCACGAGAGACTATTGATCAACGGCGCTCTGTGCGAGCCGTCCGACGGCTCGACCTATCCCAACGTCGGACCCGCCAGCGGACAGACGATCGGTGTCGCTCCGGACGCCACCAGAACCGACTTCGAGGCAGCCGTCGCTGGAGCCCGCAACGCTTTCGACCACACCGAATGGCCCTCTGATCCCACCGTCAGGGCTGCGGCCATTCGCCAGCTGCATGGCGCCTTGCTGGACCACGCCGACGAGTTGACCGAGATCACCATTGCCGAAGTCGGAGCAACCAGAATGGCTTGCTCAACTGTGCAGGTCCTGTCGCCCTTGGAGATGTTGCCGTACTACGCAAACCTCACTGAGAGTTTCGAGTGGACCACGAGCCTCGGAACAGCCGACACGCTCGGCGGGCCTGCCCATCGGTGGATCGAGCGCGAGGCGGTCGGTGTGGTGGCAGCAATCACCCCTTGGAACGTACCCAATCAGATCAATCTCGCGAAGGTCGTTCCGGCCCTGGCTGCGGGCTGCACCGTGGTTCTCAAACCAGCCCCACAGACCCCGTGGACGGCATTGGCACTAGGTCGAATCATCAACGACCACACCGACATTCCCCCCGGCGTGGTCAACGTCGTGTCCTCGTCGGTGCCCTCGGCCGGGGAGTACCTCACATCCGATCCTCGCGTCGACATGATCAGTTTCACCGGGTCGACCGCGACTGGCCGCTTGGTCATGAAGTCTGCGGCCGACAGCCTCACCAAGGTGTTCCTCGAACTCGGTGGAAAGTCGGCGTTGATCGCACTCGATGATCTCGAGGACTTCGGTGCGGCCGCGGCCACGGCTGTCTTCGGATTGGCCACCGTCTGCGGGCAAGGATGCGCCTTGGTCACGAGGCTGTTGTTGCCGCGGTCCCGCTACGACGAAGGACTCGAGGCGGTGTCATCGATGATGTCCCACACTCCCCCCGGCGACCCATCGGACCCGGCAACCATGCTCGGACCCCTGATCAGCCAGTCGCAAGTCGATTCGGTCGACAGGTACGTGCGGTCGGCGGTCTCCGACGGCGCCCGGATCGTGTGCGGTGGTCGCCGCCCCGACCCTCCGATGCCTGGCTTCTTCTACGAGCCGACGTTGATCGCCGATGTCGACAACTCGATGGAGGTCGCACGAGAGGAGATCTTCGGGCCGGTCCTCGTCGCCATTCCTTACGACGACGACGATCACGCAGTCAGGATCGCCAACGACTCCGTATACGGACTCTCGGGAGCGGTCTTCGGCGCCGACGAAACGCGTGCAACCGATCTGGCAAGACGGGTACGCACCGGCACGATGTCGATCAATGGGGGCGTCTGGTATGGCCCCGACGTACCGTTCGGAGGGTTCAAGCAGTCTGGAATTGGCAAGGAGATGGGCGTGGCTGGTCTCGAGGAGTACCTCGAGACCAGATCGTTCGCCCGGCCTGCTAGCTAGCGGCTACTAGCCGCGCGCCACTGCAATGGTCGCGTCGATCAAGGCCTGATTCACCCGACACTCGAGCGCCGACTCGACCACCGGAGCCAACGCTTCGTCGGAGAAGCCGATGATGTCGACCGCGAGGGCCTCCTCGCTTGTCTTGGTGAGGAGGATCTCCGATGTGCAAACCGCCTGATTCGCCGGGACGCCCTCCCCTGTCAGGAGGTCGAAGAGCAGGCCTGTGATGAACCCCGGGGGCCGTTCGGTGCCATAGTCGGCCGGATCAATCGGCGGAGGCTCCTCAGCCCCCGGCACGGTCGTGGTGGTCGTAGTTGTCGTGGTGGTTGTTGTCGTCGTGGGCAGCGCCACCAACTCGTAGGTGGAGTCGACAGCGGCCGCATCGTCGACCTGGGCATCGACCAACAGGAAACCCAGCAGGGCGATGAGAACAACGACGCCCACGGCTGCTCCGGCTGTCTGACGTCCACGGAGCGGGGCGGCCAGTCTGACCGATCCCTCGGTGGCATCAGAGCCAACACCGAGCAGACCCCGCTCGTCGGCCCAGACGAGCAGCGGAGGCATGGCCACCAGCGCCGCCAACAATGCAATCGCAACGTTGAGGGTCACGACGATTCCGAAGTCGCGGAGAAGCGGTAGCGGGGAAATCACCAAGGTCGCGAATCCGCCAACGGTGGTGGCAGCCGAGGTGAAGAAGGCTCGTCCCGTTCGCGCCGAGGCGGTGTTGGTCGCGTCGCGCGGCGGAAGCCCGCGCTCGCGCTCTTCGATGTAGCGCGCGGTGATCAACACCGCGAACTCAACGCAGGAGGCGATCACGAGAGGGCCGCTGACCGTGGTCAGAGGGCTCAAGGTGATGCCGAGTCCGCTCACGATCGCCGATGAGGCCCCAACTGCGAGGGTGACCGGAACCAATGTGAGGCCGGCTCGTGTGACACTCCGGAATCTGATGAGCAACCACAGCGCGGCACCGACGAGCGCTACATAAGTGAGCGCAGTGCGATTGGCTGTGAGATTCTCGAGAAGCCCGACTCCTACGACGGCCAGACCTGCCGGCACTGCTCGGATCGCGGGTTGGTCGGCGTCGAGACCGACACCGAGTACGGACGCCGGCGCGACCTCGACTGAGTCGAGACGTGCATCGAGGTCGGCGCGGAGGTCGGCGACGAAGACCGCCTGCTCTTCGAGGCTCGTAGGTCCGAGATTCAGATTCACCTGTGTTGCTGTGCCATCTGGCCGCATGAGAAGACGGGTGAGGTCGGCCGGGGCGACTTCGATGATCGCCTCGAGCTCATCGGATGTCGGAGCCAGTCGGGTCGTGCCCTCGACTTCGATGATCTTCGCCATTGTTCCTACGAGGCTCGCCGATGAGACCACCTCGGGCCTTGTCTCGGCGTCGGCAATGAACTCTGTCAGGACCTGGCTGATCTCTGGCGCGAGCACGTTGTTGGACTCGATCAACACACCAAGGGTCGACGAGAAGCCGACGGTGTGCTCCAGAGTTTCGACGTCAGCTACGACCTCCGACCCTTGATCGATCCAGCGAAGGGGATCGGACTGGATCTTGGTGCGGCTCTCGAGGCCGATACCGAGGCCGATCAGCACGACCGACACGAGTGCTATCGGTAGAACCCAGCGGGTGGAGAGCGAGCCGAGCTTCACCACCAGTCGTTCGGTGACGGAGTCAGATCGCTTGGTAGTGCGATGACGCCACTCTCTCGATCCGAGAACTGTCACCGGCACGAGGAGACCAACCACCAGCAAGACGACGATGCCGACTGCCAGGAGGACACCGAAGTCGCGGATCATCGGCACTTGGGAGACACGCAGCGCGAGGAAGGCCACAACAGCAGCCACAACAGCGGCGACGAGCGGCGGCCCGACGTTGGCCGTCGTCTCCATGATGGGATGCTCAGCGCGATCGATCACCACCTCCTCTTCCACACGGTTGTGAACCTGGATCGCGAAGTCGATCCCCATTCCGATCAGGATCGGAAGGCCCGAAATGGTCACGAGAGACAGGTCGATTCCCAGGAATCCGAGGAGGCTGAAGGCCCAGAGGATTCCGATCATCACGGCCAACAGCGGCAGCAGCCGCCATCTGACCTTGAACATCAGAAGGAGGACCACCGTCATCACCGCGAACGCAAGTAGTCCAAGGGTCAGCATTCCGCCCTGGAGATAGTCGTTGATCTCCTTCAGATAGACCGGAGTGCCGGTGGTGATCTCCGACACGTTGTCGAAGTCGAACTGCGAGGTGATGGCGAGGATCGCCTCCGTACCCGCCGACAATTCCTCCAGGGATGCGTTTCCGTTGAGGACGATCGCTCCGACCGCAGCGTTCTGGTTTGGGAAACTGGCGGCCAAGGATGGACGAATCTGGCGATCTGAGGGCGCCGGCGAGGTGACGCCACCACCACCGGACGCGTAGCCGGGGTTGCCGAAGAGAAGGAACTCGTTCCACGACGGGTCACCAATCGTTCGGTCCTCCACCGCGTTGAGTCGCGCCAAGCTCAGTGCGACGTCGGAGTTGCGGATCTCACGAGCGTCCTGGTCAGGGTCGCGGGTGGCGGCCGAGATCAACGACGCGGTGCCGGGGCCGTTGCTGATTGCCTCGCTCCACTGCAGCGCAGTCAGGGGTGACACGACTGCGTACACCTCCGGGAGCTGCCGGAGCTGCGCTTCCATGTCCGCGAACAACGCCAGGTTGTTCTCAGTGAAGAGATCGTCGATCGTGTGGCCAGCGTCCATCGACAAGAGTTGGATGACAGCTTCACCACCGAAGGCGTTCTGGTACTCGACGTTGTCGATCGCCTCCTGGGAGTCGGGGTTCAGGTAGCTGTCCTGCCCGGTGGCGAAATCAAGACGCGTGAGTCCCACGCTGAGTACCGCAGTGATCGCAAGGACCACAGCCAAGACCAGATACCACCGACGACCCAAGGCCAGACCCGTCCATCGCCAGAATCTCTCCATGTGTCCTCCTGAGAAGTCGAACCGACTCCGGACTCCGAACCTTCAGCCGCTGATTCGCACGAAGCGGGCCACCGGTTTTGTCGCAGTCCAGATCGGTCTAGGGTCCGTGAATGACCAATGCCAAGGATCTCGTATTCAAGTCACTCACAGGGTTCCATCGGACCGTGTATCGCCTGAGTAAAGGCAAGGTGTTCGGGAATGCGAAGGGGATGCCTGTCCTTGAGTTGGAGACCATTGGACGGAAGAGCGGAAAGGCTCGAACAACGATGCTCACGGCGCCTATTCACGACGACGAACGCGTCGTGGTTGTGGCCTCGAAGGGCGGCGACGATCACCATCCCGCATGGTTTCTCAACCTGCGCGACAACCCATCTGTCAAGGTCAAGATGAACGGAGTCAGCCGCGACATGACTGCATCGGTCGCTACCGCTGACGAGAAGGCCGAACTGTGGCCGGCGATCGTCGCGGCCAACTCTGGGTACGCCGGATACCAGAAGAAGACCGACCGCGACATCCCGGTGGTCGTCATCACCTGACGGTAGGGCCCGGCTTCTCGTCGCCAACCGGAGAGCCGTACTGTCGATTCGTGCGCCCCACCCACCAACGCGGTACCGCTGACACGCAACGACGCATCGGCGTTTGGCTTCTGGCGACCGCCGGTCTTGTCTACATCATGGTCCTGGTCGGCGGTATCACCCGGTTGACCCGCTCCGGGCTGTCGATCGTCGACTGGGATCCGGTCGTCGGCACCCTTCCCCCGCTGTCGGAGCAGAGTTGGGAGGACACCTTCGCGGCGTATCGCGACTCTCCGGAGTTCAATCTGGTCAACAACGGAATGACTCTCGGCGAGTTCAAGTCGATCTTCTGGTGGGAGTACACCCACCGTCTGCTGGGTCGGGTCATCGGACTGGTATTGCTGTTGCCCTTCGGCGTGTTGCTCTTTCGAGGCCGGCTCAGCCGCTGGGCCGCCACACGCATCGCCGGTCTGATCGTGTTGCTCGGCCTGGAGGGGCTCCTCGGATGGTTCATGGTCGCCAGCGGCCTCGTGCACGAGCCACGGGTGAGCCAATACCGTCTGGCCGCCCATCTCCTGACCGCCACAGCCATTCTCGGAGCAACTCTCTGGGTGGCCTGGGACCTGCTCGAGACCCGCGAGGTCCGACGGAGCGATGCGATGCGCCTCGAACGGCAGCGAGGCTTCGGAGTGATAGCGCTCATCGTGATGATGCTCGGCTCGGGCGCGCTCGTAGCCGGAACCCGAGCCGGAAACGGATTCAACACCTTCCCCCTGATGAACGGCCGGCTGGTGCCCCACGACCTTCTCACCATGGGTCCGTCCTGGACCAACTTCACCGAGAACCTGGTCACGGTGCAGTTCCAACACAGGGTCCTGGCGGTCGTGGTGGCCCTCACGATCCCAGCGTTCGCACTCGCCCGGCTTCGGGCCCATCGATCACGCGGAATGACTGTTGCGGCCCTCGGATTGGTCGTGTTGGTGGCCGCACAATTTGTGCTCGGAATACTCACCCTCGTCAATCACGTACCGGTTGCTCTTGGCTCGCTTCACCAAGGAGGCGGCCTCCTGGTCTTCGCTCTGACCCTCTTCGTGGTTCACCAGTGCCGCTATTCAGCGGGCGGTGAATCCAGCGTCGACGGGCACGATGGCGCCGGTCATGTAGCTGGCGTCGTCGGAAGCGAGAAAGACGACCACCTGTGCGATCTCGTCGGGGTCGGCGAGCCTCTTCATGGGGATGGTCTCGTCGGCTAGTTGCTGAAGGTCGGCATCCGAGGGACGCATGTCGCGACCAGACGAGAGCATTGGTGTGTCGACCTCTCCTGGTGCCACGGCGTTGATTCGAATCCCGTCGGTCGCATGATCGAGTGCCATGGCCCGAGTGATCTGGTGTACGGCGCCCTTCGACGCACAGTAGGCAACGACACCGGCGGCTCCGATTCCGCCCCAGATCGAACCGAAGTTGACGATGACCCCTGATTGCTGATCGACCATGTGGGGAACAGCAGCACGCGACATGAAGAACACGCCGTCGACGTTGACGGACATCACACGTTTCCAGCCGGCATCGTCGGTGCGGGCACCATCGGCTCTGAGAATCACTCCGGCGCAGTTCACGAGAACATCGACCCGGCCGGTGGCCTCCACCGTCTCGGATATCGCATGATCGCAGAACTCCGAATCAGCCACATCGCCGATGATCATCTTGGCGTCGATTTCATCGGCGATACGACGTGCTCCGACGGCATCACGGTCGACTATGAAGACATCGGCGCCTTCCAAGGCAAACAAACGGGCGGTGGCCGCCCCCATGCCGGAGGCTCCACCGGTGATCACCACGCTGCGACGCTGGAACTCCGTAGCCGGAGGGTCGAATCGTCCCGTCGTTTCGCTCATCGGGCCCTCCTCGGGACGAACTGTGTTCCGCCGTATGTCTGCTCGGTTGGTTGCAGCTCGATTCGATTGACGTTGACTCTCCACGGAGCATCAAGGGCGTAGATGATCGCTTCCGCGATGTCGCCGGCGGTCACTTCATCCACCCCGGAGTTCTTGGCCTTGGCGCTGATCTCGGGGTCGTCGATGGCCACGTCGTAGAAGCCGGTGGACACTCGACCCGGGCAGATCTCAGTGACCCGCACACCGGTTCCCTCCAGCTCAAGACGAAGATCTGTCGACAACATGTGGATGGCCCCCTTGCTGGCGCCGTAGAGAGCGGCCGGAATGGCGTGAAGCCCCGCCATCGATCCGATATTGACTATGTGCCCATCGGCCCGCTCGATCATCTCCGGCAACGCCGCCCTGATGGCATGCGTGGCCGCCGTGACATTGGTGTCGAAGGTGCGCTCTATGTCGTCGATCTCGGCCGTGGCCAGGGATCCAAAGGCTCGCCCGAGGCCGGCGTTGTTGATGAGAATGTCGGGCTTGATCGAACCGATGAGCTGATGAAGGGAGTCGGTCTCGCGCACATCGAGTCGGTGGATCTCACAACCGGTCGCTTCGGCCAGTCTTTCGAGTCGATCGGCTCGGCGCGCGAGAGCATGCACGCGGAGTCCACGTTTGGAGAGGGCGGCCACCGTGGCGGCACCGATCCCGCTCGAGGCACCCGTCACTAGAGCGGTCCGGTAGTCGCTGAGAGTCATCAGACGTCCTGAGGGGTCTGCTCCGTACCCGCGCCGGGAGCGATGAGGGGCCAAGGGTTCTCGCGTTCCATGGCCAGTGCCACGTCGAACAGGAGAGCGTCTTCGTGGTGACGGCCCATGATCTGCATACCGATGGGTAGGCCGTCGATGAGCCCGATCGGGACCGACACCGACGGGTTGCCGTAGATGTTGGCGGCAATCGTGAGTGCACCCATGTCGACGACATCGGGGTACTTCCGCGAGACCCAGGCGAGGAGCCGGCTCGGCATGCGTTGGGCGACGCTTCCACCCATGCGGGTCGCCCACATGAATCGCCGGAAGGCGAATGCCACCGCCGGGCTCGATTTCGCCGTATCGATGAAGCTCGACTCGGGGTTGCTCATGGTCGCCTCCGCCGCGAAGGCCGGCCCCGGGTTGGTGGCACATATCACCAGGTCAGCGGCATCGTAGGCCTCCGCGAACACCTCGTTGGCCTTCACACGCAGCTCCTCGGCCACCGCCGCGGTGCGAATGTTGTAGAGCGACTGCGACAGGTGTATTCCGACCTGGATCTCTTCGGTCAGATCGTCGCGGCACTTGGGCCATAGATCGTCGAGTTCGGCCACCAACGTCGAGTTGTTGCCCATCATCCACTGGGCGGTGAGGCGAGGAAGTCGTATCGGGTGATCGACGATCACCATTCCCGCTTGCCGGGCGAGATCTTCGGCCGCAGCGAGGGTGGCCTCTTCGACTCCAGGATCGAGCCTGACTCCGCTGAGGTCTGGCGCGATGATCACCCGCTTGCCCTTCAGTTCGTGGGAGCCCAACGACGACTCCCAGTCCCCGGAAGAAGGAATCGAGGTGGGATCGTGGGTGTCGTGCCCGGCACAAACGTCGTAGTAGCGCGCGGCGTCGCGTACGGATCTCGCCAGGCAGCCCATCACCACCGTGCTGGGACGAATGAAGGCATGGGGGCCTCTAGGAATACGGCCGTAGGTTCCCTTCATGCCGACCAGCCCGTTGTAGGCCGCCGGTATCCGGATTGATCCACCGCCATCTCCCCCGGATGCGATCGGCACCAGCCCTCCGGCTACGGCCGAGGCGCTGCCCGCCGATGATCCACCTGCGGTCCGGCCCTGACGCCATGCGTTGTGAGTGACACCGTTGATCTTGGTGACACTGACGTTGAGGCCACCGAACTCGCTCGCTGTTGTCTGCCCCACCGGCACCGCGCCGCCCTTTCCGATCAGGCGCGAGATCGCAGTCGCCGTGTGTTCGGCCTTTCGGCCCGCGAACACCAGCGATGCCTCGGTGAACGGCCAGCCGGCAACCGGGTCGAGTTCCTTGACACCCACGGGGACGCCACCGAACGGTTTCGATACGTCGGCCGATGCCGCACTCTCCAGGGCTTCCTCACCGTGCAGGTATGCGAACGCGTTCAGGTCGCTCTGGTCGATTGCGTCGAGAACCGCCTGGGTCTCCTCGACTGGTGACCGCTCGCCGCTTCTGAACGCCTCCACCAGCGAGCAGGCATCGCCTTGCCATGGTTCGTCTGTCATCCACTGATCCTCGCGCAACTATTCGGTCTGACCCGATCCGGAACGTGGAACAATGTTCGCTCCTGTGGCAAATCGAAGGTGAGCACCAATGAGTGAAGTTCGTCCCCCCGACTCCCGTCCCGTGGCGGTTGTGGCCAACGCCAGCTTCTACGTTGGGCCACCGATAGCACTACTGCTCGCGTCACGGGGCTTCGATATCGTCGTCGGCGACCCTGTAGATGGGCTCGTGGACGACCTCGAATCGTTGGGTGCTGCGGTGGAGACAGTCCCGGGTGTGTTCGATCTGAGCAAGGCCGAGTCGTCCCAGCGCCTCGTCGACGCAGGCCTCGAGCGCTTCGGGCGGATCGACTCAGCGGTTGCCTTCTCCGGAAACGTGATCACGGGCGGCTTCATGGACTCGTCGCTCGACGACCTTCAAGAAGTCATGAACGGCAATATCGCGGCGCCGTACAACTTCCTGAAAGCTGTTCTGCCCCCGATGATCGAACAGGGCGAAGGGCAAGTTCTCGTACTCACCAGCGCCACCGGCGCCAGTGTCACCCCAGCAGCACCGCTCTATTCAGCGACCCGGGCCGGAGCCAATCATCTGATACGAAACGTGGCCGATGAGGTCGGTCGTCACGGTGTGCAGGTCAACGCCCTCGGCACCAATTACATGGACTTCGAGGAGTTCCTTCGGGCCACCGGAGCCAACAACCCGAAAGTCCGAGCCATGATCGAGAACATGGTGCCGATGAAGCGCCTCGGCACCCTCGACGAGTGTGCTGCGCTCTGCGTTGCCTTTCTCGACGGCACCAGCCGATTCGCCACCGGGCAGTTCATCTCGTTCGCTGGCGGGTCCAACTAGCAGCCAACCGAGCCACTCCTTCATCGAGCTCGCTGAGGGATCGATCAAAGCAGATCCGGATGTGACGGTCGGGGCCCCGAGCTGGCCGCGCCATCGACCCGGCCATGACGACCACTCCTGCTTCAGCCGCTCGCGTGACGAAAGGTCCGGCATCGTCGAGTGGCAGCATTACCCAGGCACACAATCCGCCACTGGCTTCGGGCACCTCCCAGCTCGGCAATGCGGCAGCAAGTCCGCTGCGAAGATGGCGTGACTTCTCAGCGAGGCTCGTCCGACGGTCGCTGATCAGTTCGTCGAAACGGTCGAGGATCTGGAGCGCTATCAACTGAGCCGGTATCGAGGTGCCCAACTCCAGGTGAGAACGGTGATGCTGTAGCTCGTCACAGATCGGCCCGGTGGCCCGGATCCAGCCCACTCGAAGGCCTCCCCAGGCGATCTTGGAGAGCGAGCCGATCGAGATCACGGTGGCCTTTCGACACAGAGACCCGAGGGACGGCGGCCGCTGTTCCGGACCGAGATCGGCGAGGGTCTCGTCGACTATCACCACGGCCTCGCTTTGGTCGAGCACAGCGGCAAGCTCACCCAGGCGGCTCGACGAGGTTGTCTCACCGGTGGGTGCGTGCACTGTCGGCATTATGTAGACCAGCCGGGGATGCTGCCTCCTGAGAAGATCGTCGAGCACCTCGGGATCAACTCCCTCTGAGTCACGGGGGACGACGACCGGTTTGGCTCTGGCGGTCTTTATCAGGTCGAGCACACCTCCGTAGGTGTATTCCTCCACTACGACTCGGTCGCCTGCAGTGATCACCGCTCCGATGGTCAACGCAAGGGCACTATGGGCGCCGGGAGTCACGATGACATCGTCCGAATCGGTTCGCAGACCCACCGCACCAAACCGCTTCGCTATTCGTTCGCGCAACTGGGGAAGGCCGAGGGGGTCATATCCATGGGAAGGCGACACGGACATCAGGTCGCCGAGATCGATCCCGACCGGGCCGAGATGCGAAGCGTCCGGCGGTGCGGCTGCGGCCAGGTTGATGCCGCTGTCGACCAGCACCACCTCCGCCATGGTCGAGACTTCTCTTGAGGGCTGTCGAGCCTTGGCGACCCAAGTGCCGCTCCCACGACGCGACTCGACCAGACCTTGGGCCCGTAGGTCGTCGATCGCTGTGGTGACCGTGGGGCGACTCACCGAGAGGGCCTGCGCCAGGTTGCGTTCGGACGGTAGACGGGTGCCCTGCACCAGGAGATCGCCGACGATGAGGGTTCTCAGGGCCAGGCTGAGTCGCCGAGCGAGGTTCCTTCTGACCGACTGATCGCTCGACGGAGCGGCCCAATCAGGGCCGAGGAGCACGGTGAGTTCGTCGGGTTCCACGAGTAGCTTCAATCCTGCCAATTGGCCAGTGACTTACCTAGCCACTTTCAATACGGTACGGCATGGCAGGATCCACCGCACCCCGAACAAGTCAGCCCCTCGACACCGAAGCAATGCTTTCCGTATCGAGCCGACACGCCAAGTCGTCGGCTATCCGTGACCTGCTCGTTCACGCCAAGCGACCGGGGGTTATCTCGCTCGCCGGAGGACTGCCGGCCGCCGACCTGTTTCCCACCGAGCGACTCGCAGGCATGACCACATCGATCGTCTCGGACCCTCGAGTCCTTCAATACGGACTCACCGAAGGGGAGGTCGATCTTCGCGAGTGGGTCGCAGCCCACCACTCTCAGCTCGGCGGCCCGTCCTACGCCGTCGACGACGTGCAGATCGTCTCGGGGTCTCAACAGGGACTCGATCTGATTTCCAGGGTCCTTCTCGACCCCGGCGACGTTGTGGTGGTGGCCGATCCCGAGTACTTGGGGGCCATCGGCGCGTTCCGACAGCGTCAGGTCGACCTGGTGTCGATTCCGGTCGATGCCTACGGGATCGACGTCCCGGTCCTCGAGGACCGGCTTAGCAAAGGTCTAAGACCCAAGTGCGTGTATCTGATTCCGGAGTTCCACAATCCGACTGGCACATCGATCAGCATTGATCGGCTGACCATGCTGGCTCGGCTCTCCGATGAGTACGGTTTTCTCGTGATCGAGGACAATCCCTACGGTCAACTCAGGTTCGACGGCGACCCCGTGCCGAGCCTCGCGTCGCTGACAGCGAACGTCGTCCAATGCCGCACCATCTCCAAGACGATCGCCCCCGGCCTCCGGGTCGCCTGGATGGTTGGTCCGGCTTGGCTGATCGACGCGGTACGAATCGCCAAGCAGAGCGCCGACCTCCACACATCGACCGTCACCCAGCGCATGGCCCTTTCGATCATGAGCGACGACGAATGGTATGCCGCCCACATCGCCGGCCTCGTCCCCCACTACCGGGAGCGACGCGACGCACTCTCCGAAGCGCTCAGTCAGATGCTCCCGGAGGCCCGGTTCAATCGGCCGTCGGGCGGGATGTTCCTGTGGGTCGAGTTGGGTGACGGCCCCGATACGAACAAGCTCCTTCCTCTGGCACTCGATGAAGGGGTCGCCTTCGTTCCCGGCGCCGCTTTCGCCGTGTCGAGGGCGGCAGACCAAGCCATGCGCCTGAGCTACTCGACCGCCACGCCGGAGACGCTCACTGAAGGGGTCGCAAGGCTCTCGATCGCGATCCGGAAGTCGGTTCGCTGAGCTCTCGATTCGGCTACCGTCAGCGGCGTGCCGAGGTGGAGTGTTCGAACGAAGAGGTTGGTGCTGGCAGGGGCGGCCCTCCTGGGGGCTCTGCTCTTGGTGTCCGTGGTGATACCACCCTCCACTCGCGGCCCCCGAGACTCCGCCTCCAACATTCCAACGTCCACCACCACGGTGGCGCCGACGACAACCCCCGCACCCACCACGTCGACCACTACAACCACAACCACTACCACCGAGCCGCCTTACGACGGCTGGGTAGATCCGGAAACATCCGGCACCCGCTGGGGAGAGACCGTCGAAGGTCTCCTGACCTTCAGAGGCAACCCAACCCGAACCTTCTACGGAGAGGGTCCGATACCGGAGCAGCCCGAGATCATCTGGCGTTTCCCCGACAGCCCCATGTGCTCCCCCTCATCCAGCGGCGGTGAGGTGATCACTTGGTGTGGCACCGGATGGACCGGCCAGCCATCGATATTCGAGAAGGACGGCCGAATCTGGACCGCCTTCGGGGCCTACAGCCGAGCCATCCACGTGCTCGACGCCGACACCGGCGAACGAATCCTCCCCGACTTCCCCACCGGCGACATCATCAAGGGGTCGGTCACCATCGATCCCGACGGTTTCCCCCTCCTCTACACCGGCAGTCGCGACAACTTCTACCGTGTCATCGCCCTCGACCGCGACGAACAGGTCGAACTCTGGAAGTTGTCGGCCTCAGCAGTGTCGCCGACCCTCTGGAACAACGACTGGGACGGCGCCGGTCTCATCATCGACGACCACCTCTTCATCGGTGGCGAGAACTCGCAATTTCACATCGTCAAGCTCAACCGCGGTTACGACCCCGACGGATTGGTGAGCGTCGACCCCGAGCTCGTCTTCAATGCCCCCGGATGGGACGACGAGCTCATCGGAGCGGTGGGTCGAAACGTCTCGATCGAGAATTCGGTTGCCATAAGCGGAAACACCGTCTATTTCGCCAACTCAGGCGGACTCGTCCAAGGGTGGGACATCACCGGACTCACCGACGGAGTCGAGCCGACTCGAGTCTTCAGGTACTGGGCCGGCGACGACATCGACGCCTCGATCGTGATCGACGACGAGGGGATGCTCTATGTGGGCGTGGAGTACGAACGAGGCACCGAGAGATCACGCACCGAGGGTCAGGTCATCAAGCTCGACCCGTCCCGGCCTGACGACCCAAGGGTTTGGGGCGTCGATGCCCGGCCCCGGCTCGACTCGGGGGTCTGGGCCACACCCGGAATTGTTCGCGACCTGATCATCGTTCCCACCGACACTGGTGAAATCCTCGGCATCGATCGAGCGACCGGCGAGGTGCGCTGGCGCAAACAACTTCCCGGACCGACCTGGTCATCGCCTGTGATCGTCGACGACGTGTGGATCGAAGGCGACTGTTCCGGGGTGCTGCACGGGTTCGACGTGTCGGACACCACCATCGACCCGCCTGAGCTGTGGAGCGTCGAGCTTGGCGGCTGCATCGAGTCCACCCCCGCCGTCTGGCGGGGCCACATCGTGGTCGGAACCAGATCGGGCTACGTCTACGGCATCGGCTAGGTGGCCGAGCGGATGGGATGGCGGCCGTCGCTGCCAGTCCGAATCCACGGCCCCTGTCAACTAGGGTCTCGGGTGTGACAAGGCTTGGTCAGTCCTGATGGATGTCGGCACCGGAGAGCTGGTGCTCCGCCTGCTGTTGGCGGCCGTGCTCGGTTCGATTCTCGGCTACGAACGCGAGGCCAGAAGCAAGACGGCCGGGCTGCGAACCCACACTCTCGTCGCCCTCGGTGCTGCCATGTTCACCATCTCGGGAGCGTTTGGTGTCGAGGGAGTGACTTCGGACCCGAATCGCGTTGCGGCCCAGGTCGTCACCGGAATCGGTTTCATCGGGGCCGGCACGATCGTTCGGAGCGGCTTCAATGTCACCGGGCTCACCACCGCCGCCACCCTCTGGATGGCCGCAGCTCTCGGTATCGGAGCTGCAGTCGGACTCTACGAGGTCGCCATCGTGGGCGGCCTCATCGCTCTGGCCTCGCTCTTGCTTCTCGGTTCGCTCCGACCCTCACGACTCTGGCGACACCGGCGCCGACTCGAACTCCTCTATCAGCCGGGCCACGGCACACTCGGGCCGCTCTACTCGGCGGTGCAGGGCGCCGGAGGCGAAGTGAAGCAGATGTGGATGTCTGAGGAGAACGGACTCCGCCACATGACCATGTCGTTGGCCAACGTCAGAGAGGACGACTTCTCCGGCCTCATCGAGATGTTGTCCGAACGCGAAGAGGTGCTCGAGATTTTCCCACCGGCAACCATCCGGGGCGGATAGCCGCCCCGGATCGGATGCCGCGGTCCGCCGTCAGGGAGCCCACTGATCGATGATCAAGGCCACGATCACCGGCACTCCATTTTCGTAGTCGACTGAGACGTACCAGGTCGTCCAGTCGAGTCCGTCGAACTGCGGATCGTCGCCAGAGTCATAGACGCCGACGTAGTTGAACGACTCGAAGACGAAGGGGATTGCGGCTTCAGGAATTCGGCCGTTGCCGCCGGCGATCGGCTCGTTGGTGGAGAGCTCGGTGTCAGGGTCGTCATAGACCGAGACGAAGCTGTCGGCCACCGCCTCGCTGAACGTACGTCCGGGGATTTGTTCGAACTCCGGGCTGTCCGGTCCGAGGGCGTTCGAGGGCCACTGGTAGGTGGTGGGATCAGTCAGAATCGTCGAAAGGTCGTCCGGCGAGAACCTGATCGGCTCACCGTGATGCGAAACGAAGAGGCCACGCTGAGAGGTCACGAGGCGAAGGTCGCCGTCGTCGACAACCATGGCAGTGAACTCTTCGAGAAGGTCGGTGACCGCAGGATCTTCACTGAAGTCCACCGGCCTCACTACAGCGGCGAGGAAGTGCCTGTTCAGCCAGAACTGTCCGACCGGAGTTTCGACCTGCACCCAAACCGAAGAGCCCTCGACCTGCTCGAGACCAGTGAGTTCAACGACGACACCTGGCGCCAACGAGCCGATGATCGCCGAACCGGTGCCCGGGGCAACCCGAACGTTGAGCACATCATCTTCGGTCACCAAAGCGACCCGTCCGAGGCTGGATGGATCGACTCCGGTGAGATCAGCAATGTCGGCCTGGGTCCACGCCTCAGAGTCGCTCGGGTCGGGCCCGGCGATGATCGGAAGAATCGTCGTGTAGTCGCTGCCATCAACCGGGTCACCGAGGACGACGCCCTCTCCCGAGAACACCTCGACCGGCTGCCCATCGAGATGGAACAGAACCTCGTCGACGGAGTCGTACTGGGTCAGTGTGTAGACGACCTGCGCTAACCGGCTCAGGATTGCGAATGATCCACCTCCGGATTCGAACTCCCGCGACAGATCGATGGTGGCCAGACCGCCCTCGATCGTGAGACCGAGCAAGAGCGTGTCCGACGGTAGAGCCGTCGACAAGTCGTTGTCGGCTTCGGCGTCCGTCGGCCCGGCAATGAGGGCGCGTATGGCGTTCGCTGCCACATCCGGGGTGTCGACTGCTCGCACCACTGCCTGCGCTGTCACGCCGTCTCGTACCAGGTAGATCTGTGTGAACACCTGATCGGCCCGATCGATAGGCACGGTCGTTGTTGTCGTGGTTGTTGTGGTGACCGGTTTGTCACCCGGGACAGTGCTGGTGGTGGTCACGCTCGAGGGGTCGTCGCTGGGGGCGATGGTCACCGGACCGGCGTTGCCCGTGTCGTTGTTGCCGCAGGCGGTGGCGAGCAGGGCCAGAACGAAGAGGGTGGGTATGAATCGTTTCATGATGTCCTCCGAAGTACTCGGTATCTGTACTCACAGACTGCGCCGACTACGTCTCGGGGACATCACCGCCATGTAACGATTCGGTCACAGGCAATTCCAGCTCGAAGGATGTGCCGACTGAGAGCTTGCCGTCGATCGTGAGGTCTCCGCCGAGGCGGCGGGCGTGCTGACGGGCTATGGCCAAGCCGAGGCCCGACCCACCCTGGCGCGACCGATCGAACTTGTAGAAGCGATCGAAGACTCTTGAAGCGGCATCCGTTGGAATGCCCGGGCCTTCATCGGTGACTTCGATGTGCAGTGTCTCGTTCTCGATGCGGCATGTCATGCGGACATCGGCGTCCGGAGCATGAAGTCGGGCATTGTCGAGAAGGTTGCCCACGATCCGTTCGAGGGAACGTCTGTCCAACTCGACCGGCATCGCAGACACGTCAGCATGGAGAGTGGTCGCGGGGTGTCGCTCAGCGATGACCGCACCCAGGAACTCGACCAGGTCGACCCGCGTACGGTCTGGTGGGGTCGGTGATGTCTCAAGACGCGAAACTTCCAGCAGGTCCTCAACCAGCTGCCGGAGACGGGCCACGTCCCACACCAACATCTCGCCGACATGACGGTCGCGCTCGGATAGGCCGCCGAGACTCTCCGAGAGGAGGGCTGCTTCATTCACCAGAGCGGTAAGGGGTGTTCGTAGCTCGTGGGAGACATCCGCTACGAATCTCTGTTCACGATCGTGGGCCTCGACCAGCGCCGCAACTTGCTGCTCCAAGGAATTCGCCATTCGGTTGAACGACTTGGCCAGCGCTCCGAACTCATCATCTCCATCGGTCGGCAATCGCACGGTGAGGTCGCCCGCGGCCATCACTCCGGCTGCCCGCCCCGCCACCGCGACCGGCACGAGCACTCGCCTCGCGATCAGACCGGCGCCCAAAGCCACCACTACCAACACGACGGCCCCAGCTATGGCCATGACCCTCGCCAATTCATTCAAGGCATTCTCGACATCTTCAGCCGAGTCGAGGAAGTAGAAGTCGGGTCCCCCTGCTGGTCGACGGGCACCCACAATGAGGGTCGACTCTCCGCTCAAGGTCTGGAACTCGTAGCCGTACTCCCCCACCTCCACGATTCGCCGCAGCTCGCCGGAGGGATCGACGCCCGCAGGAACCAAACCGAGCGAAGAGGTGAACGTGTCGCCATCCGCGAATTCCACGTAGAGCCCGTCGGTTCCGCGAAGAGTGAAGCGGTCGGCCAGCCCGCTGGCCTCGAAGGTCTCGAGGTCTGCTCCAGCCGGCAGCTGGTCCGGCGTGGCCAGAATCGCCACGTTGAACTCGGCCCGGGCCAAGGCATCTTCAACCAGTTGGTCGCGCAGTGAGTCGCCCACCAAGGCATAGGACAGTGCGGCAACCGAACCCGCAGTCAACCCCACCAGCAAGACGAGGGTGACGATCAGGCGGGTCCGGAATCTGGCAAACATCTCAGCGGCGGGCCCTGTAGCCGACACCCCGCACGGTCTCGATCAGTTTCGGCGAGTCCGGTTCGCGTTCGATCTTCGTTCGGAGCCGCTGAATTGCCACATCCACGAGACGGGAGTCGCCAAGATAGGAGTAACCCCAGACTGCATCGAGAAGTATCTCCCGGGTGAATACCTGCCCTGGCCGCCGAGCCAGCTCCAGAAGCAAGCGAAACTCGGTCGGTGTCAGGGGTACCTCAGCTCCGTCGTTGGTCACACGATGCCCAGGGACGTCGATCCGAAGGCTTCCGAGCGAACAGACCTCGGCCGGCTCGACCAATTTGGCCCG
>JAJCXW010000241.1 GCA_029263235.1 Acidimicrobiales bacterium
GAACATCGCCTTGAGATACGCCCCCTGCGGGAATCCGACCGGATGGTCGACGCAGTGAGCGGTACGCTCGATCACGTCGAGCCCAGCGCCGCTGTCGGCCACGGCATCGGTCACCGTCTGGTGGAAGGCCTCGGCGCTTACCCGGCTGGAACACGAGGCTTGCATCAGGATCCCGCCGTCGTTGACCAGCTCGATGGCCAAGGTCGTGAGCTTGGCGTAGGCGCGCAGAGCAGCAGGCACATTGACCTGCCTCTGAGCGAACGACGGCGGGTCGACGATCACCATGTCGTAGCGCTCGTCGCGATCGATGAGGCGGTGCATGGTCTCGAATGCGTCGCCCACTGTCAGCTGATGCTCGCATGCCGCGACCCGAGGATCAGAGGCGTTGTGGGCCATGTTGCGTCGGGCCGTCTCGATGGCGTGTTCGGAGAGGTCGACGCTGTGGACTTCGCGAGCGCCGCCGGCGGCGGCGTGTATCGAGAATCCGCCGGTGCAGCTGAACATGTCGAGAACGCGCTTACCCTGGGCGAGATCGCGGATCACTCGGCGATTCTCTCGCTGGTCGAGGAAGTAGCCGGTCTTCTGCCCGGTGATGGGATGACTCTCGAATCTGAGACCGTTCTCTCTGATCATCACCGGCTCGGTTGGAGGCTGACCGATGAGAGCGCTGCCCTCGTGCAGAGAGCCGGGCATCTGATCGGCGACATTGCGGGACAATCGCAATACCAGTGACTCTGGTTCGAGAAGCTCGGCGATGAGCGGAACGATCAATCGCAGGTGAGGAAGCCACGCTGTGGTGTAGAGCTTGAGCACAGCCACGTCGGCGTATTCGTCGAGAACAAGGCCGGGGAGCCCGTCGTTCTCGCCATGGACAACCCGAAACCCGGTGTTGTCGAGGTCGTCGGCGATTCCCGCCCGGATGGCTATCGCCGACTGCAGACGCTCCCGCCAGAAGTCGATGTCGATCTTGGTGGGGTGGCGGCCGGAGTGGAGGATCTTGAGGCGGATGGGCGACTGCGGGTCCCAGAGGCCGATGGCTGCGAAGTCGCGGTTGTCGTCGAAGACCACCGCGAGGTCGCCTGGCGATGAATCGTGGGAGACCGAAGTGATCGACTGGTCGTACACCCACGGGTGGCCGCCCCGGATCTGGCGCAGCGCGTCGCGTGTCACACGTACGGCGACCCGTTTCTCGGAGACCGGCTGGAGCTGAGATGTATCGAACGGCACCGTCGAGAGTCCGACGCTCAGCTGCCGACTTCGACGGAGTCGGGTTCAGAGGCGTGTTGCTCGACCGGCCGGGACGAGTTGGTTCCGAAGTAGTACCAGAGGACCGGCAGGAGATACGCGAAGTACGCGGCCACGCGCACCCGCTCGGGATTGGGACTCCATCCGAAGAGCCCCTTCATGAAGTCGTGGACGGTGTGCCCCTTGGAGAACGGACCAGAGGTGATCTGCCAGACGGTGTCGGCCACGAAGGAGGTGTCGATATCGAGGAACGCCCGAAACTCGTGGAATCCCTTGGCGAACAGGCCGGCGGCAAAGAGGATCAGTAGCGAACCGGTCCACTTGAAGAACGACCGAATGTCGATTCCGTGGCTTCCCTTGTAGATCAACACTCCGAGTACAGCCGAGATCGCCAGGCCGATGATGCCCCCCACGAGGACCTCGGCGCCCGAAGACGACCCCGTCTCAGCTCCGATCAGGAACAACACTGTCTCGAATCCCTCGCGAGCCACGGCCACGAAAGCGACGATGATGAGGGCAGTGGGTGAGTTGCCGATGGCGGAGTCGATCTTGTCGTGGAGGTCGCCTCGCAGCCCGGCGGCATTGGAGCGCATCCAGAAGATCATCCAGGTCAATACGGCGACAGCGGCGAACGCCAGCGATCCCTCGATCGCCTGCTCGGTCTTGCCGGTGAACTCGCCCACAGCGGCATAGAAGATGCTGCCGGCGATGATGCAGACAATGGCGGCCACTCCGGCGCCGATCCACACCTGTCGCCGCAGGCCTGCTCCGCCGCGATGATCGAGGTAGCCGAAGATGATCGCAAGCACCAGAGAGATCTCGAGGCCCTCGCGAAGCGTGATCAGAAGTGCTGCGCCCATACCGAGCATGTTAGGTATGCCTAACATGGGTGCCAACATGGGCGAGATTGACATCCGTCACACCCCGTGGCCGATGACACATCGAATGCTGTGGAACCGGTTGGAGCCCGCAGTTGACTGAGATGGTGAACCATTCCTCCATATTCCAGTCGGCCAGAAAGGTCGGCGCGACCGTCGAGCGCACGATGTTCCGAATGCTCAACCGTGGGGTCCTACCCGTGGTCAGAGCCGGATTCGGATCTCCGCTGTCGGTCGGCGGGGGAGTGGTGGTGCTCGAAACCGAAGGACGTGTCTCCGGCGAAGCCCGCGAGGTTCCTCTCGTTGCAATCAGGAGTGGCGATCGCGTCACCGTCAGCACGATTCGCGACGAGTCGAACTGGCTGAGGAATCTCGAAGCGACACCCGACGCGTTCGTCTGGATCAACGGCAAGCGACACGACATCACCGGATCGGTGAAACGCGGCAGGATCAACACTGCCAGCTTGGCAATCAAGCGATGACGATTGTTTCATTCGTTCGAGACATGTGATCACCCGACGAGGAGTTGTGATGACGTCCGATACTGAAGACCTCACAGTCGGCCAGTTGGTGGCCGAGAATCCGAAGTTGCTCAGGGTCTTCGAGAGCCTTGGGATCGACTACTGCTGCGGCGGAGATCTGTCGCTCGGCCAGGCCAGCGACGCGGCTGGGCACGACCAGAGCAGGGTCGAGGCGATTCTCAGCGAGGCGCTGGCCGACACCACCACCGACGAGCCGACCGCAGACACAGCCTGGACCCAACTCGATCTCATGGGTCTCGTGGATCACATCGAGCAGACCCACCATCAGTATCTGACCACCGAACTGCCCCGTCTGGCCGAACTAGCCGACAAGGTCGTCAACGCCCACGGCGAAGGCCACCCCGAACTCCTCGAGGTTCGCCGGGTTCTGTCTGCGATCATCGCCGATATGGCCCCTCACCTCATGAAGGAAGAGCGAATCCTCTTCCCAATTGTCCGACAGATCGCGTCGGCCACCGAACCTACACAGTTTCATTGCGGTTCGGTGGGAAACCCGATCCGTGTCATGCGACACGAGCACGATCAGGTAGGGGAGATGCTCGCTTCGCTGCGTCGGATCACCGATGGTTATGCAAAGCCCGACGACGCTTGCGCCAGCTTCGAGGCCTTCTACGACGGCCTCCTGGGGTTCGAGTCAGACACCCACCTTCACATCCACAAAGAGAACAACGTACTGTTCCCAACAGCGGTCGATGCGGAAGTGCGCATGAACCAAATCGCATCGATGTAAGGACCAAAGGCCCTTATGTCGTCGCGTTCCCCGCGTGAGACTTCGGGTGTCGTACCGACACCGCTCGAGCAACTGGGGGATGGATGAAAACAAGGCTCGCGGAGGGTAATCCCTCGACCGCTCTCATCTACCTGCTCGGACTGCTGGCGCTGGGCGTCGGCGGTGCGGCGGTAGGGCTCTCGGTGTTCTCGATCGTGGGGATCCTCGCTATCCCGACCTGGGTTCTCCTCGGGGCCCGGATCACAGCCGAGATCGACCACGACTCTGATTCCTGGCTCGATGCCTGGATCAAGACCGTGGTCATCTTCGTGGTGGTCGTGGTTCTGGGCGTGTTCGTTCCTTCCTACGTCGTCGAGCTCAAGAGCGTGGCTGAGCTCGACTCCAAGTTCCAGGACATCATCGGCACGGGAGTCTTCAGTGCCGCTCTGGTCTTCTCGCTCTGGGCCATCTATCGCGCTCACGAAGCCAAGAGGATCTGATGGCAGACTCCGAATCATCGGGGCTCGCGTACTACGACGAGAACATTCCGTGTTTGGCAGCCTGTCCTGTTCACACCAACGCCGGCACCTACGTGGCGGCGATCGCCGACGGCGAGGACGAGCTTGCGTACCTCACCGCCCGAATGCCCAACCCGTTCGCCTCGGTGTGCGGAAGGGTGTGCGCGGCTCCATGCGAGACGGCCTGTCGACGAGGTGAGATCGATCGTCCGATAGCGATTCGGGCGCTCAAGCGCTACGTCACCGAGCAGTTTGGTCCGGAAGCCGGCAACGGCCGAATGTGGGAGAAGGTTGCCGCCCCGCCGCTCGAGCAACGCGAGGAGAGCATCGGGGTCGTCGGTGGTGGCCCGGCCGGAATGGCCTGTGCCCACGATCTGCGGCGCCTCGGCTACAAGGTCACGGTTTACGAGGCCACCGAGAAGCTCGGTGGCGCGATGTGGTTGGGCATCCCCGAATACCGGCTCGACCGCGATGTTCTGCAAGCCGACATCGACGCGATCATCGGCTTGGGCGTGTCCGTCGAGTACAACACCAAGCTCGGCGACGACGTCACTCTCCAGCAACTTCGCGAACGCCACGACGCGGTCTTCCTTTCGATCGGTGCCACCTTGGGTCGAGGCCTCGACATCGAAGGTGGCGACTC
>JAJCXW010000242.1 GCA_029263235.1 Acidimicrobiales bacterium
CCGCCGCCGCCCGCCGCTTCGAGATCGAGAATAAGTCGCTTGCCAAGCTCGCGTCCCGATCTCGACTTCGTCGTCACCGGTGCCGGGCCCAAGGAGGGGTCCGGTTGGCTGCACAAAAGGGTCGCCGTGCCGTACAGCTACCAACGCGTAGCTTTCCGCTGGCACCCGGAGACGGGGGGTCGCCCAGTATCCGCAAGCGTCCCTGGCCATCGAGATCGTCCACAATATTGCAGCGGGGGGTCATTTGCTCGCAAATCCCATCCGCCGCGCTTGGCAGGTATCTTGGGTTCTCATGCGGGGATCTGTTCGCCAAAGGGCTCGTGGAGTGTGTGAAGTTCGTGTCTATCGGGGCAGGCAACCAGCCCCCATGGTTCGGCCGCGGAGCCGCTTCGTCCTCGCTTTGCTATTCCCAGGATTAGTAGCCATGTCTATTGCCTGCACTAACTCTGCGGAGGAGGAGGCGACGCCGAACCAGGGGGATTCTGCCTATCTACTCGACGATGACCTGACGATATGGCTGTACGACTGCATCGTGGAAGCAGGTCTGAATCCAGAGCTTCAACTCGACTGGCCCTATGGCGCGCAAATCGCGTCCAACACCTTCACTGAAGCCGACGCGACCCTGTACGACAAGACACTTTCTGATTGCCAGGCTCGTGCAAGGGAAGAGGGCGTTGCGAGGCCGTTGGACTACGTGAAGACGGAGGCCGACTGGGCCGTAGAATACGATAGGCGTCTAACGTCTCACTCCTGCCTACAAGACGCTGGCTACGACGTTGAGGATCCGCCCTCGCTTGCGGCATATGTCGATGGTGATGGAATTTGGTCGCCACATACACGGCTCCTGTCCGGGTTGGGCCCCGTTGAGGCCGAACAATTGTTCTATGAATGTCCTCAGTAGGCAACGACTACCGTGCTCGGCCTGCGGAGCTGCCCCGGTTTGGTTGACACCTTGCAGTTCCCAAGTTGCAGCCTGGTGGCATCATCAGGATCGACAGCAGCGACAACTATCTCGGCTTTTTGGCCGAGGGGGTCTCCTTCTCTAAGGCAAGCGACCTGGACTGCGTTGGCTGAGTCATGACCTTGGCTGTCGGAGAAGTGCGGCGCCTATCAACAGCAGTGTGCCGATGCCAGATCCGAGAACTGCAGAGATCACGATGACACCAGATTTCATTGCCCTGTCGGGCTCCTCGATCGTGGCGAGAGCAATCGTGGCCCCTATCGCACCGAAGAGAAGCATGAGTCCACCAAGGAACGACGCCCATTGGGCTAGCCCCTCGTTGCGCTGCTTGCGCACATAGGGAATCTCGCCAGACTCGTGGGAGGTCGGTGGTGTCGGACCGGGGCCCGCACCCTGCGCAGACTCAGGACGCGGCTGGCGCCAGCCGGATCCGTCCAGGAGCAGCTGGTGGAGATACTCGAGATCTCTGCCGACCAGTGTGGGAGCGAGATCTAAACTGACGGCGACGATCTGACCGCTCGCCTCGTCGACTGCCACGGTCGGCCTGTTGAGGTCGGCCATCTCGCGTTGGGCCAGAGCCAGTTTGCTGAGTCTGCGATTGTGAGCTCGGATCTCGGCGTCTTCCTCGACGAGGTAGATCTTGAACATCGCCCGAGGGTAGCTGCAACGGGAATCTGGTGCGGAGCGGAAGCACCACGACTCGCGTGACTGCCTCCGCCTCGGTCCGCGCCAAGCTGCGGGCGGTGGCGTTTGACCCTCCGGAACGGCCGATGCTAGACACCGTGTCTGATGCGGGATAGGTGCGCAAGGTACGTGGTTGGCCTGTTGGCCGTAGCGGTGATTGCGTCGGGGCTAGGGCTGGGGCGGGCGTCGCCGGCAGTCGCCGCTCCCGAACCTCCCCTCACCGATTGTGACCGGGTGTTCTATCTCAACTGGTCGAATCTCGAGGTGTGGTCCGTGGCGACGGATGGCGCTGATCAGCGGAAGGAACTGGACGCGACGTCCCAGTTCGTACTGTCGCCCGATGGTCGAAAGATCGCCTATATACAAAGTGCCCGGGTCTGGGTTGCGAACCGTGACGGAAGTGATCCTCGACATCTCAGCGCCGGGTTTGACGCGGGTGGGGGTCCGCTGGCTTGGAGTCCGGACGGGACACGACTGGCGTGGCCCCGCATAGTGAGATCGAGCTGGCCATATCAAGGCGACATCGTCGTGGCGGATGTGGAGACGGGCTCTCGTACCCACATCACCGATCTCATGGACTACAGCCGAATCGTCTACACGAGACCCGTATGGTCACCGGACGGATCGCAGCTGGCGTACCTCTATTCCGACGCTGATGGGACGGACGTTCGAACCGTGCGTTCGACGGGAGGCGGCGAGACTTCGGTCGGACCGTTCACCGGCCCGTCGTTCCTCGGGCCTCTTGGCGTGTACTGGTCGCTCGACGGCACGACCCTGTACTACTTCAGTGCCGAGGTCGTCTACCCCGCCGCCGGGGTCTACATCCCCACCCTGTTGCAACTCGCGCCGGGCGGCGTACCAGTCGATCTGCTCGGACTTGCCGAGCCGGTCGGTACGACACCCGAGGGCGACGTCCTTGTCATCTATGGCGGTGATCACTCGAAGTATTTCGCGTTCGACCCGGAGACACGGCAGCTTCGCGTCGAGACCCCTGCGCATGTAGGAGTTCGGCTGCCCGGGCGGAGCCGCCACACGACACAGCCGGTGTCGTTTGCGGCGGACGGCAGAACTGCGGTGTTCGCAGCTCACCAGGACATTTACCGTTACGTTCGCGGGACCGACACGATCGAGAAGTTCGTTGACGGCGCGGGCGACACGCTGGTGAGTCCGAAGATCGTCCCCTGCCCGCCGTTCTTCGACGTTTCCTCAGCATCATTCGCCATCGACGACGTTGCACTCCTCTTTCGCGCCGGAGTCACGACGGGGTCGTCGTCGACTACGTACAGCCCGGGCGATTCGGTGACTCGTGAGGAGATGGCGGCCTTTCTCGCTCGGCTGTGGCGGGCGTTGGGGAATGTGTGCCCGTCTGGGTTGGTGCCTTTCACCGATGTCGGCGGGTCGTTCGCGGCTGATGACATTGCGTGTATCTACTTTCTGGGTGTGACGGCGGGGTCGTCGTCGCCGACTACGTACAGTCCGGGCGATTCGGTGACTCGTGAGGAGATGGCGGCCTTTCTTGCTCGGCTGTGGCGGGCGTTGGGGAATGTGTGTCCGTCCGGGGTGGTGCCTTTCACCGATGTCGGCGGGTCGTTCGCGGCTGATGACATTGCCTGTATCTACTTCCTTGGTGTGACGGCGGGGTCGTCGTCGACGACGTACAGTCCGGGTGATTCGGTGACTCGTGAGGAGATGGCGGCCTTCCTCGCCCGCCTCTGGCGACTCGCGTAAGAGAAGGAGGGAGTCCGGCGGCGGCGCATCACCTGCCCCGACGACCGTGGTCAGTCAGCTGAGCAGCCGCAGCGTCAGCGAGATGGCGGAGATCGAGAGCAATCCAACGACCAGCTTCTCGAACACGTCGCCGTCGATCCGACCTCTCAACCGGGACCCGACCGGGACGACGGACATCGCGACGACGAATGCCACTCCGGAAGCGACGACACGATCAGTTGTGAACTCTCCGGCGAGTAGGAGAACGGCGAGTTGAACCGATCCGCCAATGAAGAACAGCCATGTCACCGAGTAGACGTAGGCGTCCTTGCCGAGTCGGTAGCCGTGGAGCCACATCGCGACTATCGGCCCGCTGATCCCGACGGCGCCTTGCATCACCCCCGCCAGCATGCCGACCGGAGGGGCCCATCTGTGGGTCGTCGATTGACTGATCGGCGATCGGGGCGACCGGAAGTACCGAATCACAAATACCACGACCGTGGCTATGAGAGCGAGAAGCAGAGGCGTCTCGGGTAGTTGCACGAGTAGGAGCACACCGACGATCGATCCGATCGCCACGGTGGACCCGAGTACTCCGAGATCTCTCGCCTCGTGTCGTGCCTCTCGAGAGGCACGATTGATCACCAGGTTGGTGACCGTGTTCGGCAGAGCGATTATCACGACGGCGTCGTGCACCCCGATGAACAAGGAGAGGAACGGCACGGCGAGCATCGGATATCCCATGCCGGTCACGCTCTTCACAAATGCACCGACCAGCGACGCAAGTGCGATCAGAGTGAGTTCGCCGGGCGACATTCGCTGATCCTAGGTAGAGCTCGCTGCCGAGCGGGCGAAGCTATGGCCATCGGGTCGCTACGATCGCGGCGTGTTCAGACTCGGATCGCGCAGGTCAAGTTCGACAAGCGATGATCCGTGCGTGGCGGATTTGGTGGCCGCACTCGGCAATGATCCGGTGCGAGCCGACGGGGCGGCTCGGCTTCTGGCAACCACAGACGCCTCAATCTTCCGGGGTGGTGTTTCCGGTCCGGTTTGTTACCCGGAATCTGTAGCCGACGTGCAAGCGTGCGTGCGGATTGCCGGGGCTCACGACCGGCCGGTGGTGGCTCGAGGCGCCGGATCCGGCCTCACCGGGGGAGCGGCCCCACTCGGGTCTCCGATCGTGGTCTCCACCACCCGCATGAATCGAGTTCTCGAGGTCGACCTGGAGAACTCGGTGGCGTGGGTCGAACCCGGGGTCATCAATCTCGATCTCTCACACCAACTGCTCCGTTACGGGTTGCATTTCGCGCCGGATCCGTCGTCGCAGCAGGTGTGCACGATCGGCGGCAACGTGGCCAACAACTCTGGCGGACCGCATTGTCTTGCCTATGGCGTGACCAGCGCCCACGTCGTGGCAGTCGAGGTTGTGCTTTCCGACGGTGAGGTGGTGATGCTCGGCGGACTCGAGGCTGAGACCGCTGGATACGACCTACGTGGCGCGTTTGTCGGATCCGAGGGGATGTTCGGCATTGCAACACGCGTGGCTGTCAAGCTCACGAGAAACCCGCCGGCAGTTCGAACTCTTCTGCTCTCATTCGACGACGTCGAGTTTGCAGCCGCAACGGTCGGGGAGATCATCGCCGCCGGTCTGGTTCCAGCGGCGGTCGAGATGATGGACAGGAGATGCGTGGAGGCAGTGGAGGACTATGTCCATGCCGGCTACCCACGTGATGCCGAGGCGGTGCTGCTCGTTGAGGTCGACGGCATGGCCGGCGGGGTAGAGGCTCAAGCATCGATGGTCCAACAGATCGCGGTCTCCCAACACGGGAACGTGAGGGTCGCGGCAGATGAGGAAGAGCGTCAGCTTCTATGGAAGGGCCGCAAGAGCGCGTTTGGTGCAATAGCCAGGATCAAGCCCGACTACTACCTGCACGACACGGTCGTGCCGCGCAGCAA
>JAJCXW010000243.1 GCA_029263235.1 Acidimicrobiales bacterium
TGATTCGTAGTTCGATGGCGTGGCCGCGAATGTCGATGTCGGACTGCTCGAACGAGAGCGTCTCCCCGGCCGCGACCCGGAGCTGTTGCTCGACGAGATCGATTCCCGTGACCATCTCGGTCACCGGATGCTCGACCTGGAGCCGGGTGTTCATTTCCAGATAGTGAAACTCGCCGTCCTCGTACAGAAACTCGACCGTGCCGGCGTTGACGTAGTTGCATCCCTTGGCGACTGCCACCGCGGCCTTTCCCATAGCTGTGATGGTCTCGATCGGAATGCCCGGTGCGGGTGCCTCCTCGATGAGCTTCTGATGACGGCGTTGGGCGGAACAGTCGCGAGTGCCGAGGTAGACACAGTTGCCGTGGGAGTCGGCGAGGACCTGGACTTCGACGTGGCGCGGTTTGGTGAGGTATCGCTCCATGTAGCACTCGTCGCGGCCGAAATATGCGAGCGACTCGCGCTTGGCCGATTCGAGCGAGACGGCCGCATCGTCTGCCGACTCGATAACCTTCATTCCTCGCCCGCCGCCGCCGTAAGCAGCCTTGATGGCGATGGGCCATCCGTGGGAGTCGCCGAACTCGACGACCTGGGAGGCATCGGTGATCAGCTCGGTGGAACCTGGGACGCCCTGTACTCCGACCTGCTCGGCAGCATCTCGCGCCGAGATCTTGTCGCCCATGACCATGATCGCCGATGGCGGTGGGCCGATGAACGTGACGCCCTTCTCGGTGATCGCTTTGGCAAAGTCGGCATTCTCTGAGAAGAATCCGTAGCCGGGATGTACGGCATCGGCGCCGCTTCGTTCGATGGCATCGAGTATCGCATCGGTGTCGAGATACGACTCGGCCGCGGTCTGGCCGCCGAGGGCGTAGGCCTCATCAGCGAGCCTCACATGAAGAGCGTTGCGGTCGAGTTCGGAATAGACGGCGACCGTGGCGACTCCCATCTCCTGGCACGCGCGTATGACCCTGACAGCGATTTCGCCACGATTAGCTATGAGAACCTTGTTGAACACGAGGTAATGGTTACCTCACTGGGGCATCCCAGTGCTACATCTGACTCATGGGATTTCCAGAAAGCATCCTCGCGGCTTCGCATACGGGTCTCGGCGAGCTTCGGCATGTGGCTGTCACCCGGTCCACCAACACCGACCTGGCTGAGGAGGCGAAGAGTGGCCGCACCGAATCTGCTGTGCTGGTGGCTGATCATCAGACGCAAGGGCGCGGCCGGCTCGATCGAATCTGGCACGACCAGGGCGGTTCGCTGTTGGTGAGTCTGCGAATGCCCGTCGATCCCGTCGGAGCGGGCCGAGCGATGATGGCGGTCGCAGCAGCACTTCGCCAAGTGGTGGACGCCCACACCTCCGCTGATGTCCAGGTGAAGTGGCCCAACGATCTGGTGGTAGCGACGCCGCTTGGTCTGCGAAAGCTGGCAGGCGTGTTGGCCGAGCTGGTCATCGGCTCGCCGTCGGCACTCGTGGTCGGCTTCGGCATCAATCTGACGTCGATCGAGGCGCAGCCGGATTCCACCTCGATGCTCGAATGCGGTGCTGACATCGAAAGGGATCGTCTCCTCTCCGAGATTCTCACGACTATTGGCCAGTACTCTGGGGATCCTGAGGCGGCCCACCGAGAACTCCGAGCCCATTCGGCCACGATCGGAGTTCGAGTTCGAGTCGATCTTCCCGGGGGGAGGTTTGTGACCGGCGCGGCCACCGACCTCGATTCCGACGGCCATCTGCTGGTCGAGGACGATGCCGGCGTGACCCACTTGATCTCGGCCGGCGATGTGATTCAGCTCCGACCAGAGGTCTGAACCGCCACCCGTGATGACAACGGGTGGCGCTCCGCGACTACGCTCACCAGCCGTGATGTTGCCGGGCGACGAGTTGTTGAGGCGGACATGGCCTCAGCGCCTTGTGATGCTGGCGGGCCTCGCTGTCATAGTGGCTGCGTTGGCTGCCACTTGGTGGGTTCAGACCATCTACGACGGCCTTTCGTCGATCGGTCGAGTGGAGATCCCGGGTCACATTCTGGTTACCGACACGGCTCCGGGAGAGCCGGTGAACTTCCTTCTCCTCGGCACCGACAGCGGGGCTGGTCTGGATCCCGATGATCCGATCAACATCGGTCGCGTGGAGGATCCTCGTGGCCATGGCTTCGCCGACACGATCGCTGTACTCCGTCTCGATCCTGTGTCGCGGCAGGCCTGGGTATTGCCGATTCCGCGTGATCTGGTCGTCCCGGTCTCGGGGTCATCAAACCAGCGCATCAACGCTGCGCATCTAATCGGGGGACCGGCGACCCTGGTCGAGACGGTCAACGACTTCTTCGACATCCAGATCAATCACTATGTCAGGGTGGACTTTCTCGGATTCCGCGAGATCGTCGATCAGATCGGTGGTGTTCCGGTCTGGTTCCCGAACCCCACCAAGTCCGTCGCTACCGGTCTCGATATCGGCGTCGCCGGATGCCATGTGCTCGCCGGTGCCGACTCTCTCCGCTACGTGCGACCTCGAAAGGACTACTCGGAGTTCATCGCCGGCGAGTGGGTGGTCACCGGCAACACGGATTTCGAGAGGATTCAACGTCAGCAGGACTTCTTGGTGCTGGCCCTCGACCGAGCCATTCAACGCGGAGCCCGCGATCCACGCACGATGGCAGACCTGTTGCAGGCCGGTTCCCAGAGTGTGGTGCTCGATGGTGAGCTCACCCTCTCCGAACTGAGAAACCTGGGCGAGTCGTTCAGCTCGTTCAACCCCGACAACATCACCCGCTTCGCGCTCACCGTCACGACCCAATACACCGACGACGGCGTCTACGTAGGGGAGATCCTCGTCGACGGCGCCGACGCCGCTGCGATCGAAGTGTTTCGTGGTGTTGCCGACGCGGCTCGGCCATCCGAGATCTCGTTTCATGTCGTTGGTGCCGACCTTCAAGAACTGTCGGGCGATGCAGACGTGCTACATGAAATCGGTTTCGATGTTGTGAGTCAGCAGCAGATAACGACATCGGTGCCGCATTCGGTCGTCATATACCCGCCCGGAGAGCGGGCGTCGGCCGAGACGGTCGCCAGCTATCTCCTGCCGGTGCCCGCGTTGGCCGAGGACACGTTGGCCACGAGAATGACTCTGGTCTTGGGCGAGGATCACGAACAGATCCTTTTCCTGTTCCCCCGTGGCTCCAGTGACACTAGAGCGGCCATCGATGCTCTCGGAGAGGCCTCCCCTCCCGACCTCGGCGACGTAGCGTTCACAACGACCGCGGCGCCCTCGACCTCGGCTCCAGTCGAGAGCGATACGACCACCACCACCCCAACCACCAGCACCACGGTCACCATCATGGGGAGACCCCCGGAAGGCCAGTCGTGTGGGTGATCCGGTGACTCCGGATTCATTGCCCCGTAGATTCACTTCCGGAGCGCTGGTGCCGACGCGAGAGTCGAACCAAGTCTAGGAGTTCTGATGACCAACAGGATCGCCGTAATCGGTACGGGCTACGTGGGGCTCACCACAGGTGCCTGCTTCGCCCACCTGGGCCACGAAGTGATATGTGCCGACATCATTCCCGAGAAAGTCGAGAGCCTCAAGCGGGGAGAGATCCCGATCCACGAGGCCGGCCTGCAGGAACTGGTCACTGAGGGAATCGCCTCCGGACTTCTGAAGTTCGTCCTGGGCGCCGAGAATGCCGTTGGTGACGCCGACTTCGTCTACCTCTGTGTCCCGACTCCCCAGGGAGCCGATGGGTCTGCAGATCTCAGCTACATCCAGGCAGCGGCCGGCGAGATTAGCGCCGAGCTCCGGTCGGGAACGGTCGTGGTCAACAAGTCGACGGTGCCGGTCGGGTCGACCCATCTCGTGGAACAGGCGCTCGGACGCTCCGATATTCCGGTCGTTTCCAATCCGGAGTTCCTGAGAGAGGGAAGTGCTGTCGAAGACTTCCTCCACCCCGACCGGGTGGTGATCGGCTCCGACGATCGTGCCGCCGCGGCCCAGGTAGCGGCCCTGTATCTCGGGGTGAGGGCCCCGATCATGGTCACCG
>JAJCXW010000244.1 GCA_029263235.1 Acidimicrobiales bacterium
GACCGTGCTCGACAAGGCTGCTCTGGTGTTCGGTCAGATGGACGAGCCGCCTGGCGTCCGCCTTCGGGTGGCGCTGTCGGGTGTCACCATGGCCGAGTACTTCCGCGACGTCGAAAACCAGGACGTGTTGTTGTTCATCGACAACATCTTCCGGTTCGTGCAGGCCGGCTCGGAGGTGTCGACCCTTCTCGGCCGCATGCCTTCAGCGGTGGGCTACCAGCCGACTCTCGCCGACGAAATGGGCGAGCTCCAGGAACGCATCACCTCCACTCGTGGCAAGTCGATCACCTCACTGCAGGCGGTCTACGTGCCGGCCGATGATTACACCGACCCGGCGCCGTTCACATCGTTCACCCACTTCGATGGCACCACCGAGTTGAGCCGCGATATTGCCGCTCTCGGCATCTACCCGGCGGTCGATCCGCTGGCCTCGACATCGACCATTCTCGACCCGTTGGTCGTGGGCGAGCGTCACTACAACACGGCCCGTCGTGTGCAGGAAGTTCTGCAGCGCTACAAGGAGCTCCAGGACATCATCGCCATTCTCGGTCTCGACGAACTGTCGGAAGAGGATCGCATCACTGTCGATCGTGCTCGCAAGGTCCAGAAGTTCTTGTCACAGCCGATGTTCGTGGCCAAGGCCTTCACCGGCCAGGACGGCATCTTCACCCCTGTTGCCGAGACCATCGATTCGTTCGAGTCTCTGCTCGACGGCGGGCTCGATCACCTCCCCGAACAGGCCTTCTACATGGTGGGCGGTGCCGAAGAAGCCGAGCGCAAGGCGGCCGAGCTCGAGGCCCAGGCCTGATTCCGGGCTCGTTGGATAAGACGGAGTAGCCGATGTTCACAGTCGAACTCGTATCCCCAGAAGCAGTCACCTACACCGGTGAAGCCGAGATGGTGATAGCGCGCACGCTCGATGAGGGCGATATCGCTTTCCAGAGTGGCCATGTCTCGTTCATCGGAGCGTTGGCCGTGTGGTCCGTCGACGTGATCCGCGAGGGTGGCGACCGCGACGTGTTCGCCGTGCACCGCGGTTTCGTGCAGGTGAGCGGGGACCAGGTCACGATTCTGTCCGATGTCTCCGAACGAGCCGATGAGATCGATGTCGACCGTGCTCGCGCTTCCAAGGAGTCGGCCGAAGCGGCCTTGGCCGCCGACGGTGCCGATGAGGAAGCAGCCGGCGCTCTGGCCCGGGCCGAGCTACGACTTCAGGTGGCCGGGGCAGAATAGGCATCTGGGTTGACATGATGATCCGATGATCAGCGTTGTCATCCCAGCCCACAACGAGTCGTTGGTGATCGGCTCTCTTCTCGACCGTCTGGAACCGGGCGCGCGTTCCGGTGAGATCGAAGTGGTCGTGGTGGCCAACGGCTGTCGGGACGACACTGCCGAGGTCGCCGACGTATACACGACGACCGTGATCGATCTCCCTGATGGGTCGAAGGTCGCCGCCCTCGAGGCAGGAGATGCGGCGGCCTCGCACTTTCCACGGTTCTATGTGGACGCCGACATTTCGATTGGTGGCGACGATCTTCTGGAGATGGCATCCGCCCTCACCGGTGGGGCACTCGCGATCTCCCCGCAGCTGCAACTCGATCTCAGCGGAGCCAACTGGGCGGTGCGTTCCTACCATCGAATCTGGAAGGAGCTGCCCTCGGTGGCCCATTCTCTGGCGGGTCGAGGATGCTTCGGTCTCTCCGCCGAGGGCCGATCGAGATGGGAGATGTGGCCCGATGTGGTGGCCGACGACCAGTTCGTCAACCAACAGTTCGGTGACTCTGAGAAATTGATCCACCCGACGATCGGGTCGAAGGTGCGGCTCCCGGCCAATCTTCGCAACCTGGTGAGCCGCAAGAGACGCAGTCAGCGTGGCAACGTCGAGTTGGAGGCCGCTGGTCCCACCAAGGTCACGTCGACCACGGCGTGGCTGGGCGTCGTGAGACGCGATCCGAGACGACTCATCGATGTTCCGATCTATGTGGGCGTCACGCTCGTGGTGCGTCTGCTGGCGCGGCGCGACCTTCGTGGCGGCGCAGCGGTGTGGTCCTCCGACCCAACGAGCCGGGAACGCTGAGATGACCGATGTGAGTGTGGTGGTGGTGTTGTACCGGTCACGGGAACACATCGTTCCCTGTATGGAGGCGATCGAGAACGCCGACGCCGAGATGGAGATCATCGCTGTCGACAACGCTTCACCCGACGACTCCGCTGAGGTGCTTGCCGCGGCATTCCCCGATGTCCGCATCGTGACGAGTCCCACGAATCTCGGATTTGCCGGAGGCGTCAACCTGGGAGCCTCACAAGGATCGGGGAGGTACGTGTTGTTGTTGAACCCCGACACCGTGGCCCGTCCGGGGGCGATCGACGCTCTTGTGGAGTTTGCCGACGCCAATCCCGCTCACCGCTGCTACGGGGGCCGTACGGTCACTCGGGGCGGCGATGTCGACCCTCGGTCGGTGTGGGGCCTGCCCAGCCGGTGGAGTCATCTCACCTTCGCTGTTGGGCTCTCCACGGTGTTCCACGGCTCGAGGTTGTTCGACCCCGAATCGATGGGCGGATGGCAGCGAGACGACGTGAGAGAGGTGGGTGCGATCAGTGGGGGATTCCAGCTGATCGACCGGACTCTCTGGGACCAGCTCGATGGCCTCGACGAATCGTTCTTCATGTACGGCGAGGACATCGACTTCGCCCTGCGGGCCCGTGAGATCGGCGCCAAGCCGGTCTTGGTCCCGGACGCCGAACTGATTCACGACGTCGGGGCATCGTCGACCTCAGCCGACAAGCGGGTGATGGTCATGCGCGGAAAGGTCGAATTGGCGCGCCGACGTTGGTCAGGACTCAGCCGATGGTTCACTGTTGGATGCCTCTTGGCCGGCACGGCCCTTCGTGGCCCGGGTTCGAGACTGGTCGCCAGACTCGTTCGTCGACAGGCTGGAGAGGGCTGGAACGAGGCGTGGCAGCGAAGAAGCGAGTGGCGCGAGGGCTGGTCGGCTTCCGAGATCGATTGATCTCAGCCGTTGAGCTCGAAGTCTGGGCCACCGCCGACGCGTTCGATGCGCCAACCCGTCGCCAGAGCGAGATCGTCGAAGTCGATCTCGTCGGCCTCGTGCACGCTTGCCAGACCGAGCCCCTGGAGATAGACAGCAGTTTGCCGTTGGTGTTCATCGACGTGCTCGCCGTGGGCCGCTGATCTCGGCACCAGCAGCGGTCGAATTCCCAGCGAAAAGCAGGTGAGAGCGAGTCCGGTGCCGGCGTGCCCCACCACAAGGTCGGCGGCCGACATGGCGGCGTGGAGTTCGTCGGACGGAATGGTGCGGCGAGCCTCGATTCCGAGACCCGACACGTCGGTGGTTCCCACCTGCCAGGTGACATCAACTCCATCGGGCAGGATCTCGACGAGCCGCCTCACCAGACGCTGAAATTCGTACGTCTCCATCGTGCCCAGGGTCACGACCACGTTCGAGACCTCACGTGTGGGTGTCTCCAGAGATTCGTACCCCTCGAACACCGATCCGCGAAACGTCCATCTGTCGTCGGACCATGTCGGGTGTTGGGTGTGGAGTCGTATGCGCCCGAACTTCGACAGAAGTCGACCAGTGTGCGACGGTCCGTCGGATCTGGTGGCGCTCTCGATGTAGTGAGCCTCGGATCCCCACACGCGAGCGGTCGGGAGAAAGGCCAAGGCGATTCCTGACCCGGTGGACACGACCATCTCAGGGCGGTTCCGGCGCATGATCGCCTGTGCCTTCGGGAGTGCCAGAGCTAGCTGACGGTATCCCCGCGGCGGGATGTAGGGGATGAACTCGGCCCGGCGACCTTCAAGCGCCGACCGGGCGTGGTCGCCGTCGAAACTCACCCAGATCTGTTCTCGGTCGGGTCGGAGTCTGGTGCTCAACTCGAGGAGCTGAGTCAGGTGACCTCCCGATGATGCCACCATGAGGATGGGGCGCTGGTCGGTCACTCGATCACTAGCCCCTCGATACCCGGCTCGGGATCGGGCCACGACATATCGAGGCCTTCGAGAGTGTCGACCACGATCTCGCTGATGAGAAGATTGCGGAACCACTTCCGATCGGCCGGGATCACGTGCCAAGGAGCATGCTTGGTGCTGGTGCGTTCGAGCATGGTCGTGAATGCGGCTTGGTACTCGCTCCAGAGTTCACGTTCGCCGAGGTCACCGAGGTCGAACTTCCAGTTCTTGTCGGACTCATCGATTCGA
>JAJCXW010000245.1 GCA_029263235.1 Acidimicrobiales bacterium
TCCGATCTCGGCCGGCGGAACGATGATCGGATCGCCGGGTTCACAGGTGGCCATGAACGCGTAGAGGTTCGCCAAAGCCCCCGAGCCGACCCGAACCTCCACGAAAGGGGCTCCGAACACCTGCCGGGCCAGTGAGGCGGCGATGACCTCGATCTCCTCGACGGCCTCCAACCCCATCTCGTACTTCTCTCCGGGATCACCAAGGGAGACCCGGGTGCTGAGCCCACCCGCCAGGGCCGCTTCGGCCCGTGGGTTCATCACGTTTGTGGCCGGGTTGAGGTTGACGCACTCGGATTCGTGAATCTCCTTGTTGCGTCCGATCAGACGCTGAAGCGATGAGTCGATGTCGGAGGAGGACCCGCCGGCAATCGAGTCGACGATCGCGGTCTCTCTCGCTCGGGACACCTCCGACAACCACGGACGCAGGTTGGCGGCCAGTTCGGTCGAGGACGTCGGGCCGGCTGGAGATGAGGACATGGTCGCCATCCTTCCACACCGCGACAGAGCTTCGTTCCGCGTATCCCGGAGCCTCCGTCGGGTGGAATACTCGTTCCATGGCAGAAGAACTCACCGCCCTCACCACCGACTTGCTCCAGACGCTGATCCGCAACGCGTGCGTCAACGACGGCACCGCTGAATCAGGCAACGAGGTCCGCAGCGTCGAGACGATCGAGAACTATCTGGAGGGCAGCGGGATCGAATTTGAACGATTCGAACCCACGCCCGGTCGGGTCTCGCTGGTCGGTCGGATCGAGGGCACCGACCCCGCCGCACCGAGCCTGTGCCTGATGGGCCACACCGACGTGGTGCCGGTAAACGCAGACGGCTGGGACCGCGATCCGTTCGGCGGAGAGTTGATCGACGGTGAGGTGTGGGGTCGAGGCGCCCTCGACATGCTCAATATCACGGCATCGATGGCGGTGGTGTTCCGCCACCTGGCCACCACCGGATTTCGACCCAAGGGCGATCTGATCTATTTCGCGGTGGCCGACGAGGAATCCGGCAGCGCCCACGGAGCGCGCTGGATGGCCGACAATCACCCCGAGGTGATCCGGGCCGACTATGTGTTGACCGAAAGTGGCGGCCTCCATTCCGGCGGATCAGACGATCCGACCGTCTCGGTGACCGTCGGCGAGAAGGGGGTGGCTTGGCGACGGCTGCGGGTGCAGGGCACCCCCGGCCACGGTTCGATGCCCTACCGCAAGGACAACGCCCTGTTGAAGGCGGCCGCGGTCGTGCAGCGGATCGGCGACTACAGCCCTCCCACCCGATTCCACGAACTGTGGCGGGAACAAGTCGACTCATTCGGGCTGGACGACGACACCAAGGCACTGATGCTCGACGCCGACAAGCTCGAGATGGTGCTGGAGGACATGCCCGATGTGGGCACTGCTTCGTTCCTGCACGCCTGCACCCACACCACGTTCTCGGCCAATGTCGTCGATGGCGGCCCGGAGATGAAGACCAATACGATCCCCGACGCCGTCACCCTCGACATCGACGTGCGCACCCTCCCCGGCGAGACCGCGACCGAGGTCGAGGCCCACCTGAATGAGGCCCTGGGCGACCTCGCCGACAAGATCGAAGTCGAGGCGTTGATGAACGACCCGGCCAGTATCAGTCGTATCGACACGCCCTTGTGGAGCAGCCTGCAGAAGGCCGTGGGCCGACCCTTCCCGGAGGCTCGACTCACTCCGACCATGTCGGTCGGATTCACCGATTCGCGGGTATTCCGCGACCTTGGTTCGGTGGCTTACGGTGCCGGGCTGCTCAGCCCCGAACTACGTAGTGGTGAGTACTCCCAGCGCTTCCACGGCAACAACGAACGCATCGACATCGAGTCGCTGCGCCTCACCACCCAGCTCTGGCTCGATGTGGTCGCCGACCTGATGGGCTGACGCTCAGCGGTATCCTCGGCCCATGCCGTCAACCTCCACACTTCTGCTGTTCTCCGGAGCGGCGATGGCTCTGTTGTTGATCCCGGGGCCGGCTGTTCTCTACATCGTGACGAGAAGCGCGGCTCAGGGAACCCGGGCCGGGCTGGTGTCGGTGGCCGGGATACATCTCGGGACCTTGTTCCACGTGACGGCGGCGGTCGCCGGACTATCTGCTCTTGTGGTCGCCTCGGCCACGGCCTTCACCGCCGTGAAGCTGGCCGGCGCCGGCTACCTCGTCTACCTGGGTGTCAGGTCACTGATCGAGGCCCGACGAGCCGGAATCGAAGCGAGCCGGGCCGGTTCCGACATCGACATGCGTCCGCTGCGTCGCGTCTTTCGCGACGCCGTTGTGGTCAACATCCTCAACCCCAAGACCGCCGTCTTCTTTCTGGCCTTCGTACCCCAGTTCGTCGACCCCTCCGCCGGGCATGCCACGCTTCAACTACTCACTCTCAGCGGGCTGTTCATCCTGCTCGGGCTCGTCAGCGACGGAGCTTTCGCCTTGGCCGCCGGATGGCTCGGCGGCCGGCTGGTTGGATCAACCAAGACCCGCCAGCGCAACCAGACCGCCTCTGGTGTGGTCTACATCAGTCTCGGCTTGGTGACCGCCGCGTCGAACTGACCGACGGCCACCAAGGGAGCTTCTGTCAGGCCCAGCCCAGAGTCTCAGCCGACTCGGGTGATGCTGATCGATGCAACTGCACCCGTCCAGCCATGGATCGACGCATCGAGATCGCCGATACCCGTGATGCCGGTGTGATGGCGGACCACCCCATCCTCGGCGAGGGCCGGATTCGACATTCCCGAGCCGCCCATCCCATCACAGGGAGGTACGAGGTCGCTGTACGCCTCGGTGTTGACTTCGGTGCCGGCGTCGTAGGCCGCGGCTCTGGCTACCTCTGTGTCACCAACATCTTCCGGTAGTTCGAAATCATCGACTCCGGCGAAACCATCGTTGGAACAGACCAGCATCGCGGCCAGGGAAACCCGTTCTTCACGGTCGGTCACAAGGACCGTCGAAGTGACAGTTCCGCCCGGGCCGATTGGAGCAGACCCGACAACCGCCACCGTGCCGAAGTGATCGAGTCCAGCCAGCTCAGCGGCCAGGATCGGCACCCCACCGTTCTCGGACAATTGCTGTAGTCCCGGTGAGGCCGGTCGTCCATCGCGGAAGATCGCTGCGTCGCCATCATGGGTGGAGAACACGAAGGGAGTGAGGGGCTGACCACTGGTGAGGTTGGTTACCGTCACTTCGTATATCCGCACCTTCTCCACGGTGATCTTCAACACGGCACGATCCCAACCGTGGACAGCAGCGGTGAGATCGGCTCCTCCGACGATGCCACGGTGGCGGCGCACCACACCGTTCTCGGCGAGGATCGGGTCCGACATTCCTGAGCCACCCATACCGTCGCACGGTGGGACCAGGTCGGCGTAGCTCTCGGTGTTGATTTCGGTACCGGCATCGAATGCTCGGGCGTAGACCGTCTTGGAACGGCCGGGCTCTTCGGGCAGTCGCAGTCGCGACACCCCAGCGAACCCGTCGTTGCTACATACGAGCATCGCCGCCAACGAGAGTCGGCTCGAGTCTTCGGGAAGGGTGACGATCTGTTCGATCGAGGCTCCCGGTGCGATCGGGGCGGAGCCGATCACCTCCACGGCATCCACGTCCGGTGACGCCGCAGCTTCGGCGGCCAGCACGGGCACGCCTCCGTTTTCTGCGAGCTGCTGCAGGCCCGGCGAAGCGGCGCGCCCTCGCCGGAAGAGGCGGAAGTCGCCGTCGGAGGCAGCCGCGACCAGCGGGGTGATCGGCTGGCCCTCGGTGAGGTTCTCGACGGTGATTCGATAGGTACTCGGCCCGTCGTCGTCATCGTCTCCCGATGCTCCAACCGGCGCCACAATCAGCGCGGTCAGCGCCAGTGCTGCAACCACCGCTGCAGTCAGCAAACCGGGCGCCGTCGTGGACAGCCTGCGCCTCGGACTCGCGGATCTCTTTGTGATTACTCTCATGATTCCTCTCATGGTTTGTTGTCTGATTCGGACAGACCAGATGCTCGGATCGAGAGATTTCCGCCCTCTGTCGGGCCGATGAACGATTTCGAAACTCGCTCGCGCGCACCTGACCGGGACCATGGGTGGCCGTACCATTGCCTCATGACCGACCACCGTCGATCTCCCGTCAGCACCGCTCGTGTCAACGAGACGCCAGTGGAGTCAGCGCGGGTGCTAGTCGTCGACGACGAACCAATGGTGCGCGAAGTCGCGTCGACATATCTGGTGCGCGAAGGCTTCGAGGTGGCCGAAGCCGCCGATGGAACCGAGGCCCTCGACCGGATGAGCGCCGAGAGCTTCGACCTGATCGTCCTCGACGTGATGCTGCCTGAAATCGACGGCTTCTCCGTCCTGACCCGCATCCGACGCACCTCCGATGTGCCGGTGGTACTTCTCACCGCTCGGGCCGACGAATCAGATCGTTTGCTGGGGCTCGAACTCGGAGCCGACGACTATGTCGTCAAGCCGTTCTCCCCCAGAGAGTTGGCGGCGAGAGTTCGTACCATCCTGCGTCGTACCCTCGGACCGCCCCGTGAGGTCGACCGCATGGAGTTTCCCGGTCTGGTCATCGACGGGACGTGCCGGGAGGTGCTGGTGGACGGCAAGCCGATCGAGCTGACTCCACGAGAGTTTGATCTCGTGGCATTCCTGGCTCGATTTCCACGTCAGGTCTTCTCGCGCGCTCAGTTGCTCGAACAGGTATGGGACTCGTCGCCGGATTGGCAGGACCCGGCCACCGTCACCGTCCATGTCCGCCGAATTCGTCAGAAGATGGAGGCCGATCCCGAGGCGCCACGCTGGTTCGACACGGTGTGGGGAGTCGGATACCGGTTCGTTCCATGACTCGGCTGCTGGCGTGGGCGGCCACTTCCGTGGCATTCGGACTTGCCGTGTTCGAGCTGACCATGACCCCCACCGGGGACGACCGAATACAGCTCAGCCTTGTGTTCGTGGCCGTCGCCTTCGCCGCAACAACTGCTGCTCTTGTGACCCCGCGGCTAGCGCGGCGAGCCCGATCCGTTCGTGCCGTCCTCGTCGCGACCACGGTCATCACCGCTGCGATCATGGCCGCCGCGCTCGCTTTGGCGGCCGACCGGATGTTCCTTTCCAGCCACGACCTGCGTCTCGTGTTGGTCGTGGTGCTGTTCGGTTCCGCTGCGGCCATCGGATTCGGGGTCAATGTCTCGACATCGCTCACCGATGATCTCAACCGGATGGCCGCCGTGGCCGAATCTGTCGCCAGCCATGATCTGGAGGCACGTACGGGCGTCGACCGACGAGATGAGGTGGGTCGGCTCGCTCACTCCATCGATGAGATGAGCGCCGCACTCGAGAAGGCCGACAGCGCCAGGCGTCGCGACGAAGAAGCCCGACGCCACTTCTTCGCGGCGGTGGGTCACGACCTCAGATCACCTCTCACCTCGCTGCGGGCCGCCCTCGAAGCGGTGAGCGACGGGCTGGCGACCGACACCGAGCGCTATCTCCGTTCCATGACCTCCGACCTCGGGTCTCTGGAGTCGCTGGTCGACGACATCTTTCTTCTCGCTCGTATCGAGTCGGGCGCTCTCACCGTGGAATCGGTGCCGGTCGACGTGGCGGAGCTGGCCGATGAAGCCATCGATGTGATGAGGGCAGTGGCCGAGCAGGGTCGGATTGATCTGCGATTGGAGACACCAGGCAGTGTCGTGGTGCCGGCTGGACCCGAAGCGGTCGGGCGCGTTCTCCGCAACCTGGTCGACAACGCCATCCGGCATGCGCCCGCAGAAACCGTCGTGGTGGTGGAAGTGTCCCGGCGAGCTGGGGTCACGGTCGTGGTTCGCGATCAAGGAACCGGATTCGACAAGGCGTTTCTGCCGTCAGCGTTCTCGCCGTTCACCCGCGACGATCCAGCCAGAGTTCGTGATGGGTCAGGGAGCGGGCTCGGGCTGGCGATTGCTCACGGATTCGTGACGGCACTCGGTGGCGAGATCTGGGCCGAACCCGGCCCGGGTGGTGTGGTGGGATTCACTCTTCCGGCGATGCAGCCGGTCGGTTGACCAACGCCGAACGAGACAGCAGGGAACGACCGGTTGCTCCGGACAGGTCGAATCCGCAGAGATCGGCGATGGTCGGGGCCCAATCGACTGCCGACGGACGTCGATGGTTCAGCGCATCGGCCAGCTCGGCAACCACCGGATGCCCTCCACCGACCACGGCGACCTGTTCACGACACCTCGGTCCGCCATGGGCGCCGTGCAGGAAGTCGTACCACTGTCCGAAGACCTGTCCTTCGGGACCCCACACGAGGGTCGAAGTGCTGTCGAGCACCAGAGCGCCGTCCACTCCATCAAGGCCCATCAGCGTGGCGGTGTCGGGCCCGTCGATGATCAGCGCGCACGTTCCCTCCGGCTCGACGATGCCGGGCAGACCCTTGCGGCTGAACTCCTCGGCAAGATCGAATCCTTCGCCCCAGACCGTCTCCTGATCGTGATCGCTCACCACGATCACCACGGTGTCTTCCCATTCTGGTCGGAGTCGCTCCAAGAGCTGGCCGAGGTCGGAGTCGGTGAGTCGCATCCGCTCGCGGGCCTCGGGTGAATCGGGACCGTGAAGATGACAGGCGGTGTCGGGGTCGTTGAAGTGAACAACGGTGAGGTCGACGGCCCCGGGCCCGGGATGATGGGCGTCGTAGGCGTCGATCACCGCCTGATTCAGCGCGTATCGAAACTCATCGAGCTCAACATCGGGACGAACCCCTTCGGGGGGCCAATGAACGTCGGCGACATGAGCTCCGGTGACTCCCACCAGCTTGTGGTCGCCCAGGAGTGCGGCAGTCGACATGCCGGCTCGTCGCGCCGCTTCGAAGATCGTCTCGCCGATCGGACCAATCGACTCGGATCCCACAAACTCGCCGCCGGTCCACACCCGGTTGACCATCACACCGTGGTCGATCGGCCGAAGTCCGGTGATGAACGAAGCATGGTTGGGATATGTCGCCGACGACATCACCGCTTGCCCGCCCGCCTCGCAACGGCCACCGGTGGACGCCAGCTCCAGCAGTTTGGGAGTGATATCCGGGCCGACCCACCGATTGGGCATGGCGTCCTCGATGACGAACGTGACCTTCACAGTTTCAACCACTCGGTGCTGGCAACTGTCCGATTTCCTTCCGACATGAAGGCGGATAATACGCATGCCGAACGCCTCACATAGTGTCACGACCATGAGATCCCGTTTGAACAGTCGGCGGTTGATGATGGCGACCCTGATCACCACGGCGCTGATTGCCGCTGCGTGCAGCTCGTCGTCACCTTCTTCGGCGCCCACCACAACGACCGCACCGACCACCACCGCCGTAGCCACAACCACTGCCGCGCCGACCACCACCGGTCCATCCACCGTCGCCGCAGGCTTCAATGTGCGAACCAGCACCCGACTGGTTGCGATCACCGGTGCCGAGCCCGGGCAAACCCTCGAGCTGGCCGGCCCGACCGGATCAACGTCCGGAATCGTCGACGAACTCGGCAACCTCATCTTCCGCGAGGTCGATCCTGGCGACGGATACGTGGTGGCCGACACAGAATCTTCGCCGACCCAGGTCAGCGACCGGTTTCGCGTCCCCACCTTCAAGGAGATTCCCGAGCAATCGTTCTATTCGTCCCAGACGCTGGTCGAGGGGCTCAACTACATAGAGATGCGCGACGGTGTCACTCTCGCCGCGATGGTCCGGCTTCCTGGTCCCGCCGAAGAAGGGCCCTATCCGACCGTCGTGGAGTATTCGGGTTACGACCCGGCCAATCCGGGCGAGCCGGAGCCGATGACCGGCATCTTCAGTCAGATCGGCTACGCCACCGTCGGGGTCAACATGCGAGGCTCGGGCTGCTCGGGCGGTGCGTTCGACTTCTTCAGCGAACTTCAGACCATCGACGGCTACGACATGATCGAAACGATCGCCGCGCAAGGATGGGTGCTCGAGAACGCCGTCGGCATGGTCGGCATCTCCTATCCCGGTATCTCGCAACTGTTCGTGGCGCAGACCCAGCCGCCGAGTCTCGGAGCCATCAGCCCGATGTCGGTGATCGAGGATTCCTACCGGTCGGTGGTGTATCCGGGCGGGATCTACAACAACGGCTTCGCCAAGAGCTGGGGCGACAGTCGTCAGGGATCCACCGATGCCTACGGCCAAAGCTGGATACAGGATCGAGTCGACGCCGGCGACGACGTGTGCGAAGCCAACCAGCTCATGCGCACACAGAACGTCGACCTCACCACCACTGCAGCCGATCTCGCCTTCTATGCCGACGATCCGGGTGATCGACTGGCCCCGCGCACCTTCGTCGACCAGATCAGTGTTCCGGTGTTTCTGGCCGGTGCCTGGCAGGACGAACAAACCGGTCCGCGGTTCGCCACCATGCTCAACTCCTTCACCGGGACCGACGTGGTCGAGATTCACCTCTACAACGGCGCTCATGCCGACTCGGCCAATCCCGAGGTTCTGGGCCGCTTGTTCGAGTTCATGGACGTATATGTCGCTCACCGAACGCCGATCACGAGTCCCCTCGTGCGGTTCGGTGCTCCAATTCTCTACGAGGAGATCTACGGAGTGCCCGGACTCACCCTTCCCCTCGATCGGTTCACCTCGCTCGATGAGGCCAGATCCACGATCGAGAGCGAACAGCCGGTGACGCTCATGCTGGAAATGGGCGGCGACCCCGGCACTCTGGGTGCGCCAGTGCCGAGGAGCGAGCTGAAGTTCGATTCATGGCCGCCGCCCGCGGCCCAGCCTCGGAGGTGGGCGCTGGCCCCCGGTGGCCTGCTGGTCGCTGCCGGCGACAGTGCCGTGTCCGGCGAAGCCGACGAGAGTTTCGTGGTCGATGTCGACCGGTCCCAGGTGGTGACACCATCGGTCGACGATGGCAACGACAACGAGTTCGACAACCTGGTGTGGCCCGCGCTCGAGGACGGCACCTACCTCGGCTACGCCACGGAACCGCTGACCGAGGATCTCGTTTTGGCCGGTTCGGGGAGCGTGTCGTTGTGGGTCCGGTCGAGTGCGGCCGACGCCGACCTGCAGGTGACCATCACCGAACTCCGGCCCGACGGCCAGGAGATGTATGTGCAGAGCGGCTGGCTACGTGCGTCACACCGAGCACTCGACACGGGGAAGTCGACCGATCTGCTGCCGTTCCAGACCCACTCCGAGGCCGACGCCTCTCCACTACCGGCCGACGAGTTCACTCTGATGGAGATCGAGATCTTCCCGGTGGCCCATGTGTTCCGGGCCGGGTCGTCTCTACGTCTGATCGTCGATAATCCCGGCGGCAACCGCAACCTCTGGAAGTTCGACGTGTTGCCCAACGACGGTGAGACCATCAGTGTCGGGTTGGGCGGTTCCACGCTTTCGGAACTGGTACTTCCGTTCCTCACCGGTGTGGACGTCGCCGACGGGCTCACTCCCTGCGGCAGCACCAGATCTCAACCCTGCCGGCCGATAGTCGGCAATCAGTAGGAACCCGGCCAGCGAGGTCGATCAGCCGGCGGCAGGCCGGCTGGGGATTCGGCGGCCGGTGATGTCGGTCGGGATGATCCTCACGTAGCGGGTCTTTCCAGCCTCGACGTAGGGCTCGATTCCGAGATCTTCGGCATCGAGAACCTCATCGAGATTCGAGACCTCGTCGGCGCTGCCGTGCACAACGACACTCCAGCCAGTCCGCTGCTCGGAATCGAAGTCGTCGATCTCGAAGGCCACCAAGCCGGTGAGGACGGCCGCCGCGAGTTTCGTGCCGGGGCCCGTGCGTACGAAGACTTCGCGACCTTCCACGACGTAGTTCACCGGGAAAATGTCGGGCTGCCCACCATTGTCGACGGCGAGTCGGCCGATGCCCTTCGGGCCGAGACGTCGCCAGCACTCATGTTCGTCCATTGACTCCAAGCCGGTACGGGGATCGATGTTGGTCATCTGGCCGCTCCTTTTGTAGCCGTCGCGAGCGTGCCACTCTTACCCAACCAGGGGCAGGACCAAAGGTCACTGCTCGACAAAAGTACGTACTTTTGCTTGAATGGCCTTCACATCATGATCTTCACCCAGTACTACCTCGACTGCCTGTCTCAGGCCTCCTATCTCCTCGGCGACGAAACGACCGGACGAGCCGTCGTCGTCGACCCCCGACGCGACGTTGGCGAATACATCGCCGACGCCGCCGAGGCCGGGCTCACGATCGAGCTCGTCATCGAGACGCACTTCCACGCCGATTTCCTGTCCGGTCACCTCGAGCTCGCTGCCCAGACCGGCGCCGCCATCGGCTACTCATCGGTCGCCACCCCCGAGTTCGATTTCCGTCCCCTCGGTGATGGCGAACAGATGTCGCTCGGAGACGTGAAGCTCGAGTTCCGTCACACCCCGGGTCACACGCCAGAGTCGCTCTCGATCGTGGTCTGGGAGCACGCCGATGATCCCGAGCCCTATGGGGTTCTCACCGGCGACACCTTGTTCATCGGCGATGTGGGTCGGCCCGACCTTCTCTCATCGATCGGCCACTCCCGCGACGACCTGGCAAGCCAGCTCTACGACAGCCTCCACACCAAACTTCTCACGCTGCCGAACTCCACACGGGTGTACCCCGGCCATGGCGCCGGCTCGGCCTGCGGCAAGAACCTCTCGACCGACACCTCCTCTACGATCGGCCAGCAACGGGTCACCAACTACGCCATCAAAGCCCCCGACCGCTCCACCTTCATCGACCTGGTCACCGAGGGCCAGCCACCTGCTCCGGCCTACTTCCTCTACAACGCCACGCTCAACAAGGCCGACCGGGGACTGCTCGATGAGACCGAGCCGACCAAGGCACTCCAGTTGGAGGAAGCCGACGACTTGATCGCAGCGGGCGCGGTGTTGGTCGACGGACGCGACGCCGAAGTGTTCGCCCAAGGACATTTGCGGGGATCGATAAACGTCGGCATGAACGGCCGCTATGCCGAGTTCGCCGGTTCGATCGTCCCCTCCGATGTCGACATCGTGATCCTCGCCGAACCAGGCACCGAGCTCGAAGCCAAGAACAGGTTGGGACGCATCGGATTCGACCGTGTGGTCGGCCACCTGGCTGATCCCTACGGGGTGATGGAGAGCCATCCGAACCGAACTCAGTTGATGTCCCGAGTCACCGTCGACAAGTTCGATGACTATGTCGGCAAGATCGCCGACCTTCAGTTGGTCGACGTCCGAAACCCGGGTGAGGTGGCGCTCGGCACCATCGACGACTCGGCTCACATCCCCGTGGGACAACTCCCGGACCGCCTCTCGGAACTTGATCCAAGTCGCCCCACAATCGTCTACTGCGCCGCCGGCTACCGGTCGGCAGTTGCGGCGAGCCTGATGCGGATCAACGGATTCGACGACGTGTCCGATCTCGTCGGCGGCTACGACGCCTGGGCCCTCACCCACGCCGACGACTGAACACCACGTAGAGCAGGCGCGAACAAAAGCAAAGAGGTCGGCCCGAAGGCCGACCCCAACGCTCTCTCCAGGGAGATCCAGTCGGCTCAGGCGTCCTGAACGATCAGAGCGGTGACCATTCCGAACATCCCTTCCTCACGCTCGACATGAGTGAGAATGTGGCAATGCCAGACCCAGGCTCCAGCCTCATCGGGTCGGACCAGTACCGAGAACCGTTCACCCGGCGCGACATTGATGGTGTCGGCGTAATAGGGATGATCGAGCGGGAATCCGTCCTTGGCGAACACCAACTGCGGGAACTGATGCATGTGCATCGGATGGATCTGCAGACCCTCGTTGTAGTAGTTGATGACGATCCAATCGTCCGTGTTGACGACGTAGGGCTCGGTCGACGGGAACGACTTACCGTTGAGAGAGAACCCGATCACTCCAGCGTCGTTGAGCACCATCGGGATCTCCTGGGCTATCTCCAGGTCGTCCGGGATCGTGGTGCCACCGATGGTCTCGCCGTACGGGAGCGGCGTGTCGCCGATGGTGAACACGCCGAACATGCCGTTGGGTACTTGCATCTGGCCGTGGTGATGGGCGTGATACATGCCGATCGACTGTCGACGGGCCACGAATTCATACACGAAGGACTCGCCTGAGTAGATCAGGTCCTGGGTGAGTGGTGCGACGCCATCCATGTTGTTGGGGGTCTGGATTCCGTGCCAGTGGATATCGGTTCCCATTGGTAGATCGTTCTGGAGGTTGACCCTCACCTTGTCGCCCACATCAACCTTGATCTGCGGGCCGGGGACCTGACCGTTGTAGGTCCAGGCATCCACGAACTTGCCGGTCTCGACTTCCCACGAGGTGATTGCTGCAGTGAGATTGAACTCCTTGGTTCCATCGGCGAGCACGGTCGGTTCGAGGACCTGGTTGCCAGCGCCTTCGGTTACCGAGGGGAACCGGGAGATGGATTCCATCATGGCCTTGTCGAGGGCCTCCCAGTCGGTCTCCGCGTCGTGACGTGTGTCCGAGATATGGATATCACCCGCCTGATCCTCGGCGACGACGGTGAGGCTGGTCACCATGCCGGCTTCCTTGTGTCCCGGGATCTCGCAGAAGAGTTCGTATTCGCCCGGGGCTATCAGGCCGAGAGCAAGATCGGCCGACTGGCCGCTGGCCATGTCGCCGGTGCTGGGACCACCGACCAGAGCAAGGGTGTGGTTGATTCCACCCTTGTTGACCACGTCGAGATTGAGGTTGCCTTCCGGGACCGTCAGATCACCGAGAATCGCGAACTCGGTGAGGTTGATGTGGGGAGTGATCGCTCCCGAGCCCACCTGAGTGTTGGATCCGCCTGGAAGCTGGCCATTGGCAAGCGTGTTGTCTGATGAACATGCCGCACCGATCAGGGCGAGAACGCTCACCACTGCTATCAGGCTCACGCGTATGGACTTCATCTGAGAGACCTCCCAATCAACGTCGGGCACCCGAGGCCCGACAGGCCGCCCATTGGTCGGGAGGCTGACACCACCTTGTCGGGCCACAGCGCCGAGCCGTAGGGTCCTAAGTCAGTACCTCACTTCCTCTGTGCCATGATCCGGACAATTCTTGTGACCAACGTCTCTGGCCAGATATAGGGTGGGGGGGTATAGTGCAGTCGTGATCACTCGGATGGATATTCCTCTCGAAGGCATGACATGTGCGGCTTGCGCCTCGCGGATCAGTCGAGGGCTCTCGAAGCTCGACGGTGTCGATCAGGCCGACGTCAACTTCGCTGCTTCACGAGCCACCATTCTCTTCGACCCCGACCAGGTCGATGAGTCCGCGTTCAAGTCCACCGTTGAGAGCCTCGGCTACTCGGTGCCCGACGATCCCGACCAAGAGGCGGCCGAGAGCGCTCATCTCGCCCAACTCACGCGTCGGTTGGTCTTCGCCGCCCTATTCGCCATCCCCGCTCTACTCATCTCGATGGTTCCGTTTCTGGAATTCACGGGCGGGCGTTGGGTAGCCGGAATTCTGGCCACCCCCGTCGTCTGGTACAGCGGCAGCGGATTCCACCGAGCCGCCTGGATGAACCTCCGCCATGGCTCGACCACCATGGACACGCTGGTCTCGATGGGCACGCTGTCGGCGTGGTTCTGGTCGATGACCGTGCTGCTCTCGGGCTCCGATGGCCATGTCTACTTCGAGACCGCCGGCGCCATCATCGGATTGATCCTTCTCGGCAAATGGTTCGAAGCCCGAGCGAAGCGTCGGTCCGGCGATGCCATTCGTGCACTCGCCCAACTCGGCACCAGCGTCGCCCTTCTCGAGGACGGAACCGAGATTGCCGTCGAGGACCTGGCCGTCGGGATGAGGTTCATGGTCAGGCCCGGCGAGAAGATCGCCACCGACGGCACGATCGTCGACGGACACTCCGCCATCGATGCCTCGATGGTCACGGGCGAACCGGTGCCCGTCGAGGTCGGCCCCGGCGACGACGTGATCGGGGCAACCATCAACGCCAATGGCTCTCTCGTGGTCGAAGCCACAAGAGTCGGTGCCGACACGGCGTTGTCGCAGATCATCCAACTCGTCGAGGACGCTCAGGGCTCCAAGGCCGAAGTGCAGCGTCTCGCCGACCGGGTGTCCGCCATATTCGTGCCTACGGTCCTCGTGATCGCCAGTTTCACTCTGCTCGGTTGGCTTCTGGCCGGCGACAGCGTCAACGATGCGTTCACCGCAGCGGTGGCCGTTCTCATCATCGCCTGTCCCTGCGCTCTGGGTCTCGCCACCCCGACCGCGATCATGGTCGGCACCGGACGAGGAGCCCAGCTGGGAGTGATCATCAAGGGTGGAGAGATCCTCGAGCAGACCCGCCAGGTCGATGTGGTCGTGCTCGACAAGACGGGAACCATCACCGAAGGCCGCATGGAATTGGTCGACGTGGTCACCGACTCCTCCACCGACGACACCACTGCCCGCCGCCGAGCGGCCGCCCTCGAGTCGAAGTCCGAACACCCGATAGCACGAGCTATCGCCGACAGTGTCAGCGACCTGCCTGCCGTGCACGGCTTCGAGAACCTGCCGGGAAGCGGAGTCACCGGAACCATCGACGATGTCGAAGTCCGTGTCGGACGACGATCACTGTTCGACTTCGTACCCCCCGACATTGAGGCAGCCGCAACCCAGGCCGAGAGCCTCGGACGCACCGCCGTGCTGGCCGGATGGTCCGGTGGCGGAACCGAAACCAGCGCCCACGCCGTGTTCGTGGTGGCCGACCGTGTGAAGCCCACCAGCCGTGAGGCAGTCGATGCCTTCCATGATCTGGGTATGGAGGTCGTGCTTCTCACCGGCGACAATCAGCGCACCGCCGACGCCGTCGGTGCTGAGGTCGGAGTCGACCATGTGGTCGCCGAGGTCTTTCCCGCCGACAAGGCCACCGAGATCGCCCGACTCCAGGATCAGGGAAAGCACGTGGCCATGGTCGGCGATGGCATCAACGACGCCCCCGCTCTGGCCCAGTCGAATCTCGGAATTGCGGTCGGCACCGGCACCGACGTGGCCATCGAGGCGTCCGACCTCACGATCGTCTCCGGCGACATTCGGGCAGTCGCCGACGCCATCTCGTTGTCCCGCCGCACCCTCACGATCATCAAGGGCAATCTGTTCTGGGCGTTCGCCTACAACACCGCCGCCATCCCGCTGGCCGCAGCCGGAGTGCTCAGCCCGATCATCGCCGGGGGGGCCATGGGGTTCTCGTCGGTCTTCGTGGTGACCAACTCGCTCCGACTCCGCGGCTTCAAGGGCTACCGTCGCTCAGGATCTCGCACCGCCCGCCCGACAAGCCCCGCTCAGCCAGACACTCAGCCAGTCACAGATACCGAGGACACAACCATGAGCACGTTCACCTACTCCGTTCCCAGCATCTCCTGCGGCCACTGCAAAGCCTCCATCGAGGGTGGCGTGAGCGGTGTCGCCGGCGTAGACAAGGTCGAAGTCGACATCGACTCCAAGTCGGTGCTCGTCGAGGGCAGCGCCAGCGACGAGGCCATCCGAGCCGCCATCGACGTCGCCGGCTACGACATCGTCGACGCCTGAACCGGGCCGGGCCGGGCCGGGCCGTCGGAGTCGAAGCCGTCAGGCCCGCAGCAACCGTTCGATGGCTCCGACAGCCTCGGTGATCTTGGCGTCTCCGTGATCGGAGTCGCTTCTGGCGGCATCCATCACACAATGACGGATGTGCTCGTCGAGTAGACCCAACCCCACACTCCTCAGCGCACTCGTGACCGAAGTGATCTGGGTGAGGACATCGATGCAGTACTTGTCGTCCTCGATCATTCGCTGAAGACCTCTGGCTTGGCCTTCGATGCGACGCAGTCTCTTGAGATAGTCCTCGCGGTTGATGCTGTATCCGGGCATGGGAGGAGCTCTCTTTCGACGTTGCCGAAGTCTAGATTGACCGGTCGCGTTCGGGCCTTGCTCAGACCTCGCCGCCTTCCTCGCCGCCATCTTGGTTCCTTCCGCGATTCTCCTCGCGGGCATCGGCGAGAAGGGTCTCCTTTTGGAGTTGGCGTGCCCCGCTGGGCATGGCTCGATAGTTGGTGGCCGACCCCGACAGGTCGGAGAAGGCCTGCCTCATCCCGTCGGGGCTCTGCTCGTATCGAGCTGATCGACCCCCTGCGATGCCAATGCTCGAGGCTTCCCCGAAGGCATCGATGTCGGCGCCCATGAAGACAAAGGTCCATTCACCCTTCTCGCGGAGAGTCACCATGCCGGCGATCTCCTCCTTGGAGAAACGGCGGCTGGAGTTCTCGTAGCCATCGGTGATGATCGCCACGAGCTGTACTTCGTCGGGGTCGACCGCGACTCGCTTGTCGAGGCTCTGGATCAGAGAACCAACCGCGTCGAGCAACGGAGTGCCACCGCGGGGCTGATAGGTCTGATTCGTCAGAGGCATGACCTCGAGGGGAGGAATGGCATCGAACACGACATCGTGGACGTCCTGGCTGTCGAACTGCACGAGAGTCACCCGGCAGTCGCCCGACACCGCTGCTTGCTCCTTGATGAACGAGTTGAAGCCCCCGATCGTGTCGTCGACAACCGAGGCCATCGAACCGCTGCGGTCGAGAAGAACGCTGACATGCACTCGGTCGGAGTCGGGAGAATCAGGAGAGGGAGTAGCTGGGGTCATGGATGACTCCTTGGGTCGCATCACGAGGTGGGGGATCCGCCTTCATGGACCCTGTCGGCGCCCGCTGTGACACCCGCGCTCACGCAGCGGCGCGAACACCGGCACACTGGGGTCGTGACGAACGACCCGTTCGAGACCACCAACGATGCACCGGTCGACCGGCCATTGCCGGCCTACTACCGCGCCACCAAGAACGGTGGCGCCGTCACCGTGCTCACCGCGGCGATGCTCGCTGTCGGCGAGATCTTCGAACCGGAGAAGGCGTCGGTCGAGCTCGTGCAGCCGGCCGACGATTCAGGTGGAGACGACTACAACCTCGATTTCGGTCACCTGCCACCTCTCGACTGAGACCGACGGAGCCGTTCCCAGATCGAACGACGCGCCACACCCATGCGCTGGAAATCTCTTCGAAGCTTGTTCTCCGACGGACGTCCGAAGCCGTGGAGCTCACCGTCGATGATCAACACCGGCGGGAACGGCGTCTGGTGGTGCTCAGCCAACTCCTGCCCCTCCGGTGTCTCCAGCCATACGACCCGCACATCGATGCGGTAGGCGGACTCGAGACGCTCGAGCAGCTTCTTGGCGTGATCACACAGCGGACAGTTCTCCTTGGTGAGCAATGTCAACTGAGCCGGCGCTGCGGGTTTCGATCGGTTGGTCACACCGCTGATCCTAGGAGTCGGTCCTGACTCGTCGACCGTGTCACACCGGCGGGTTACATTCGGCGCGTGCTCCGAATACACACAGCAGATCGTCTGCTCCCCTTGGCCGACGATCTGGCGAGCCTGCTGAGCACCCCTCCGGCCGATCCGATGACCCGTAAATGGATCGCCACACCCTCCAAGGCCATGCAGCGTTGGCTGTCTCTCCGGCTCGCCGGGCAACTCGGAATCGCGGCCAATATCGAGAACGCCTTTCCGGGGTCGCTGCTCGCACGGGTGTTCGAGGCCGATCAGCTCGCCATGGTCGGCAGCCCCGACTCCGCCGACACCACCGTCACCAACCCTTGGGAAGTCGAGTCACTCGCCTGGGCTCTCCTGCAGGTGATCGACCAGCACGCCGACGACCCCATGCTCTCCCGGCTGGCCGGCCCCGAATCCAGTGGGGCCGGATCCAAGTACGCGCGGGTGCGTCGAATCGCCGATCTCTTCGATCGCTACAACCTCCACCGGCCAGCCATGATCCGCCAGTGGGCCGACGGCCGCGACACCGACGGCAACGACCGACAACTCCCTTCGACCCACACCTGGCAGCCTCACCTCTGGCGTCAGCTACGCGCCCACATCGGTTCGGCTGGTCCAGCCGAACGCATGCCCGGGATCCTCACCCGACTCAACACCGGGGAGCTCCGGCTCGACCTTCCCGAGAGGCTCGTGATGTTCGGCCTCACAGTGGTTCCGGGCGGACCTGAATTCATGCTGCTGGCCCAAGCGGTCGCCACCCACCACGATCTCCACCTCTATCTGGTCGAGCCGTCGAGCGCCGCGATCGATCCGGTCGTCCATCCGTTGCTGGAGAGCTGGGGCCGGCCGGCCATCGACACCGCGCAGATTCTGGCGACCGCCGAGCACGATCTCGGCGTCAAGGCCCAGCGTCATCCGTCCTCGCCAAGTCCCTCGACTTCACTTCTCGAATCGCTCCAGGCCGATATTCGCGGCAATTCCGCGCCGGCTGGAAGCCGCTCCTTCGATCGCGGCGACCGATCGGTTCAACTCCACGCCTGCTACGGGGCCACCCGGCAGGTCGAAGCCCTCCGCGACGCCATCCTCGGCCTTCTGGCATCCGACCCCACCCTGAGCGAAGACGACATAGTCGTTCTCACCCCTTCCCTCGAACGCTTCGCCCCTCTGGTCGAAGCGGTGCTCGGACCATCGGCCGACGATCCCGAAGCCAGCGGCCCCACCACCTTGCGTTATCGGGTGGCCGATCGCTCGATCCTGTCGTCCAATCCGATGCTCGCGGCCGCCTCCCAGCTCCTCGACCTGGCCACCGGCCGATTCGAGGTCACCGAAGTCGTCGACTTCCTGGGGTTGGCCCCGGTGAGACAGCGCTTTCGGTTCACCCCGGAAGAGATATCGAGCGTCACCGAGTGGGCCGACTCCACCAATATCCGATGGGGTCTCGATCCTCAGCATCGCGAACACCACGGCCTGCCCGCTTCCGTCGACACCAACACCTGGCAGTCTGCTCTCGACCGCCTCCTCCTCGGATCCACGGTGGTGGCCGACGGCCCCGTGCTGTCGATCGGCGAGGTGGCCCCGGAGGGCATCGAGGGATCCGACACCGACCTAGCGGGGCGGCTGGCTGAGGTGATCCACCAAATCTCTTGGTTGTCGAAGGAGACCGCATCGAGCAAGTCGATCGGCGACTGGCTCGAAGTGTTTCTGGCGGCAAGCCGATGCCTGTTCGCCGCTCCGGCTGATCAGATGTGGCAAGCCGACTCACTTCACCGGGTCGCCGCCGAGATCAGCGACGACTCTCATGTCCTCGACCAGCCCTCCACCACACCCCTCACCTTCGACGACTTCCGACGGGTCGTGGGTGGCCGGATCGAAGCGAAGTCCGGCCGACCCGACTTCTTCCGGGGCGGCATCACCATCAGCTCGCTGCGGCCGTTGCGATGGCTCCCCCACCGGGTGATCTGCCTGCTCGGCCTCGAACAATCGGCGTTCGGTGGCCATGTGCTCGATGGCGACGATCTTGTCGGGGCCGCGCCACGCCTCGGCGACCACGACTCCCGCGGCGAAGCCAAGCAAGCGCTGCTCGAAGCGGCCCTGAGTGCCGACCAGCATCTTCTGGTCTTTCGCGACGGACACGACATCAGAACCAACGAACAGGTGCCCCGGTCCACTGTTGTCGACGAGCTCCTCGACACCCTCACCTCCATGGTCAGCGAGGACCAACGTGCCGAGTTCCGTGCAGGGTTCGAGCTCGAGCATCCGCGGCAGCCTTTCGACGATCGATACTTCACCCCGGGTGAGCTGGTTCACGAGGTAGCTGCCGGTTTCGATCCCGACGCCTTCAGCGGGGCGCAGGCCCGCCGCTCCCGCACGACCAACACCGAGGTCGGCGACAGCTTCGAGCACGAACCCGCCCGATCCCCCACGGCCCAGGGCGAAGTGATCCAGATCGCCGAGCTCCACAGCTTTCTCCGGAACCCCACCAAGTACTTCACGAGCCACGAACTACAGATCAAGCTCCCCACCATCGGCGAGGAACCCTCCTCGCTCCTTCCGATCGATCTTGTCGGTCTCGACCGTTGGAAGCTCGGCAATCTGATGATCGAGGCCGCCTTCGCCGACCCCCAACGCCCTGTCGAGGAACTGATTCAACGCGCCACCGTCGTGGAGCGCCGCAGGGGCTCGATTCCTCCAGCCGAGTTGGGCGACCGCGCCGTGGATGTGGTGCGAGGTGTCGCCGATCAGGTGATTGAAGCGGCCCTTTCCGCCGGAGTGTCCCGGCCACTCGTCGACGACCACACAATCGACATCACATTGCCCGACGGCACTCGTCTGGTGGGTGTCGTGCCGCTCCGTCTCGGGGCCGACGCTCCCGGCCCGGCCCGGGTGGGCTACTCGACTTGGAAGGCGGAGCACCTCGTGGGGGCTTGGCTCGACCTCATGTGTCTCGTGGTGGCCGACCCCACGACCAGTTGGCGGGCGCTCACCGTCAACCCGGTCAAAGCCGGCGAGCCGCTCGGCGCCGAGGTCTGGCAGATCTCTCCCACCGAGGCCGAGCAGTCGAGCCGGCTCACCGCAGCAATTCGAGCGCTGGAAGTCGTCGTCGATTGCTTCCGGCGCGGAGCCAGCGAGGCGATCCCGTTGTTCCCCCAGGTCTCGAGGGGCCTCTACCTCGAGAGCCTCGACCACCACTCAACCCTCTCCGAACCCGGCACCCGCGCCGACAAGTTCAAACTCTCAGACGCCTGGTACAGCTCCTTCACCGGACGCGGCGATCGAGCCGACCCACAGACCGAACTGTTCTACCCAGACATGTCGCTCGACGAACTCCGCCTCATCGACGCGCTCGATCAGGACCCCGAAGGAGACGGCGGCAGAGCCGAACGTTTCGCCCGATATCTGTGGCTCACCATCGACGAGACGATTGAGCTCTCCACACCTTCCGGAGATTCCCGATGACCGCGTCCGTCCCCGGCGATCAGGTGTTCAGCTTCTCTGATCCGATCCCGAGCGGCCGACTGGCAATCGAGGCCAGCGCCGGCACCGGCAAGACCTTCACTCTCGCCGGGTTGGCCACACGCTTCATCGCCGAGTCCGATGTCCCGGTCTCGGAAGTCCTCATCGTCACCTTCACCCGTGCGGCCACCAACGAGCTTCGCTCCCGGGTCCGCCAACGTCTCGTCGACACCGCTGCTCATCTCGCCGCGCCCAACACCACCGACGAGTTGGCCTCTCACCTTCTGGCCCATCCCGATCCTCTCCATCTCCCGAGGATTCGTAGGGCGATCTCAGACTTCGATTCGGCCACCATCACCACCATCCACGGTTTCTCCACGCAGGTGCTCAGCACTCTGGGCACCATGTCCGGAGTCGATCCCGACGCCACTCTGGTCGACGACACCGACGACCTCACCTCTCAGGTCTGTACCGACCTGATAGTCGCCAAGGTCGTCGGCGGAATGAATCCTGATTGGCTGCCGCCGCAATCGAAGCTGGTCTCGGCCACCTCCCGAATCCTGAGAACTCCCGGCATTCTCACCGTGCCCGATGCATCCGACGAGTCGATCGATATTCGATCCCACACGATCACTCAGCTGGCAAACGAGGCGGCCGCAGAGATCGTGCGCCGTCGCCACAACACCGGAACGATGAGCTTCGACGACATCCTGGTGAGGCTTCGTGACGCTCTCGCAGGTCCCGCGGCAGAGGCGGTGGCCGGGGCGCTCCGCAAGCGGTTTCGGGTGGCCCTCATCGACGAGTTCCAAGACACCGATCCGGTGCAGTGGGACATATTCCGGACCCTCTTCGGCCAGCCCGATTCCGACACGTCTCTCGTGCTGGTCGGAGACCCGAAGCAGGCGATCTACTCCTTCAGAGGTGCCGACATCGACACCTATCTCGATGCCGTCGATCCCGACGGCCAACTCGAGGTCACCCACCGGTCACTCGCAACCAACTGGCGCTCCGACGGAGCGATGTTGCAAGCCGTCGAGACTCTTCTCGACGGCTCGACCTTCGGCCACGACTCGATTCGGTTCGTGCCCGTCGATGCCGCCCCCGGCCACGAAGAGCTGCGCATCAGGGGATCGGATGAGCAGCCGATTCCCGCATTGTCGATCCGGTTGGCAATCGGCCCCGACATTCGCCGAACCGC
>JAJCXW010000246.1 GCA_029263235.1 Acidimicrobiales bacterium
CCAGTTCTCTCGGGTGGCGCTCTCGTGGTGCATCACGAGATGGCGCGGGGTCACGATGTTGAACAGGTCGTGGCCCAGCGCTTCGAGCCCAAGAGCAACATCGGATCCGCATAGTTCGAATCGTTCATCGAACCCGCCGAAGAGTTCGAACTTCTTTCGAGTGACCGCCATGCAGGCACCGGTGACCGACGAGGAGTCCCGATACCAGGTGGTGGGGCCGAGAAGAGTGTGATCTCCCGGCTTCATGGCGGCGAAGAGATGGTCGGCGAAGCCGCGGATTCCCATGACCACACCGCCGTGCTGGATCCGTCCTTCGGGGTCGAGCAACTGGACACCGACGACTCCGGTGGTCGGTTGAATCGACAATCCAACCAACTCGTCGAGCCAGCCGACATCGAGCACTTCGGTGTCGTCGTTGAGAAAGACAAGGACCTCGCCTCGGGTGAGCGACACCCCCTTGTTGTTGACAGCCGAGTAGTTGAACGGCACGTCGGTCGACCATTCGACGACAAGGTCAAGGTCGAAACTGCGGTACCAATCCTCGTTGGCGGCGGTGCGTTCGCCGTTGTCGATCACAACCACATCGACTCCCTCGACGTCGGCCGCGGCGATGCTGGAGAGACACGGCCCGATCATGGCCCGGTTGTGTCGGGTGGGGATGATGATCGACACCGTGGGCCGCTCTTCGAGCTCCCAGAGGTATTCGATTCGGCCGGGGCCCTCAACCGCCCGGGCTGCCACCCCACGCTCGGCGAGCACGGCGGCCACCATCTCGGCACTGCCGTCGGGTACGGGATCGGGGCGGCGACCAACGGTGGCCAGAACGGACGGGATTCGCAGAGCCGACGAGGTATCGAGACCAGCGGTGAGAAGGAGCGTCCAGATGTCGAGATCGGACCCCACCAGGCCGCGCCCTTCGGCCGCGATCACGAGGGAGCGTCGCAGTGCGAACGACCGACCCAGGTAATTGGCTGAGAGCAGCGTGTGGGGCGACCAAGACGGGCGGAACCTGGGATCGGAGTGCCCGGTCAGGTCGTCGTCCCAATGCACGAGTTTGCAGTCAGGCGAACTCCAAGCCAGATCGACGACCTGGAACACGGCGTCGGGCCTGAGGGAGTCGCCGGCGTCGAGAACCACCACAAGATCCGTGGACTCGCCATCGACAAGCGCCGCCGTGGGATCGACACCGAACTCGATCCGGGGATCGTCCGATGTCCCGGAGCCGGCAACGCTCACCCGCCACGTCGGCCACGTCTGGGCTCGAAGCGAGTCGAGTGTGGTGCCGACCGCACCGCTACCGGTGACGATCACATGGAAATCGGGTCCGTGCGTGTGGTCGTCGGCGAGGCGGCGTTGATGATCGAGTTCGGTGCGTCGAGGACCGGCCGAGCGCCGCCATCCGCGGTAGGTCACCGGTAGAGCACCGCCAACACCTCGTCGCAAGTCGTCACGAGCGTGTTTGGCGAAAGTTCGTCCGTGACGAAGTGTCGAAACTCCGGCACTGGCCATGCGCCGGCGCCACGTGCCCTCGGGCAATCCTGACAGAGCCGCCGCCCTCAACTTCGCCCGACGGTCGCTCACAGGTCGTCGACCACCGTTGAGGCCGACCGCCTGAACACTGCCCAGCCGATCACGAACGACGCGACACTCACACCGACCATCTCGAGCCAGGAAGACAACGGAGGAACCTCGAGCGCATAGATCGCGTCGCGCGCCGACTCCACGAAGTTGGTCAACGGGTTGGCTTCGAGCATGTCGATCACTCGAATGCCCAGCACGCGATAGTCGGTCGGCACGATGGTCAGTGGGTAGATGATCGGCGTCAGGTAGAGAAGGAAGTTGAGTACCACCCCGACCAGGTAGCCGACATCGCGGTAGTAGACGTTGGCCATCGCCACTAGCAACGCCAGCCCGAGCGTGAAGATCATGAACAGCACGAGGATCGGGATGATGAGCAGCACGGTCCAAGAGATATTGCCGACCACGACCATGATCGCAATCAGGACTCCGAGTTCGATCACCGTCTGCACGACGTTGGCCGACATCGCAGCGATTATGGGAATCTCGACCGGAAAGTAGACCTTGCGGCGGAGTTCGCCCGCACCCACGAGCGATGCCATTCCGCCCATCATCGAGGCATGAAAGAAGTTCCAGAGAACCAGAGCGGTGAACAACCAGAGCGAGAAGCTCTGGAGTACGCCGTTGCCGGCCGCCGGAATCTCGGCTCTGAAGATGATGCTGAACACCAGCGTGTAGACGAGGATCGTCGTGGCGGGGTTGATCAGAGACCAGGTCCAGCCGAGGATGCTCCGCTTGTACTTGACCTTCAGCTCTCGGGCCACGAGGTTGTGGGTCAGCCCGCGAAAGGCCCAGATCTCGGCTGCGGGGGACATGGCTTGGGATGCTATCGCCCGGGAAATGGGCGGACACCATTCGATCGCACGGCTCGGGCCTCAGGCAGGGCAGACTGAACGCCGTGTCGTCTGACCCGTCCCGTCTCGTCCTGAGTACCGTCACCGCCCACACGGCGGGGGCCACGGCTCGACTGGTGGCGGGCGTTCGCGCCGTCGATCCCGGGGTCGACACTTGGGTATTGAGCCTCGATGGCACACCGTCGGGCGCCGATCGGGTGTTGACCCCTGACGAACTCCCGATCGACGCCCGCGAACTGGCGCGCCGCATCGGACGCACGACCCTGCCGGAGGCGGCGGCGGCATTGCTTCCCGAGGTGGCACGGTTGGCGCTTGGCCGAACCCATTCCGTGCTGCTCATGGATCCGGTCATCGAAGTGGTCGGATCCCTCGGTGATCTCGATGTGCGCGACGATGAAGCCCTTCGCGTTGTGCCTCGTCTCCTCGCACCGTTGCCCGTCGACGACCGCCATCCGAGCCTGGCTGAGGCCTACGAGGCTGGCGTCTACCTCCCCACCATTCTTTCTGCCACCACTGCTGCCGACGAAGTCTTGTCGTGGTGGTCAGAGGAGACGGCACGACACCCCGAGTCGCGGGCCGATCTGCTCGCAATCGCCACCACGTGGATCAAGACGACACAGTGTCTGTCGCCGGCCCATGGCATCAACCCCTCACGAATCGATCCTGAGGGCACCGACGTCCACACGATCGATACCACCGGCCGGCGACGCGGTGCCGCTCATCTGATGTCCGACCTCGACGGAGGACGAAACCGACTCGCAGACCGGCCCGAACTCGTCGAGATTCTCATCGAACGCGACAAGGATCTCGCCGACGATAAGCCCCCTCTCACCGCCACGAGGGCTGCTGCGACGCGCCGGCTCTACACCGAGGCTCTACGCCGACATGAGCTGCTGGGCGAACCGGAGCCGCCAGGAGGTCCCAGCGCCGAGTTCGACGCGTGGATGTCGACCCCGTCCGAACGCTCCGACGGGCTATCGCGCGCGGCCATGACTCTCCACGGAATTCGCTTCGACCTTCAAGCCGCGTTCCCGGCCCCCGACCTCGGTCCGGCCAACCGGGCCGAGTTCATGAATTGGTTGCGCACCGACGGGGTCCAACAGGAGGGACTCGACCCTGAATGGGTGCCCATTCCCCCTATGCCCGCCGACCGTGCCCTCACCCCGGGCGTTGATCTGGCCGGCTACATCAATGCCGATCTCGGGGTCGGCGAAGTCGCCAGATTGCTCTCTCTCGCTCTGGAGCACCACGGCACGCCCACCTCGATCCAGACCATCGGAGGTTCGGCCAGCAACACCCGCTCCGTTGCCGCGCCCGACGATCCGCCGAGCCATCCGATCGAGATTCTGTGCGTCAACGCCGATCGAGTCGCAGAGGTGGTCAAGAGCCGCGGCCGCGATACCGAGATGGTGCACACCATCGGCGTGTTCTTCTGGGAGACCGATCTTGTCACGCCCGAGATGCAGAGCGGCTTGACCGCAGTTGACGAGATCTGGGCCGGTAGTCGATACGTAGCTGATTGCCTGACCCCTTGGACCGAACTGCCGGTTCATGTTCTGCCTCTGCCGGTGGTGGCCGACGAGCCCGAAGGCGAGGGATACGAACTCATGGGAGTCGACCCCGACAGGCCGGTGGTGCTGTTCGCGTTCGACTTCCACAGCGTGGCGAAGCGCAAGAACCCAATTGGCCTCGTCAAGGCCTTCGTCAAGGCGTTCTCCCCCGACGAGGGCCCGGTGCTGGTTCTCAAGTCGATAAACGGGCACCGCGTACCCGACGAACTCGACCGATTGCGTTGGGCGACCCGCGATCGCTCCGACATCCGCGTGATCGACCGCTACTGCTCGCCCGGCCAACTGTCGGCAATGATCAAATCCGCCTCTGTGTATGCCTCCCTGCACCGCTCCGAGGGCTTCGGAATCACCATCGCCCACGCCATGGCCCTTGGCACTCCCGTCCTGTGCACCGAAGGCAGCGGACCGGCCGACTTCATCAGCGCCGACACCGCCACGATCGTTCCCGGCAACATCGTCGAGGTCGGTGCCGGCGCCGAGCCCTACCCCGCCGCCGGCACCTGGCGGGACCCCGATGTAGAGGCCGCCGCCGACGGGCTCAGAACGTTGGTCAACAACACCGGGCTTGCGGGCCGTCAGGCCGAAGCTGCAATGACGTCGATCTCCGCCCGCGATGTGTCAACTACTGCGGCCTTCCTCGCCAAACGACTCAAGCCTCAGCCCCGCGACACGAGACCAGACACCCCCTCCAGAAGGCGATGGCGCCGATGAGCGCTCCAATGGCTTCGGGGCCCCAGCCGACCGAACAACCTCGTGTTGTGGTCATCACCGACGACGTACTCGGCGACCGCATGGCCGGTCCGGCAATCCGTGCGGTCGAAATCGCCAGAGCCTTGTCTGCCCGACAGCCCGTGGCCCTCGTGTCGGCCGCCAACGGTCACGTCGACGTAGCGGGGGTCGATTGCGGCCGCCCAAGCGACCTGCGCCGACTCGTCGAGTGGTCCGATGTGGTGGTCCTGCAGGGAGCGGTGATGGTTCGCCACCCGTGGCTCCACTCGATCAACACACCGATCGTGGTCGACCTCTACGACCCATTTCACCTGGAGGCTCTCCAGCTCAGCAGTGATGATCCCCTCCATTCCGTCGACATCGTCGAGTCCACCATTCGCACGCTGTCGGACCAGATCGTGCGAGGCGACTTTTTCATCTGTGCCACCGAACGCCAAAGGGATCTGTGGCTCGGACACATGGGCGCTGTCGGGCGCATCAATCATCTGACCCGGTCGAGTGATCCCGATTTTCGATCACTCATCGATCTCGTCCCGTTCGGTTTGCCGGATACTCCACCGGCCAGTGCTGATCACACATTTCACGACATCATCCCCGCCATAGGCACCGACGATCTCGTGGCATTCTGGGCCGGAGGCATCTACGACTGGTTCGATCCGATAACGCTCATCGATGCAGTCGCCTCCATCGACACGACTCCCCCACTCCACCTCGTCTTTCTCGGCGGGCGTCATCCCAACCCCGACGTTCCGGAGATGGCCGCCGCGACCCGCTCACGCCAGCACGCCGCCGATCTGGGTATCGAAGGCGGGCGGGTCCACTTCATCGACGAGTGGATCCCCTATGAACAACGTCAGCGGCTTCTCGTTGCAGCTCACATCGGAGTCACGACCCACCATCGAAGTGCCGAGACTGCGTTCTCGTTCCGGACTCGGATGCTCGACTATCTGTGGGCCGGGCTACCAGTGGTCTGCACCGAGGGCGACGAGTTGTCGGCCACGGTCGAGGCCGCCGGAGCTGGAAAGGCCGTACCCGCCGACGATACTGATGCCCTGGCGTCAGCCTTGATGGCTCTCGCCGGAGACACCGACGCTCTCGATCGCGCCGCACGGGCATCGGCTCTACTGGCCCGACAATATCGTTGGACCGACATCGTCGAACCCCTCCGAGCGTTCACTCTCGACCCCGAGACCGCCGCCGACCGCAGACAACCCGTGGCCCGAACCGCGGTGGGCTTCCACCGCCCGCCGCGACAATCCGGGCCGTCGCACATGTGGCGCCGCACTCGGCTCAACCTCGCAGCCGGCGGATTCCGGCAACTCAGCGCCTCGATCCTCCGCAAGCTTTCGAGGAGAGCCGACGGAGGCTGACCATTGACCACCATTGGTCGACACCGGTAATAGGCTGTCGCACCGCGTCCCACACCGGTATGTGAACTGAATATGCAGAACACCTCCCCTCTCGGCAAGAAGCGCACCAAGACCGCCAGTCATGCGGCCGTTCACATTGACGATGTTGCCAAGAAGTTTCGTTTGCATCAGGGTCGTCCCACCTCGCTGAAAGAACGGATCGTGCACCGCCAGGTCGCCCCGACCGAAGACTTCTGGGCCGTCAATGGTGTCTCCTTCGACGTTCCCGCAGCGACCACCTTTGGCATCGTCGGCCACAACGGGTCCGGTAAGTCGACCTTGCTGCGGATGGTCGCAGGCATCTACCAGCCCACGTCGGGCTCCATATCCGTCGACGGTCGTATCGCTGCGCTCCTCGAGTTGGGGGCCGGGTTCCACCCGGATCTCACCGGCCGAGAGAACATCTACCTCAATGCCTCCATCCTTGGTCTCACCCGCAAGGAGGTTGATGAGCGAGTCGATCGCATCATCGACTTCAGCGGCATCGGCAAGTTCATAGACTCACCGGTGAAGGTCTATTCGAGCGGCATGTATGTTCGTCTCGGGTTCGCTGTTGCGGTCAATGTCGACCCCGACATTCTTCTCATCGACGAAGTGATAGCCGTGGGCGACACCGAGTTTCAACGGCAGTGCTTCGACCATCTCCACGAGATGCGGCTCCGGGGGGTGACGATCATTCTCGTCACCCACTCCCATGATCTCGTCCGAGAGCTGTGCGAACACGCCGCCTGGCTCGATCATGGCTGCCTGATGGGTGAGGGAGCGGCCGCGGATGTTGTCGATGCCTACGTCGACCACGTCAACAAGAAGTCGATCGCTGCGCCCGAGCACTCCACGGAGGTGGACGACTCCAGCGACAGGCCAGGTTCGGGTGAGGTGCGTGTAACCGATGTGACGATCTCCGGCCGGGATGGAACACCCAGCCGTTCGATCCTGTCGGGCGAACCGCTGGGTGTGAAGGTCTCCTACACGACCTCCGAGCCAGTCGCCGACCCCGTTCTTGCCATCAGCGTGGTCCGCTCCGATGGCGCCGAAGTGACCTGGCTACGGTCCGATCTGGCGAAGATCGACCTCGGCACGCTTGATGGTGACGGAGTCATCGAATACCACATCGAATCCACCCCGCTGCTCGAGGCCACCTACGTGCTGTCGGTCGGCCTCTACAGCCGTGATCTGCAGACCACTTACGATGTCATCGATGCCGCCCAGCATGTCGCTGTGTTCAACACAACCGACACCAACGCCGCCGGCCTGGTCGACCTCGGCGGTGGTAGGTGGGTCCACGCGGCTTCGACTCCGACCATGGACGAACCGAAATGAGCGAAATGTCCTCGCAAGAATCAACGGAAGCCGAGGCCGTACCGGCGGATTCCTCATGGGAGCTACCCGGCCCCTATTTCCATCAACTTCTCCATGAGTTGCGCACCCTCGAACTGGAGCGTCTCAACCTGAATGGTGGCCGAGCGCTCAGCATCGGCGCCAACGGGCGCTGGTACTTCGATTGGTTCGAACGTTCGGTGGGTCCGGTCGACGAGCACATCGGTGTCGAGGCATTCGAGGAGATGCCCGACGACCTCCCCGCCTACGTGACGTGGAACCCTTCAACCGCCGATCGATTCGACGGTGTCGTCGACGAGTCGGTCGACATGGTGTTCGCCGGTCAGACCACTGAGCATCTATGGGCGCGCGAACTCACCGACTTTCTTCTCGAGTCGCACCGAGTTCTCCGACCAGGGGCGATGTTGGTTCTCGACAGCCCCAACCGGCTGGTGACCGAGCACCTCATCTGGAGCCACGGCGGACACACCGTCGAACTCTCGGCCCACGAGATCAGCCGATTGCTCGAAATCGCAGGGTTCGAGGTCGAGTCCAGGACCGGCATGTTGGTCACCCGAATAGGAGCGACGATCTACCAACTCGAGGGTGGCCTCGACCGCGGCGATGTGGCGGCCCGCCGAATCCGCTCCGGCTCCGAGTTTCTCGACGACAGCTTCATCTGGTGGATCGTCGCTCGCCGAAGCAACACCGAGCCCGATCGAGAGGCTCTGTTGGCCCTCACCGAAGCGCTCTTCTGGACCCACTGGCCAACTCGTGTCGCTCGAGGCATGTGGAATGGCCCCGAGCCCGGCCTCGTAGTGGTGCCCACAGATACAACCGGCCCCGTAGCCACCAACCTGCCGTTCCCGCTGGCCAAGGGTGAATGGGCCCTGGGCCTGGCGATCGACGGCTCCGACGCGTCGGCGGGGATCAGCGTCAACATTCTCGACGGAGCAGGTAGTCGCATTCACGTGCTCAACGGTTCGGAGGCATGGATCACCGACGGCCATCTGACTTGGAACTTCAAACAGGAGACCCTCGAATTCGCGTGCAGCATCGAGATCGTCGCCAATGCCCCCGACGAGGCCCTTGTCGTCCACATGCCTCTCGATCTGCGTTGTGTGTCTGGCATTGGGGTGAGAGCAGCGGGCTGACCTACAGATTCAGCCTCTGTCGAGAGCTTCGGAGATCACTTGTCTCATGATCTCGGCCGATGTTTCTCGGCTGTACCTGTGAGCCAGCATCTCGGCGTCGGGGTGATCGAATCCCGCGCCGTCCCGAACCCGCGAGTCGAGCCTGACGATGGCTTGTGCCAGAGCATCGGGATCATCGGGTGCCACCACCTCATCCGGGGGCTGGACCACGAATGGCAGGTTGCCGGCTGTGGTGCCGATTGCCCGGCATTCGGCCAAGTAGCCCTCAATGACCGGTACGCACAAGCCCTCATGAAGCGAGGCACTGATCACACCGTCTGCCACTTCGTAGCAGTGCCACATCTCGGCATCGTCGGCGTCATCGATGATCGTGACCTGGTCTGACATCTGGTGTTCGTCGATCAGTTCGTCGAGTCTGGTGATGTATTCGTCGGTGCTGAACTCGGGGTTCCCCAGCAGTCGAAGGTGGACAGGACGATCAATGATCTCGCGGGCCTTGGCCACCGCCTCAATAATCACATGGGTTCCCTTCGCCGGGACCAACCTGCCGACCGACAACAGCTCGAGGGTCGGGCCCCCGCCAACCGGGTGCAGCGGGAAGGGAGGCTCGACGGGAAACGGCACGAAATCCATCTTCGTTTCGTCGATCCCCCATCCCAGCAGGGTGCGGCGATTGAATTCGCTGTAGTACCAGTAGCGGGCTCCAGCGACCTGTGGCGACACGATCTGACGCAGCGAGTGCTCGACTATCGGCCGATCTTCGGGCGCCACCATATCGATCGGGGTGATGTTGTGAAAGTGAACGGCGATCTTGGTGTTGGCTGGGTCTACTCCGCTGATGGCATCGAATATCGAGTATCTGATGCCGAAATGGAAGATCGCGAGATCGGCCCGGCCGAAGGCCTCGTGTGTGAGCAGTTCCCACGGGTCGTGCACGGTGTGGCTGGGGCAGCTGAGTGGCCGGCCGAAGTGCTGTGCGAACACATCGACTGAATCGATGCCCTCGATCTCGAGCACTGTCGCGGCCTGCTCGACGACCGCCGCGGAAATGGCGTCTCGCTCGACACAGATTCCGGTGACGATCGCCAGCCTCACTGGATCGACACCTCGCCAACGACCACCAGGCCACCGATGATGACTCGCCCTTCGACGACCGAAACCACGGACGGCCTGGTCTGGGCCAGCGAAATCCGGTTGACGCGATCGGGGACCAGCGTGGTCACGGCCACATCCCCACCTGACTCCACCGCAACCCGGGTCTCCCCAAGTGCGACGGCGAGCAGGTCGACAATTCCGATCGCGTGTGGGTCGGCCACCCGCAGAATTCCACCCAGACCGACCTCGACACCGGGATACCCGTGCACCGTCGCCGAAGAATGGGGACCCTCAACCGTCATGAACTCCATCGACCTGTCGAGCGAAACGCGACGAAACAGCGAATCGAGTCGAGCGGCTGAGATCGCCACATCAAACTCCTCCAGGTATCTGCGGCGGCCGTTGCCAGCCATCTCGACGGCCAACCCAGGTTCGTCGACCATCCGCTCGATTGTGGCAGCAAGAGCAGATGAGTCGCCCGGGGGCACCAACAGGCCGTCGGTACCGTGGCGTACAACCTCCGGGATGGCACCGACATCACACGAGATCACAGCACGATTGGTGAGCATGCCATGGAGCATCGTCAGCCCGAACGACTCATAGAGAGAAGGCAGCACCAGACAGTCGGCCCATTCGTGCCACCGTTCGAGTTCATCGTCGTCGACGCGTCCCACGAACCGCACCTGATCGATCACCGGCCGTCCATCGTGATCACGACGGAACTGTTCCGTGTAGGTGGCACCGCCGCCGGGAATGGGGCCGTCAGAGCCGACGACCACGAGCTCGGCATCGGGGTGACGGGATACCACCTCGACGAACGCGTCGAGAAGATCGCCGATGCCTTTGCGAGGCTCCAGCCGGCCCACGAACAGGAACTTTCGGGCATCAGTGGATGGAGGATCGAACGCTTCACGTCGTTCGAGGCCGAGCAGAGCCACCCCGGCTCTCCGAGGATCAATCAGGTCGCCGTAGCGCTCGGTGATGGTTGCGAGCACTGCTTCGCTGTCGGCATGCGCCAGATCGGCCGACCTGAACAACTCTCTCTCGAGTTCCAGCAGCGACCGCACGGTTGGGGCCGAGGCAGGATCGGCGAGCAATTCCGACTGCTCGGCGATCACGTCGAGCGGCGTGGCGAGAAACAGCCCGACCGGCACCGGGATGCTCCTGGCAACTCCCAGAACCTCGACATCCCATGCTGGCCCGTAGACCAGATCCGGAAGGGTCCAGCCGCTCATTCGTTCAAGCTCGTCGACCACTCCCGAGGCGAAAGCGTCTATGTAGTCGGGGCCATCGGCGAGGGCGCCGGGAGCGTCGCGGTGGGTGTCGATTCTGTGAACCCAGACGCCATCTTCGAGATCGACCGTGCCGCCATCTGAGCCCTTGGTGATGACTCTCACTTCGTGGCCCATGGCGGCGAGCGCTGGGGCCACCTCGCCCACGTAACGTGCGATGCCTCCCGAGACTGCCGGTGGGTATCCGGAGCTGACCAACACCCAGCACCTGCGATCGTCGGCGACGATGGTGGGGTAGGGAAGGAATTCAGGCGGCTCGAGATCGGCTATGGGGAGACGGAAGTCGGCCCGCTCACGCCCCAATGTGATGCCATCAGATAGCGCCTCCGCCACGATCCGCTCACACTCCTCGCCGCTCCCAGGAGGCAGCCGACCGCCTTCCTCGTGAAACGCCGCGTCGGAGATGAACCTGCGGGCGAACAAGGTGCCGCGCTCGATCACCTCGAGCTCGGTCGCGTTGATCAGGGCGTGTCGGTATCCGAAGTAGACCATGTTTTTGACGATCGGATACCAGTTGGTGACCACCCGGTCGTTGTTGCGCACGTGAGACGGCAGGAACTTGTGGTGAACCGGGGCATCCGATAGCTGTCGCATGACCCAGCCAGCGTCGACCATGCGCATGCAGACGTCGGTCTCGTCGAGGTAGTAGTCGAAGGTCTCGTCGAACAACCCGATCCGGGCGAGAGCGTCGCGCCGAAACAGTGCGTTGGTGCCCTGGAGGTACGGCACGAGAAACCCGCCGGGCCTGCTCAACTCGTCGTAGGGGGCCTCCGAGCGGTATTCGGCCTCACCGAACCGGTTGGCAGCGCTGTAGCGGTATTGAAGGTCCATCCCGGTGTGATCGAAGACAATGCCACCAACGCCACCGACCTCAGGGTCGTCGAACGCCGGAATTGCTTGGTCGAGCCAGCAGAATTCCGGTAGAGCATCATCGTCGATGAACGCCACCACATCGCCGGCTGAGGCACGGATCCCGAGGTTTCGCGAGACCGACAGGTTGGGTAGTGGATTCTGGGCGACACGGATCAGGTCGCCGTATTCGTCGAGCACATCCATGGTGTGATCGGTCGATGGCCCGTTGACCACCACAACCTCGAAGTCGGGGTAGGTCTGATGCTTGAGGCACTCGAGGGTTTCGCGAAGGCCATCGGCTCGGTTGTAGGTGCAGACGACAACCGATACACGCATCAGCGCGGGCGTGTCGCCGAGATCTCGAGTTCGAGACAGTCACCTTCGGGCCTGGCGGTCGCCACCACCTCGATGTCGGTGAGGCCCGCGTCCTCCAGAAGTGTGCTCAGATGCTCCGCCGTGAAACCCGTGAAATGGGTGTCTCCCTCGTATTCCTGGCCTCCGTAGGCCACCGACCTGAACGCCTCGAAGCCCATTGATCCGGACGACAGGGCTTCAGCCATGGCGCCCATGTCGGGGACCACCGCTCGGAATACCCCGCCGGGGCGGAGCAACCCCACCCAATACGGCAGCAACCGGCGCCGAAGCTGTTCCTCGGGAAAGTGCTCTAGCAGGTGAGCACTGAAGATCTCTGCGACCGATCCCGGTTCCAATGGGATCTCATCGATGGGCGAGACGACATCGACGCCGGGAATCTTGCGCATGTCGATATTGGCGAACCCGTCGAGGCGCTTGTGACCGCACCCGAGATTGAGTCGCACCGCGCCGTCGGCGGGGGCGAGCACGCCAGGATCGACAATCTCGGATGGCGCTGTGTCTGCGTCGGAGCGTTGCGGCCCATGTCGAAGTTCGTAGAGCATTTCGGCGCGGATCATCTCGACACGATCAAGAAGCCATCTCTGTGTGTCGACGTGTCCGGCGACCGCGTCGGCCAACTCCGATACCGACCCCGACACCGATGCGACACGCTCCTCCACCAATGCGACGCTCTCGTCGGACTCATGCGCGTACTCCGATCTCCGATGCTCGAGATCTATGGCATCGACCTTCAACATTTCGAGTTCGCGACGTAGCAGCCTGGCCGCACCGTCGCCGGATGAGATCACGTTCAGGAGCCGCGGTAGGTGCCGCTCAATCTCTTCGAGTCGACGCACCAAGTCGGTGAGGTGTTCAGCTACGGCCGCCGAGCTGTCCTCGTTGTGGGACAGGCGGGCGTCTTGGGACGCTAGGTCGACTCTTACCCGCGGGGTGAAGACCGTCTCCGCGATGAATCGCAGTCGTCGTACGGCAGCGTTTCCCGCCACGATTCGCCGAAGACGGCCCATGCGATCGATCCTCCACATTTGAGGGCTGCCCACCTACGATGGCTCGCCCAGTTGGCAATGCTACCAGCGCGCCGATCACGCAGGAATGCATGCTCAGAACCGCCGACTTGGTCGTGCTCCTGGGCCACGGTTGGCCCCGCTCGCAGGTGACTTGGAGATGAGGCCGACTTGAGCGTCATGTCGGAGTCGCTGTCGGTGGGTGGGGCATCGTGGGACATTCATGTCTTACGCGGACTCGTGGCATCAAGCGAGGCGAGCGACCCCGGGTGCAGCAACACGAGCGGGGCCAGGCGGTCGTCGATGATCACCACATTGAAAGCCACCCTCGCGGCTCGGTTAGCCACGGACGGGGCTGCCCGGACAACGAGTTCGACGTCGTCGACTACCCGCAGCGGAAAACTGACCCTTGAGCCATAGGTCGCCTCGTTGAAGCTCGCCACGAGATCACCATCGGCATTGCGCACTTCCAGCGACTCCACATTGTCGAGGCCAAGGTTGTCGAAAACCACTTGGACAGACCGCTCCTCCCCGTAGTTGGCGAGTTCGACGGTGCCGGTCGTCGTGAACAGAGCCCGCTCAACGATTGGCACGGCATCGAATCCGTCACCGAATAGCGGAACAAGTGGATCAAGAATCGCCTCGCTGATGGCAGCCCGCTCGGCGTCGGTCAAGAGCGTCTCCAGCGTCCGCAGACGAGAAGCGCCGTCGAATCCCGCGAGGTCGGCGGCGGGACTGATGATCGGAGATGAGTCACCAAGTTGTGATCCGAGAAGTTCCTCTAACGCTGCCGGCGAATCATGAGCGTAGTCGCCACGCTCCACCGCGAAACCGTCGAACCCGGCCAGCAAGACCGCGTCGATAGCGACGGCCGCGGGCAGAGTGGAGGCGACCCGTTGCCACTCGCCCGACTGACGGCCAGAGATGCCGCCGTAGCTAAACCGGAGACAGTCGGTGTGCACAGTCGAGACCGCCTGATGGTATGTCCTTCCTCGGTCCCAGCCCACCTCAGGGGCCCAGTTGTACGGCAGATTGAACACGGCACCGCACTCCGGTAGACCGTCCTCGAGCGACGCATAGAACACACGATCGCTATTGAAGTCGCTGGCAGCACGGTCGTATGGGAAAGGGTGCATCGCAGTCTGATCGACGAGGCCAAGAGCCACCATTCCGATCAGGGCCGAGGACGCCAGAATCCTCGCCGACAGCGTCGGCCAAGCCGAACTCAGCCATTGCCACGACCTGTCCAACAGCGCCGCAGAGCCAATTAGAGCGAATGCAGAGATGTAGACGCTGATCCGGTTCCATACACGGAACTCTTCGCCACCAAGAACGGTCAGAACAAACGAAAACCCACCCGGCACGGCCAACAAGATCGCCACAATCGCCAGGATCCCCGCGACCGGTTCCATCTGAGGCGACCGGACTGCCGAGGCTCTGTCACCGCTTACGAATTGCATCAGGACATAGATCAGCGACAGCAACCCAACTATCGCAACTATTCCGATGTACTGGCCGAATTCGCTCGGGATCGGGCTCCGCTCCACCGTCTTCCGTCCGAAGTCACCCAGGAGTGATATCGGGTGGCGATCACCTGGGAACAACATCTTGGAGATCTTGAGGCCGAACACCTCTTGTTCGCGGGCGGTCCGCTTGAGCACTACGTCATTGGCACCGTTCTGAAAGCGATAAACGAACGACGGTGCGTTGGCGACGACGAGTACGACCGGGATCGTTGCCGCCACTGCCAAGCTGAGAGTTCCCTCGCGCCAACGCTTCCGCCCCATGCGGGCGAGCCCGACGATGCCAAACAGAGTGGCCGGGAACACAACAATGGTCGTGTCGGTGACGGCGACGAGGGCGGCTACGGCGAAGACGAAGGCGACACGACGCCGTCGGAAGCGCCCATCGCTGTCGAGCAATCCGCCATCAACACCAGCCGCCCACAGCAGCCCGAGGCACGCCAACGGCACGGCATAGTAGGCCGAACGATAGAGGTGCACTGTGCCGTGCGCCATGTGGTAGCTGAGGTTGGCGTACAGCACCGCTGCCGCCACCGCAATGGCGACGGGAAATCGGAGCCTACGCAGCACGAAGAACATCGATGCCGCTATCAGGATCGACGACAACCAGAAAAACAGGTTCAACGTGAGAGCGGCGTCGCGGGTCACGTAGCCAATCAGCTTTACCAGAAGGACCTGAAGTGAGTCCCCACCAAAGGGAAAGTCGTGGTTCACCTGTCCGAACGGGGCGCCCAATCGGGGCTGGGAGTACCACCACCCTGTCTCGCTCACCGACTGGATCTGCGAGAGGTAGACGAACTCGTCTCCCGAATACGTTGGTGTACGGCGTGGATGGGCGCGCCAGAGTCGGTGCGTGAGAATGAGGGCGATACCCGACGAAGCAAGCAACACCAACCACGGTCGCAATTCCCGGCCGAATCGACCACCTGATCGCCCGGGGTCGGTGATGGTTCTCGATGTAGCCGCCGGCTCAGTGTTCGCCATCTACTACCTGTCCATCGAGAAACTGACGGTCGTGTGCGAGCAGGGAGGTGCAGCTCGGATACGGCAAACTGGGCGATGCGCCCCATCGTCGCTTTGCCACAAGACCGGAGCCCTCAATACCATTTCGATAGCGGCGACGATCCGAGTTGTCGAAGACGATCACACCATCGGCGGCGAGGTGAGCAGAAGCGTGCTCAAGACAGGCGACACGCGCTCGGCCGTCGATCACAATGACATCGAAGTCCCCGCCCACGGAATCGATCGCTGCGACATAGTCGCTGAAATCGGCGTCGTCATATCCGGAGCGAGCAGATCCGACGCGAGGGGCATCACCACGCGTCGGCTCGATCACGTGTAGTCGGACATTGGCCGGCATGCGATCGCGCACGAGCTCCGCAAACGGAGCGTCGTGCTCGACCGAGTCCACGGATTCACAGCGCTCCGCAAGCCATAAAGTGCTGGCGCCTGAGCCGTACTCGAACGCGCGGCGCGATGTTCGCCCCTCCAGGAATCCATCGACCTGGGAGATCGCGGGGTAGGTCCACCACGGATCGCCGATGGTGATCATGTCGTCAATGTCGTAGATCGCAAAGAGGGAGCGGAGCCATCGTGCAAGCGGTCGGCTCGACCGCTCGAGTCGCCTGAGAATTCCCATCCGATCAGCCAGGCCCCGCAGTCGACGTATCAGAGAGATGTACAGACGACGGATCACGATGCTGTCCTCTGGCGTACGAGATCGGGATGTTCGGCACGCTCTGAGCTGTTGACGATCAGCTCGGCAATAATTCCGAACGAGAACAACTGCGTCGACACCGTGATGAGCATTACACCGAGCACTAGAAGTGGACGAGTGCCGATCGGGTCATCCGTGAATGCCCAGATGCCCGTGAGGTAGCTGAGGATCAAGATGCCAATCGTTCCCAACAGCAAGCCGAGGCCACCGAGCAGATGACCCGGCCGGCTCCGATACCGCGTGATCATCAACACGGTGATGAGGTCGAGAAATCCGCGGACATAGCGTTCGAGGCCGAACTTCGAGCGACCGTGCTCGCGGGCTCGATGATTGACCGGAATCTCGACGACCTCGTAGCCGAGGTTGCTGGCCATCGCTGGGATAAATCGATGGAGTTCCCCGTAGAGCGGAATCGAACGGTAGAGCTCCGTCGGACCAGCTTTGAATCCACAGTTGTGGTCACGCATGTTGATCCCGCATGCCTTGGAAGTCACCCAATTGAAGACTCGCGAGGGAAGCCGCTTCGATAGCGGGTCACGCCGATTGACCTTCCAGCCCGAGACCAGCCCCCCACCGCGATCGATCTCCTCGAGAAACCGAGGGATCTCTGCCGGGTCGTCCTGCAGGTCGCCATCGATGGTGATCAAGATCGAGCCTTGGGCGTGATCTACTCCTACGCCCAAAGCTGCCGACTTCCCGAAATTCCGACGTAGTCGGATGGCGTTTACGAAGGAGAACCTCTCACTGAGCTCATCGAGCACCTCCCACGTCCCGTCGGCGCTCCCATCGTCGACGAAGAGGATCTCGAACGTTCGGTCGAGCGGAGCAAATGCCGAGTCGATCTGGTCGGCGAGCTCGGCCACTGAATCACGTTCGTCGTAGACGGGAACGATGATCGAGCACTCTGGTGTTGGCGCGGTCATGTGCCTACATGTCTCCCTACTTAGTGTCCTCGACGAGCAAATCTCCGTGAGGGACAACGCCCGCCTTCAGGCCGTGTCGTGGCAGCCGGCGCCACAGTAGCGCCCCTGCGAACAGGATCAACTCCGCCACGATCCAGAACACGCGAGCCGCCACTACGCCAGCCGCGGTGATCGGCGAAGCGTACGCACCGAGCAGAACGACATAGGCCCACTCCTTCGCACCCACCCCACTTGGAGCAAAGAAGACGACATATCCGACAACCCAGCTCAACAGGCCCGCCGCCGCCGCTTCCCCGAATGGGATACCGGGAGCGACCGCATCTTGAGCCAGCGCCGATGCCAGCAAGTAGCACGACAAGGACAACGCGAGAACCGCATACCATGCCACCAGTAGCCTCCGCGTGTGCCCGAGTCGGACGGTCCACCGGAAGATGACCGCGAGACCAGCGATCCCAAGCAACACCACGATCATCCAACGGACGTCGAGAACAATAGCCGCGACCCCAGAACCCAGCAGGACAGCCATCGCGAGGATCGCCAGCGTCTCGAACAACAGCAATTTGGCCTTGTGTCCTCGCTCCCCTTCCATATCAACAAAACGGGCGACTGGTGCCCAGATTCCACCTGGCACATAACGAAGAAGCTGGCTTCGCAACCAGCGGAAGCTCATCTCTTGGTCGACGCGGCCCGCGGCGAGGACGCTCCAGGCGATGCTCAGCCCGAGCCATGACAGGCCAAACAGGAGCACCGCCGCCATAGCGGGAACCGCCGAGAAACGAAGGTGTTCGGTCTCGGCCAATGCCTCACGGAGCACCAGCCCGAGCAGTGCGAGCCCTACAACCGTGCCCCCGACTTCGACGGCGCGGTTCGTAGCCAAGCCACGCAACCGTTGGATCACGAGACGTAATCCTCCTCGGCATCATGACCCTTCACGCCCGCCGCCTCGCTACGGCGAATATGGAGAGGCCGAACGGCACCGTCAACCTCTTCGCGAAGACCGATGCCTCCACTGCGAGGGCCCGAGCGAGCAGACGATCGATCGGGCCCGGTGGCGTCGAGTTCTGCTTCTTGGGTGCGACTGATGAGGGCGCTACTCGCTGTCGGACCCGGCCCAAGCTGCGCCCGATTGCGACTGCGGGGAACACGGCGCTGTTGAAATAGCCGACTCGCACCACATCGAAGTGAGGCGAAAGCAAGTCCACGAACGACGTCTTCGTGTAGCGGCGATAGTGGCCTAGAGCTCGATCGTGGTCACTAAACAGCCACTGGTAGGCAGGAACCGAAGCTATCAGATGGCCATTCTCTTGCAGTCCCTCCGCGATCCAGGCGACGGCCCCGGCATCGTCGGCAAGGTGCTCGATGACATCGAGTGCGCAGATCACGTCGTACTGTCGGTGCAGGGCGAATGGAATGGGGTCGGTATAGAGCTGGCCGAGAAACTCGAGCGAATTCAGGCGCGAGAGACCGAGCGGGTCGATCTCGGCGGCGGCGACCTCGCCGTAATGGGCGAGTAGCGGCAGGTTCTGACCCACACCTGCCCCAACCTCTAGGAGCTGGGACGGCGATTCCGACAGATCCAGCCCGTCGAGGATTCGTTTCAGTAGATGGAGCCGCCCACGTCGCAGCCAGTTGGCGCTTTCGATGTCATATTGCCGGTAGGCATCTTCGTCCATGGTGCGGCCATCCTAGGACCTGGGAAAGGAAGAACTCTTGGCCAACGTGGTCACAGGGCCGACCCCGATGCGCCCGACCAGCCCAAGCCTCAGTCTCGATGGTCGAGAATCGATGTCGGCGAGAGTTCGTCGAAAGCCACAAGGGATCCTTGGAACAGCGGCCCAGTGTCGAAGCGAACATCATTAAGGTCACCAGGCTCGACGGCCAGAACCTGGTTGGCGGCGAGGAGTGCGCCGAAGCCCCTGACTCCAGCATCGGACCAGGTGTGCGGATCGAGCAGGTCGCCGGCCGGCAGCGCCGGCGGATGGGCACCGCGGTAGCACCGGCGGATCACCTGATGGAGGCGGTCGACAGCCTCGTGGTCGGAGGTGCTGTCGGACCGGGCCAGGTCGATCCAGAGCGACGAGAGGTCGGACCGTCGGCAGATCACGGCGCCCGGCACCGCTGCCGCCCAACGGAGAACCGTCATGTCGTCGGCACTGCCATCGATCACATGGACCACGTGGTCGTGCGATGCTGCCAATGCCAGATCTGGGCGGCCCAGCTGGTCGCCAACAACATGGGTGACGACCCGGCCGGAGCCACGAAAGGACACCGGCAACGCAGCGTCACCGCCGATCAGTAACACCGAATTCGGGGGATCCCAGACCCCGACGGAGGGCACGTCGACAAGAGCGGCCGCGAGCCCCGCCGCGAACGCATCGGGGGCTTCTGCCACCCTCGCTGCGGCAGCGACGATCGATTCACGGTCGGGACCGGGCTCAAGCGCCCGCATGATCGCGGCGGCGATGTCGTCCGATGAGTCCGGGTCGAACACCGATTGACGGCAATCAAGAATCTCCGGGAGCGCTCCACGGTCCGAGGTGATCGAAGCCGTGCCGCAAAGTGATGCCTCCAGGACCGGCAGGCCGTAGCCCTCGTATCTGGACCCGTGTACCACCAAGTCCGCACCTCGGTAGAGCGACCTGAGTCGGTCGTCATCGACCCGCCCGAGCACTTCAACCTCGCCCCGCTTGAGTCGAGATCTCCGGGCCGAACTCAGCCACTCGTCGCGGATGTCGTCAGGAACCTCACCGACGAGCACCAGGCGACGAGTGCGTCTCTGGGACCTCGACACCTTGCTCCACCCTTCGATCAGCATCGAAGGGTCCTTTCGCCACTCGTAGCCCACCGGGGCCAGCACGTAAGCGCCAGCCGGGGATCGGTCTGACTGAGCCACATTCGACGAATCGAACTCATGCGGTCGGGGTGCGCCGATGGTTGCCACCGTGGCGGGATCAACATGCCAGTGCTCGATCAGATCGGCGCGGGTTTGCTCTGAGATCGCCAGCAACAGATCGCTGTCGAGCACATGAGAGCGCCGCTCGTCGAGGAATCGGCGGGTCGGGTCGTCCGTTGCGTAGTGGTCGGAAAACAGGAAAGGGATCAGGTCGTAGACCACAGTGGCCGTGACCACACCTTCGTCCCTGAGCCAGGGAGGAAACACGCCCATGGTGGACACATCCGCCACACCGAACGGCGAGGAGACCACATGAATGAAGGCTGAGCCACTCGCCCGTCGACGTAGCTCTGATCTGGTGTTCCAGCAGAGCAATCCCGAGCTGGTGACCGTATCCGGGAGGTGGTCTGGCATGGGCAGGGCCGGGTTGAGTCCGAGACCGACGATGGGCATTCGCGACGCCAGCATTGATTCGACCATCGCCACGACATAACGCCCTATACCCCGATTGGCGGTTTCGGGCCGCTGGACGGCCTGGATGTCGACGTGGATCGGTGTGGTGATGGCGGTGCCCTTCGAGATGACGTAATCGTAGCGTCGACCGATTTGACGCCTACTATCCCTGCCGTGATGGACCCCAGAGCGTCGGCCGCGGCCCCAGAGCCCGCTCCGTCCACCGTCCGTCGGCGAGGCATCCAATCGGCTTGGGCTGCAACGTTGATGTTCGTTGTGGTTGTTCTCGCCATGCTCGGGCCCGCGCTTCTCGGGCAGGGCTCGTTCGGGGGGTCCGACCACCTACTCAACTTTGATCCATGGAGGGCCACCGCTCCGACGGGTGAATCGATTACCAGAGCGCCGATGTCGGACCTGGTCGACGCCCGCATTCCGCGGGTCGATCAGTGGGGCGATGGGATCCGCAGCGGAGACCTCCGTCTGTGGAACCCCTACGCGGCGGGAGGCACCGGGCAACATGTCGATGCTTTCGCGCCCACCGATGTCCCCTACGCGCTGCTGCCGGCCCAACGTGCCACTGCGTGGGTGGCCCTGCTGGGCATCGTCGCATCGGCATTGGGAGCGATCGCATTCCTGCGTCTGGTCGGCTTGTCGCGCCTCGCCGCCGTAGCCGGAGCCGTCATCTACACCTTCAGCGGATTTCAAGTTGCATGGATGCTCTGGCCTCAGACCCATGTAGGGGCAGTCGTGCCGATCCTCTTCTGGGCTGTCGAGAGACACGTTCAGCGGCCCGGACCTCGCTCGATCGCGGCGATCGCCCTGACCACCGGATGGATTCTCCTGGAGGGATTTCCGGCGGTGGCAGCGGTGGCACTCGCCCTGGCCGGCTCCTACGGGCTGCTGCGAACCGTTCTGGATCACAGGACAAGGTCCGGTAGGTCGAGGGTGCTGGCCGGTGCACTGGTCGGAGGTGCTCTGGGTCTGATGCTGGCGGCGGTCGCTCTCGTGCCGCTCGGGGTGAGCCTTCAGCGTGCAGAACTCGAACGCGATTCCCTCGCCGGAGTCAACAGCGAGTCGGTTGAGGCGATCACCCTGGTCAGCCCCGACGCGTTTGGGCCACCCGACGGACCGTACGGCGGGCCGAGCAACGCCATCGAAGGAGCGTCGTTCGTCGGCACCGGAGCGATCCTGTTGGCCGCGGCCGCGGTGATTCGCAAGCGATCGATCGGACGAGCCGGGGTGCAGACGGCCGCGGTGGGAGCGGCGATCGTATTGGGCGCTCTCGTCTTCGTGGACGGCGCCCACGTCGACCTGGCCTCCAAGCTGCCGGTGCTCGACTTCAATCCGCTCACCCGGCTCCGGGGACTGCTCGGCTTCATGGTGGCGGTCGCGGCCGCGTTCGGCGTCGACGCCGTGCAGCGCGGAGGCGAATGGAGTCGGCGTCGAGCCGTTGCGGTGGGGCTGATCGGGACACTGCTCTCGGTGCTGGTGATCAGGTCGCTGCGTAACCACCCCGACCCGTTCGATGTGATCTCCGTGAGCGCGACGCTGTTGCGTCCGCTATTGGTGGCATCGATCGTGATCGCGGCGATCGGCACCGCCGTCCGCTGGCCCCGCCGTGCGGGCGAGGCCGTGCTGCTCATCGTCATGGTTCTGGTGGTCGACGGAGCATCGTTCGCCTCCGGTTGGTGGCGAACCACTCCCGACCGCAACTTCTACCCCAGCGACAGCGCCCACGAATACCTGGCCGACAATCTCGAGGGCGATCGCTTCGCCGGCACCGGCGGCAGCCTCATCACCGGCACCGGCACTTTCTACGAGCAGCGAGAGCCAACCGGCAACGCCGGCCACACCCGCGAGTGGAGCGACCTGCTCGAGGCGGTCGATAGCGGAGTATTCGTCACCTCCACCTACAGCCGATTCGGCACCACCGCCGATGTGATCCAATCGCCGATCCTCGACCGACTATCGGTGCGATACATGTCGTATCCGATCGGGGTGGTCGTGGGCCAGCCGGTACCGCCTGAGCCGTCCACCACGGTGGTCTCGTTCAGTTCTGGCCCGGGGGTCGACACCCAGTGGCCGGGCGATGGCACGGGCGCGCTCATTCTGGATCTCCGGGCCGACCTGCTGTCGGCCGATCCGCAGGCCGTTCTCCTCGTCGATGCCGTCGACGAGGCCGGCAATGTGGTCGCCTCGGGCCAAAGAAGAATCTTCGTCGGAATCCCGGCAGGTCCCCTGCAGATTCCGGTCACGTCGCCACTCGACGGCGCCGAGGTTCATTCCGTGAACATCAGGATTGACGCGATCGACGAGACCGTCGTGAGCCTCGGAGGCAACGATCTCGGCCATGTCAGCGTCGGCTGGGTGGAACTCCCGAGCGCCACATCTGTGGTCTTGGCCAATGAACTCACGCTCGTCGAGCGATCCACTTCACTGCCGCGCGTCCGCTGGGCCTCGCAATCCGTGATTCTCGAATCCGACGATGCCATTGCCGCGCTTCGCGCCGGGGTCCCGGCCGACACCGTCGTACTGTCCGCCGCGGGCCCGACCGCAGACGGCGGAGACGCGAGTGTCGCAGTGGTCGAGGACGGCGCAGAGCGAATCGAGATAGACGTCGAGGCGAGCACGGCCGGCTACGTAGTGATCGCCGATGCCATCGGCGACACGTGGAACGCCTTCGTCGACGGAGAAGCAGTCGACCTCGTGACCGCAGATCACGCCTTGGTGGCCGTTCATGTGCCCGCCGGATCCCATCAGATCGAGCTGAGCCACGATCGCGGGCCGTTCCAAGTAGGTCTGGCCTTGTCGCTCGTCGCGGCTCTCATCATCACGGCCCTGCTGCTCTACGGTATGGGGCGCGTCGCCCTGGCCCGCATCGCGTTGTCCGGTCTCGGAGTCGTCTCCGTCGTCGCGATCACCGTCATCGCCTGGAACTCGATCGAGCCCTCCCCCGGCCAGCTCGATATCGGCCCGCTCCTCCTGCTCGGATTGGTCGTCCTGGTCAGCTATGCGGTGGTAAGCCTCGAGTTTCAGCTGGTGGGCCGGGCACTCGACATCAACATCGATCGACCAACAGCAATCGTCACCACCACGATCGCCACTGCCGCCAACATGCTGCCCCTGCCCGGCGCGGTGATCACGAGGATCGTCGTGCTGAAGAAGGGTGGCGCCGGGTCGGTCGCAGCGGTACGAGTGCTGGCAGCGGTCGGTGGACTGTGGCTGGGTGTGTCGATGACGGCCGCCGGACTGGGTCTCGCTTCAATTCGCGGACTGGCCGCTCTCGGCCTCGTGGCGGTCGGAGTGGCCGCCGCCACGGTCGGGGCTCTGATCCTGCACCGGTTCGGTGCCGACAATCGCACCGTCGCCGCGCTCATCGCCACCGAGGCGACCATGACGGCGCTCGGGGCACTTCGCTTCTGGCTGGCGCTGCGGGGCCTCGGCATCGACGGCTCGGTCTCCGAGGTCGTGAGTGTGGGCATAGCGGCGCCGCTGTCGACCGCCGTTGGTCTGGTCCCGGCGGGGCTCGGCGTCAAGGAGGGAATCGCGGTCGTGCTCGGCTCGCTCTCCGGTTTGGGTGGCGCCGAGGCCGGCGTGGCTGCAGCTCTCGATCGCGGAGTCGGGCTGCTGGTTCTCGCACCGACGGCACTTGCCGCATTTGTGTACCGCAGAAGGGCCTCAGACCAATGACCCGGCCGAGAATCCTCGTACTCGGGTGGGTCGGTTCCACCAATCTCGGCGACGAGCTCATCGCCGAGCAGATGTGCCGGATGCTCTCCGATGCCGGATGCGACCCAACTGTCGTCACTATCGACAAGGGTTCCAGCGCCCGCTTGGGAGTGCCCATGGTCCGCCATGCGAAGGCGCTCGACACGATCTCACTGGCGCGGGCCGCGATTCAGCACGACGGGGTCGTATTCGGTGGAGGCGGACTGATTCAGGACGAGACCGGCCCTCTCAACATCCCGTTTCATCTAAGCCGTCTCGCTGCCACGAGATTGATGCGCAGGCCGTGGGCGGGAGTCGGGTTGGGGATCGGCGATGTCCGTCGACGTAGCGGACAACTGCTGGTCAGAGGCATCGTGCGCAACTCCGTTGCGATCAGCGTGCGAGACCAGGCATCGGCTGATCGATATATCGATCTCACCGGTCGGCCTGCGATCACCGCCGCCGATCCGGTGTTTCTGTCGACGCCCCCCGTGGTCAAGCCGAGCGACCATTTGGTCGTGTCGCTCCGACGTGCCAACTCCCCCGACCAACGGCGCCTGCGAGCCACCGACCCGCCCGACGACTCGCGAGTTGATCGTTGGGCCGAGATGATCGACGCCGTCGCTCAACCCCGCTCTCTCGACGTGCGGTTCGTGGCATGGGAAAGCGAACAGGACGCCCCGCTCCACCAGGCAGTTGCGTCCCGGCTGAAGAGTGTCTCGGTCACCGAGACGCCCGGACCAGCCGACATCGTCTCGCGAATGGGGGCCGGCCGAATGGT
>JAJCXW010000247.1 GCA_029263235.1 Acidimicrobiales bacterium
ACCTGTTGCTGGCCCGCAACCCTCTGACCGAGCGAGCCACCGGCTACCTGATGGCTCTCACCGATCGGGTGTCCGACCAGCAGCCCGCAGCCAATTCATCTCAGCCGTCCCAAGCGGTGTGACCGGCGGCTGATCGCAGCGGTACTCGTCGAGAATCGCCCGCCAACGGTTGCGGGCACCCAGACGGCCGAGCAGAGCACTCATTCCCCAGACCACCCGATCGAGGATCACGAACGAGGGCGGCATCGTGAGCTTGTGCATCACCTCGGCGTTGGGACCTCCGACCTCGAGGAGGCCTCGGATCACTCCCTGGGTCAGATCCTCGGTGAACGTGAAGGTGTCCGAGAAGTAGGCGGTATAGGGCGCCGAGACGTACGAGAGCACACTGTCGGCGTCGAGCTCGTGTCCCGGTTCGAGGAAGCCCGATTCTTCCATCTGAGCGACCACTCCTTCGGCGTCGCGCTCGAACAACGGATCGATGATCGGGATCAACCCTTCGAACTCACCCGGACTCCAACGCTTCACCAGTCCGAAGTCGATGAATGTCACCGACCCGTCGTGCCCGAACAGGTAGTTGCCGGGATGAGGATCGCCGTTGAAGACCCCCACCCGATAGATCGCACCCTGCACGAATCGGAAGATGATCTCGGCCGCCCGCTGACGGGCAGCTTCATCAGCCGATGCCAGGAACTCCTCCCAGGTCATGGCGTCGACCCACTCGCTGGTCAAGACCCGTCTTGCCGAATATTCCGGAATCACGTCGGGCACCCGTACGAAGGGGTGGCCCCGGTAGCGCTCCGCGAACTCCGACTGGCAGGAAGCCTCGAGCCGATAGTCGAGTTCGTCGGCCATTCGCTCTCTCAGTTCGTCGACGAGTCCCTTCACGTCGAGGCTCTTGAGGGCGACCGCCGACACCATCCGGTAGATCACCTCGGCGTTGTCGAGGTCGGATCCGATGGTGGAATCCAACCCCGGGTATTGCACCTTCACGGCTACAACCCGGCCGTCGCGGGTAACCGCCTTGTGGACCTGACCGATCGACGCGGCCGCCGCTGGGATCGGATCCCAGTGGAGAAACACCTCTTCTGGCGGCGCCCCCAACTCCGACTCGATGACCGATGCCGCCAGCGATGGAGCCATCGGTTCCACGTTGGCCTGAAGTGATTCAAGGGTCCTTCGGGCCTCGGGAGGTAGCCCATCGAGGATGAACGACAGCATCTGACCGCCCTTCATCACCACACCTTTCATCTGCCCCAGCTCGCGGGCGACGTCTTCCGCGGTGCGTATGGCGAAGCCTTCGTCGAGTTCGGCCTTGCGGGCGTCGTCGGCGGCCACTCCACGGGCCTTCACGACCAACCAGTGCACGGCACGGCGAAACGTCAGCCAGACGATCCGTGCAGTTCGCCGGACATGGGCCCGACGTTCGGCGAAACCACGCCTCATTTCAGGCTTCGTCGGAGGACCCATCGGCGACGACAGGTTGGGCTGTGTCGGTTGGGCCCGTCTCAGATCCGAGACCATCGGCGAGTTCTTCGGCTCGCTGAAGATCGTCGGTGTCGAGGGCTTCCAGCGCCTCTTCGACCGAATCGAGGTCTGACTCGAGTTCGCTCAACTCGGCATCTGACGTTGTGTCCTCGGTGGCAGTCACGCCGTGGAGGCTAGCTGCGATCACCCGGGAGGTTGTCTCGCGTGGTCGGCGCGACGCAGTCACTACGGGTAGGACCCACTGCTCCCGCTGATCGGCAACAATGGCGCGATGGACCAATCTCTACTGCACCCGGTGCAGCGCACCGGTCGAGCCGTTCGGGTCGTTCACCGGCCCACCAACCTCGGCGATGCCCTGGCGATCCTGGCCGATCAGCCCGACACGCTGCCGGTCGCAGGTGGCACCGACCTGCTGCTCGACTTGCACCGCGGCGGCCCGGGGGAGCCGGTCGACCTGCTCGACCTCACGAACGTGGACGGCCTCAGCGACATCAGTTCGACCGACGACTGTCTAACTCTCGGTGCGACCGTCACCCACAACCAGGTTGTGCGATCAGCCGACATTCGCGGTTCGGCACTCCCGCTGGCGCAGGCATGCCTCGAGGTCGCGTCACCGCAGCTGCGCAACCGAGCCACCGTTGCCGGAAACATCATCACCGCCAGCCCCGCCAACGACACGATCTCAGCGCTTCTCGCCCTCGACGCCATCGTCACTCTGGCCCGTCTCGATGCCGACGGTTCGGTCGCCACCCGCGATGTCGCCATCGACGATTTCTTCACCGGATTCCGAACAACGGTGATCGAGCCGGGCGAGTTGCTCACCGCCATCAACGTGCCCCGGCTGTCGGCGCACTGCAGAGGCATGTGGGTGAAGCTCGGCATGCGTCGCGCCCAGGCGATCTCGGTGATCCACATGGCGATCGTCGTCTCTATCGACGACGACGGATTCGTCGCCGGTGCCCGCATTGCCGTGGGAAGCGTGGCCCCGAGGGTCGTGCTGTTGCCTTCGGTGGCCGCGGCCCTGATCGGCAACCAACTCGACGACTCCACGATCACCGCGGCGGCTCTGGCCGCGGCCGAAGCGATCGAACCAATCGACGATGTGCGGGCCACCGCCGACTATCGCAAGCAGACCATCAGCACCGTCATCAGTCGCACCCTGGCCGCCCTGCGAGACAACCGCCAAGCCGACATGTGGCCGGCCGATCCCCCGTGTCTCACCGACAGCGGGTGGATGTCCTCCGACAGGTCGTCGCCGAAGCAGGTCGATGAATCCACGCCTATCAGTGTCACGGTCAACGGCACAACGATCACCGCAGCCGGGGCCGCTTCACGCAACCTTCTCGACTGGATTCGCGATCAGGCAGCCGGCGAGCCCGATGCCGGTCCGCTCACCGGAGCCAAAGAGGGCTGCGCCGAAGGAGAGTGTGGGGCCTGCACGGTGATGCTCGACGGCCAGGCCGTGATGAGTTGTCTGGTGCCAGCGGCACAGGCGGCTGGCGGAGAGGTCACCACGGTCGAGGGCCTGGCCGACGACTCCGAACTCCACCCCCTGCAGCAGGCGTTCATCGACGACTTCGCCGTGCAGTGCGGATTCTGCATCCCCGGCTTCCTTGTTTCGGGAACTGCCCTCATCGATGAGATCGATCGGCCCGACGACGAGCAGATAAAGCTGGCTCTGTCGGGCAACATCTGTCGTTGCACCGGCTACTACCCGATCATGGATGCGGTTCGAAATGCCGCCGATTGTGGGGGTGGATCATGAGTGTCGGTTCGACTCCGCCCCGCCAGGACGCCACCGAGAAGGTGCTCGGTACGGCCCACTACCCCGCCGACGTCGTGCCGGACGATGCCCTTCACGCTGTCGTCGTGTTCACCAACCGCCCCCATGCGCGCATGATCTCGCTCGACACATCAGCGGCCGAGGCTTCCACCGATGTGGTCGCCGTGCTGACCGCAGCCGATGTCCCGGTGAACGAATACGGACTCACCCTGTTCGACCAGCCCGTATTCATCGGACCCAACAGCACCGGTCGGGCCGACGTGGCCTCCGACATCAGCCGCTGGGAGGCCGACCAGATCGCTCTTGTCGTCGCCGAGACCGCCGAAGCCGCCCGCCTCGGGGCCGCGGCGATTCGCGCCGAATGGGAGGACCTCCCCAGAATCGACGACATCGACCAGGCGATGGCTCCCGGAGCGCCGTTGATCCATCCGGAAAACGGACTCGAGACGAATGCCTACAACCCGCTCCAGATCCGCAAAGGCGACATGGAGCAGGGGTGGGCCGACGCCGATGTGGTGATCGAGGGCACCTACCACCTTCCCCATCAGGAACACGCCTTTCTTCAGCCCGAGGCCGCTACTGCCTACATCGACAACGAGGGGCGCGTCACGGTGGAGTGCGGCGGCCAATGGACATTCGAGGATCGCGAGCAGATCGCCCATGCTCTCGATCTTCCCGACGACGAGGTTCGGGTGATCTACCTCGCGATCGGAGGAGCGTTCGGCGGCAAGGAGGACATGTCGCTCCAGATCGTGTTGGCACTTGCCGCCAAGCGCCTGGAAGAGCGTGGGATTCGTCGCCCGGTTCACTGTCGTTGGTCGCGCGAGGAATCAATCGTCGGGCATCACAAGCGTCATCGTGGCCGCATTCACGCCAAGCTCGGGGCCACATCCGTTGGCATAATCACCGCAGTCGAAGCCGAAGTGGTTCTGGATGCAGGGAGCTACAACTACACGACCAACAAGGTGCTCGGCAACGCCCATCTCTCGGTCTCGGGTCCCTACCGGATTCCCAACGCCAGGATCGACAGCAATGCCATCTACACGACCACGGTTCCGGGTGGGGCGTTCCGTGGATTCGGCGGTCCCCAGGGAGCGTTCGCGGCAGAGTGTCAGCTCAACAAGCTGGCGGCCAAGCTAGGGATCGACCCAGTCGAGATCCGCCGACGCAATGCCCTTCACGACGGCGACGACGGCATCACCCAGACCGTCATGCCCCTGGGGGTGACCACCACCGAAGTGATCGACGCGTGTGCCGATCGAAGTGGCTGGACCTCCCCGCAGCAGCCAGCCGCCCCCTTCAATCCGATCGCCTCACTGCCCACTCAGCCCGACTCGATTGTCACCGGTCGAGGGTTCGCATCCGGCTACAAGAACGTCGGGTTCTCGTTCGGCTTTCCCGAGCGCTGTGAGGCCGACATCCATCTCCACGGCGACGGCGACACCCCCGATCGTGCCGACCTCTACCACGGCGGATCCGATGTGGGACAGGGAGCCCATCTGGCGATTCGTCAGATCGCCGCCGATGCTCTCGGCCTTCCGCTCGAAGCCATCACCGGCCATTTCTCCGACACCGCCACCAGTGGCGATTCGGGTTCGTGCTCGGCCTCACGTCTCACCTTCATGGCCGGGAACTCAATTCTCGGGGCCGCGGAGGAAGCCGACAAGGCCTGGCGCGATGGCCAGCGGCCGGCGGTTGGCGCGTTTCGCTACGTGCCTCCACCCACCGAGTCGCTCGACCCTGAGACCGGCGTCGGGGCGCCCAACTTCAGCTACGGCTACATGGCCACAGAGGTGGAGGTGTCGATCGACACGGGAACCGGCCAGATCCGGGTCGATCGAGTCGTCTCCACCCACGACGTGGGCAAGGCCATCAACCCGGCGCTCGTTCGTGGCCAGATCGAGGGGGCTGTGGTGCAGGCCAACGGCTACGCGCTCAGCGAAGACCTTCAGTTGAGCGACGGTCACATCACCAACCCGCGACTGTCGTCGTATCTGATTCCCGGGATCGGCGACATCCCCGAGATGGTGGAAAGCGTCATTCTCGAATTGGCCGACCCCCTCGGTCCCTATGGCGCACGCGGCATGGCTGAGATGCCCTACATCACCTATGCGCCAGCGGTGATCGCTGCCGTACACGACGCCACCGGCATCTGGTTCGATTCGTTCCCGCTCACTCCGAGTCGGGTTCTGGCTGCGCTCAGCTGACCTGAGCTGACCCGAGCCACCCGGCTACGCGGGCTGGAAACGCCGGGCGATCCGCTTGTGGTTCTGAAGCATCTCGTCGAGCCTCGGCGACACGATCCGGCCTTCCTCCACGAGCACCCGACCGGCCACGATCGTGTGGGTGGCGCTGGTCGGTCCGCAACGAAGCCATCCCTCGATCAGGTCGTCGAGCACGCCGGCAAAGATCGGGCCGTCGAGTCGCCACACTGCGACGTCGCCGACCGCCCCCACCGACAGCTCACCGATTTCGCCCTCGCGACCCAGACATCCGGCGCCGCCACGGGTGGCGATCTCGAGGCTGTCCCTCGCGGTGATGGCATCGGCCCCCGACTTGAGCTTTCCGGCCAGCAACGACAGCCGGGCCTCCTGCCACAGCGACGAACTGTCGGCCGACGATGAGCCGTCGCAGCCAATTCCCACCGGACATCCGGCATGGCGCAGATCGACGACCGGCGCGATGCCCGACGAGAGGATCATGTTGGAACTCGGGCAGTGAGCGATGCCCACACCAGCAGCACCGAGGCGCCGAACTTCGTCGGGGTCGGGCCGCACCACATGGGCGCCCCAAGACCGACTGCTCATCCAGCCGACATCTTCGTAGTAGTCGACGGGCCGCATACCGAAACTCGCCACCGCGAACTCGTCGTCCTCGGCGTTTTCGGCCAGATGGGTGTGGAGCCTCACGTCGAGTTGTTCGGCCAGTTGGGCGCTGCGAACCATCAGGTCGCGGGAGACCGAGAACGGGGAGCACGGCGCCAGAGCGACCCTCACCATCGCCCCGTGTGACCGGTCGTGATGGCGGGCCACATGGCGCTCCGATTCGGCGAGGATGTCGTCCTCGTCGCGGACCGCATTGTCGGGGGGCAGACCGCCGTCTTTCACCGACAGACTCATCGATCCGTAGGTCGGGTGGAAGCGCATGCCGAGGTCGGCGGCGGCGGTGATCTCGGCACCGAGCAGGTCGCCGGCCCCCGGAGGATGGATGTAGTGGTGATCAGACGAGGTCGTGCATCCGCTCAATGCCAGTTCAGCCAGCCCGACCCATGCCGCCACGTTGACCGCTTCCTCATCGAGGGCGTCGGTCCACAACGGGTATAGAGACTGGAGCCATCCGAACAGCGGGGCCGAGGTCATGGGGCCGTAGGCACGTGTGAGGTTCTGGTAGAGGTGATGGTGGGTGTTGATGAGACCCGGAGTGACCAGGCACCCGGAGGCATCGACTCGCCGGGTCGCCGACGGCGCATGATCGTCGGGGCCACCCAAGCTCTGAACGAGCCCGTCCTTTATGGCGACCCAACCACCTCGTATCTCTCGACGTTGGTCGTCGACAGTCGCCAGCAGATCGGCGTCGTGGACCAACAGGTCGGCTGATTCGCTCTCGTCGCTCACCGCCCCACCATAGGTTCCCAGACCAGCGTCGTTGGCAATCCCGCGTCGACAATCGAGCACTGTTCCCGTCCAGGACCACCGACTACAATGCGCGGTGACCTCGTTTCCGCTAACCCCCGAATCAGATCTCCGAATCGATATTCGTCGGCTCCTGGATCGACTCGCGGCACTCGCCGAGATCGGGGCCATCGAAGGCACCGACGGCTCATCACGCCTCGCTCTCACCGACGAGGACAAGGCCGGCCGCGACCTCGTCGTTGGTTGGATGCGAGACCTCGACCTCGACATCTCCATCGACGGAATCGGCAATGTGGTGGGCGTGATGCCAGGTGAGACCACCGGCCCAGCCGTGATGTGCGGATCACACATCGACACCGTTCCCACCGGCGGTCGCTACGACGGCAATCTCGGGGTGCTCGCCGGCCTCGAAGTGATCGAAACCCTTCGAACCGCCGGCGTTACCCCCCTCCGGCCCATCGCCGTCGGGTTCTTCACCGATGAGGAGGGCGCCCGCTTTCAGCCCGACATGCTCGGCAGTTTGGTCTACGTGGGTGGAATGGCTCTGGAGCAGGCCCATTCGATCTCCGGAATCGACGGAGCGACGGTTGGTGGCGAACTCGAACGCATCGGCTACATCGGTGCCGCCCCTCTGCCGGCAACAGCACCAGCGGCGTTCGTCGAACTACACATCGAGCAGGGCCCGGTGCTCGAGGCCGAGGGATTCGATGTTGGTGCCCTCACCGGCGTTCAGGGCATCAGCTGGACCGAGTTCACCCTCACCGGCCAGTCGAACCACGCCGGCACCACCCCCATGTCGCTGCGCCACGACCCCGGCCTGGTTGCCTTCCGCACTGCCGCGTACGTGGGCGACCTGGCGGTCGAGCTCGGACATCCCCAGGTCGGCACCGTGGGGCGCATCGAGCTCGAACCCAACTTGGTCAATGTCGTCGCCGCCAGCGCCACGTTCACCGTCGATCTTCGCAACACCGACAACGATGTCCTGCTCGAGGCCGAGCGTCGGGTGGTCGAATTCATCGAGGCGACGGCAGCCGATGCGGGAGTCACCGTGTCGACACGCGAGCTGGCCCGCTTCGACCCGGTCGAGTTCGACCCGGCTGTGGTCGACAGAATCGAGCGGGTGGCCAAGGCGATGGGACTCTCGGTGAAGCGCATGCCCAGCGGGGCCGGCCACGATGCCCAGATGCTGGCCCGGATCTGCCCCACCGGAATGATCTTCGTGCCCAGCCAAGGCGGTGTCTCGCACAATCCTGCCGAACACACCAGTCCTGCAGATCTCGAATCCGGCGCCAACGTGCTACTACAGGTGCTGACCGAATTGGCGGCGAAGTGAGAGCCCAGATCAAGTCCAGCAATCCCGGGAGCCGATAGATGGCCACATTTCAATGCAACGGCGAGGAAACCACGGTCGGCGACCATCACCCCCACCTGTTGTCGGCCCTGCGCGACGAACTCGGCCTCACGGCGGCCAAGGACGGCTGCTCCCCCAGCGGCCAATGTGGGTGCTGCACGGTCTTGATCAACGGCAAGGCCCGTGTGGCCTGCCAGACCTCGCTGGAGAAGGCCGAAGGCGCCGAGATAGTCACTCTCGAAGGCGTCGACGACGAGAAACGAAATCGCATCGCTTCCGCTTTCGCCGCCCACGGAGCCCTCCAATGCGGCTTCTGCACACCGGGAATCGTGATGAGAACGGTGTCGCTGCTCGGTCGTGATCAGCCGGTGACCCGAGACCAGGCATCGCGTCACCTCGGTGGTCATCTGTGTCGCTGCACCGGCTACATCAAGATCCTCGACGCGGTCGAGGACCTCGCCAACGGCACCACTCCCACGGCCGGCGAGTCCGGAGGCATCGGGTCGAGCGGTGTGAAATACGAGGCCAACGAACTGTCGCTGGGCGACCGTGGATACGTCGACGACATTCAGCCCGACGGATGCCTACACGGTGCCGTCGTGCTCACCGACCACGCCAGAGCCGACGTGCTCAGCATCGACACCAGTGCCGCCATGGCCGCACCCGGAGTCGTTGCGGTGATCACCGGCGCCGACGTGCCCGGCGAATTGCGATCAGGCATCGTCCACAAGGACTGGCCCGTGTTCATTCCAGTAGGAGGCCGCACCAGCTATCTCGGCGATGTTCTCGCCCTGGTCGTGGCCGAGTCCCGCTTGCAGGCGCGAGCAGCCACGTCCCTGGTCAACGTGAGCTACGACGTCCACGAGCCGATCACCAACCCCCTTGTCGCCCTCGAAAGCAACGAGTCGGCGGTCTGGCAACTCGACGGAAACGTGTTGTCGGTGTCGGAGTACTCCCGCGGTGACACCGAAGCCGCCCTGGCCGCATCGGCCCATGTGGTCGACGAGGTCTTCCAGACCCAACGCGTCGACCACACCTTTCTCGAGCCCGAGTCCTCACTGGCCGTCCCGGCGGTCGGAGCCGACGGCGCAACTGAATCTCTTCACGTCTACTCAGGCGGCCAAGGCGTGTGGGACGACCGCAACGACATCGCCCGGATTCTCGACATCGACCAGAGCCAAGTTGTGGTCGAACTGGTGTCCAACGGTGGAGCATTCGGTGGCAAAGAAGACATGTCCAACCAGGGACAAACCGCCCTCGCCGCCTGGATCACCGGACGACCAGTGAAGACCACGTTCAGCCGCGAGGAATCGTTCCTGGTCCACAACAAGCGCCACCCGATTCGCATCCACCTCCGAGCCGGATGCGACTCCGATGGCAGATTTACCGCCTTGCGGGTGCGCATGATCGGCGACTCCGGACCCTACGCATCGGTCGGAATGAAGGTCCTCGAACGGGCAGCCGGCCACGCCAGTGGTCCGTACGTGATCGACAACATTGATGTCGAGGCCATCGCCGTTCGCACCAACAACTCCGTCTGCGGGGCGTTTCGAGGATTCGGCGCCAACCAGGCCCAGTTCGCGATGGAAGGGGCCATGGACCGACTCGCCACCGCGGTCGGGATCAGTGGATGGGAGATCCGGTCGCGCAACGTCATATCTCCCGGCGTGATCTGGGGCCCCGGTCAGCGAATGGACAGTGGGAGCGCCGGAGCCCGAAGGTGCCTCGACGCCGTGAAGCCGGCATGGGACGCCGCCGTCGCCGCCGGCCGGCCGGTGGGCATGGGGCTCGGCCTCAAGAATTCGGGGTTGGGCAACGGCGCGGTCGAGGTCTCGATCTCCACCGTTCAGTTCATGCCCGACGACACCGTCGAGGTGCGTCATTGCTGGACCGAAATGGGTCAGGGAGTGCACACCGTTGCCCGCCAAGTCGCCGTCGAAGAGCTTCACATCGATCCCGATCGGATACGTGTGCTCGTCGACACGTCACGCGAGTTGGGAGCCGGCCAGACCACCGGGAGCCGTGGCACCCTCATGTGTTCGGGATCGGTCGCCGATGCCTGCCGCAACGCAGCGGCCGGTGGCTGTGAAGTCGGTGTGGAATACGAAGGCCGTTACGTCGTCGACTGGACCACCAAGCTCGGCGACGGCAGCCCCGAGCCGATCATCCACTCCACATTCGGATACGCCGCCCAGCTCGTCGAGCTCGATCCCGAAACCGGAAACGTCGACCGAGTCGTGGCAGCCCACGACGTCGGACGGGCCATCAACCCGCTCCTCTGCGAAGGGCAGGTCGAAGGGGCCGTGCACATGGGCCTCGGCTACGCCCTGAGCGAAGGTTTCCCATGCGATGCCGATGGCCGGCCCGTCAACGAGACCCTGCGCAGCCTCGACATCATCCGGCCCAAGGACATGCCCGAGGTCGAGGTCATCCTCATCGAGGAGCCGCAACCCAACTCCCCCTACGGGGTGAAGGGCGTGGGCGAGATCGGCCTGGTGCCAACGGCCGGAGCCGTAGCTGCGGCCCTCCACGATCACGACGGCGAGTGGCGCAACGTGCTGCCCATGGTCAACGAGGCCAACCGCGAACGCGATTCGGCCTGGACCTGAACTCAGCTGCGGATGAAGTGGATCTCGTTGAATCGCGACCGAAACTCGGTTGCTCTCGCCGCGATCATCTGAGGTTCGCCCACCAACGCCTCGGCGATCAGGTCGGACAGCTCGGGCATGTGGGTCGCATTCATTCCCCATCTGACGATCTCGGGGGTGCCGACCCGTAGTCCCGTGGGCGAACCCGAACCCGAAGCGCCCGGTGGCAGACCTATCTCGGAGGCGAGGATGTTGGCCTCACGCAATCGCAGCGCCGCTTGGTGACCGGTTCCCCATCGGGCGGTGTCGATTGCGAACTGATGTGAACGAGTGGGACCCTCATCGGTTCTGAATGACTCGATCCCTCGAGCCCCGAGCTCACTGGCCAGGGCGGCGGCTGTCGACACCATTGCTTCCGCGTAGGCGGGGCCGTGGTCGATCCAGTCGAGCATGGTGATGGCCAGAGCGGCGGTGCAGCCGGCATCGAAGTTGGCGGTGAGGCCCGGGTATGCAATCGCGTCGATGCGGTGGGCGAGTTCCTCGTCGCGGCTGAAGATCAGGCCAGCGGGCGGTCCACCAAGACTCTTGTAGGTGCTCATGGTGACGATGTCGGCGCCTTCGTCGAGAGGCATGGGCCACACTCGACCGGCGAACATGCCGCAGGCATGGGCCGAATCGAACAGCACCTTGGCTCCGACCTCGTCGGCTATCTCGCGGATCGCCGCGACTGGATGGGGCAACAGGTTGAGACTGGTGCCGATCGTGATGAGCTTGGGACGCACCCGTTGGGCCTGTTGGCGCAGGGCATCGAGGTCGTAGGTGAACCGGCCGGGGTCGACCGCGCCTTCGTGTATGTCG
>JAJCXW010000248.1 GCA_029263235.1 Acidimicrobiales bacterium
CCCTTGATGATGAAATCGGCCTCGACCTTGCGGGCAAGATCGACGACCAGTGTCGAGAACATGGTGACCGACACGTTGGGAAGATGGCTGGTGGACTCCACCAACATCGCCTCCCGGTCGTCGAGGTCGAAAATGCCGTCGCCCTTCTGGGTATTTCTCATCGCCGCGACAACTACCTCGTCGAACAGAGACGCCGCGGTCTCAATGATCTCGACATGGCCGTTGTGGACGGGATCGAAGGATCCGGGATACAGAACGCGAGCCACTCTTGTCACTCCCCAGGTTGACCCGTTGCGGTTGCGAGAGTCACAACGGTACCGCCGTAGCGACGCACGCGGTGGACAACCCAACTTGACGGTACATCGATCTCTCTACGGGACTCGATGACCACCATCGCCTCGGAGACCTGATCGAGGAGGTCGTCCCAGCCCTCGAAGTCGTAGGGGGGGTCGAGCAGCAGAAGATCGTATGGGGCCGATCGGGCCAGATAGTTGGGTCCGTCGGCCGACACCACATCAGCGATGTCGTCCATTCCGAGTGCCTCGAGATTGTCTTCGATGACCTCTCGGGCGTATCGGTCGTTCTCCACGAAAGTCGCTTTCGATGCCCCACGCGACAAGGCCTCGATGCCCAGTGCGCCGGAGCCGGCGAACAGGTCGAGAACTGTCGTTCCCTCGATCGCGCCAAGCGAGTAGAGAGAGTTGAACATCGCTTCGCGTACTCGATCGGTGGACGGACGGGTGTTGACGCCGTCGGGCACCTTGAGTCGTCGTCCCCCGGCGGTGCCGGACACCACCCTCATTTGCAGCTCCTGTACATGGCCATTGCACCAGTGTGGCCCGGGTCGGGGTACGGTCCACTCCGTGGCAATCGCTAAGACGATTATTTGTGTGGATTGTGGGGGCGACAGCCACCTGATCTCGTACGAACCCGACGAGGGATTCGCCCCCGGCGACATCGTCGCCTACCGCTGCAGGGACTGCCTCGACCGGTGGGACCTCGAGGTCGTAGCCGAGGATTTCGACGACTGATTCGATCGTCCGGCCATCGGCTCGGCCGGTTCAGCTCTTCATCAGGAATTCGGCTTCGTCGTCGGCGAGAAGCAGATCGATCTCGTCGCGAAGACTCGGATGGTCGTCGAGCTCCGGATCGGAGTCGATGATCTCGAACGCGACCTGGCGGGCCGATTCGACCCATTCCCGGTCCCGCCGCAGCGAGGCCAGCTTCAGATCGCTGCGGCCTTTCTGACGCTCTCCCATGATCGTGCCCTCGCCTCGCAGTTCGAGGTCGACCTCGGCCAGATGGAATCCGTCGGTGCTCGCAACGAGGGCCTCCAGGCGGGCTTGGCCGTCGGGGGTGGTCGGATCCCCAACCAGGTAGCAGCGCGATTCGTGGGCTCCGCGACCGACTCGTCCTCTCAGTTGGTGGAGCTGAGCGATTCCGAATCGTCCGGCGTCGAGAACGACCATGACCGTGGCGTTGGGAACATCGACACCCACCTCGATGACCGTCGTCGCGACCAGCACATCTATGTCGCCGGAACGGAATGACTCCATCGTGGCTTCCTTGTCGGCCGGGCGAATCCGGCCGTGGAGCAAGCCCACCCGCAGGCCGGACAACTCGTCGTTGACGAGCCGTTCGAAGGTCTCTTCGGCGGAGCTCACATCGAGTGCCTCTGACTCGTCGATGAGCGGACACACCACATAGGCCTGTCGGCCTTCGGCGACGGCGTCGCGGACATCAGCCCACACCCCGACCTCCTCCAAGTCGGTGCGGGCCCAGACCGTGGCGATCGGGGTACGGCCGGGCGGCATCTCGTCGAGTACCGACACATCGAGATCGCCGTAGACCGTCATCGCGGCGGTGCGGGGTATGGGGGTGGCGGTCATCACGAGGACGTCGGGGGCCGCGGTTGCGTCTCCTTTGTCGCGCAGCGCCGCCCGCTGCTCCACCCCGAAACGGTGTTGCTCATCGATCACGACCACGCCCAGCGACCGGTATTCGACCTTCTCCTGGATGAGGGCATGGGTCCCGATCACGATGTCGACCTTTCCGGTGGCCAGATCGGCCAGGACACGACGTCGTTCTGTCGCCCCGATCCGATTGACCAAAAGGGCGACAGCCAGTGGTCGATCACCCATGAGCGTCGACGGATCCTCGACGCTCATGCCCTCGAGCAGCCGGCTCACACCCAGGAAGTGCTGCTCGGCCAGCACCTCGGTGGGGGCCATCAGCGCGCCCTGCATTCCACCCTGGACCGCCACCAGTAACGCCGACACCGCCACAACAGTCTTGCCCGACCCGACATCACCCTGCAGAAGCCGATGCATCGGCCGAGCCTCGACAAGGTCGGCGTTGATCTCCTCGATGGTGCGTCTCTGCGCTCCGGTGAGATCAAACTCCAGTCGATCATGGAAGGCCGACACCAACTCGCCGTCGACCTGATGAGAGAGCCCGGCCGTATCGCGTTCGATTCGTCGCTTGCGCCGCACCAACTCGAGCTGCACCCGCAGCAGTTCGTCGAAGACCAGACGGCGACGCGCCTCAGCCTTCTCCGCCATCGAGTCGGGAAGATGAATGCCCTGGAATGCTGCCTCACGGTCGATGAAATCGAACCGGTCGAGCACCGACGACGGAACCGGATCAGCGATGCCCCGCGGTTGACAACGAGCCAGAGCCTCGGCGACGAACGCCGCCAGGTCCCACGTATGGAGGCCGGCCTTCTCCGACTGGGGATAGACCGAAATGATCCGACCAGTGCGATCACCCACGAGATCGACCACCGGGTTCGACATCTGACGCTGCCCTCGATACAAGTCGACCTTGCCGTAGACGATCGCCTCGGTTCCCTCGCTGAGCTGACGCTCCCTCCAAGGCTGATTGAAGAACGTGAGAGAGAGTCGGCCGGTGCCATCACCGAACCCCACTGTCGTGAGGGTCCGCCCGTTTCGGGTGCGGCGAGTCGAGATGCTGCGCACCTCACCCAGGACCGTCGCCTCGGATCCCGGCTCCAACTCCTCGATGCGGGCCTGTCGGGTGCGATCCAGGTAGCGGCGCGGGTAGTGCTGCAACAGATCGAGAACGTTGAAGATCTCCTGTGCGGCCAGCGCCTTGGACTTCTTCTCGCCGACACCACGGAGGCGCTGAACCGGGATCTCGGCCAACTCGCCGAGGGTGAGCGGTGGATCGTCGGCCGCCACGCCGAACCTATTCGAGCCCGAAGTAGTACGGGTAGAGCGGCTGGCCGCCGTCGTGGACCTCGGCCTCGACCTCGGGATGAAACTCCTCGAGCCATTCGACGATCTGGCGGGTGACGTCCTCGTCGGCGTCGACCCCACCGATCACGGTGAGCAGCTCGTGCTCATCGTCGATGATCACATCGAGCAGCCCAGTGGCCGCTTCCAGAAGCGTCGGGGCGACGCTGCGAATCCCCTCGCGGCAGATACCCAACCAGTCGCCGTTGGCGATCGGGCCGGCATCGGACACTGAGTCGCGCACGGCCTGGGTGACCTCGCCTGCGACCACGTCGCTCGCGGCCGCGCCCATCGCTGCCGCGTTTTGATCGGCCGAAACCTGGGGGTCGTAGGCCATCAACGACGCCATTCCTTCGGCTACCCCTCGAGTGGGGACAACCCTCACCGTGCGGCTCGACTGAGCGTCGACCTGTTCGGCCACGGGAATGATGTTCTTGTTGTTGGGGAGGATCACCACCTCCGGAGCGGGAACTGACTCGACTGCCGCAACCAAGTCGGCGGTCGACGGGTTCATCGACTGGCCTCCGGCGACGACCACACGCACTCCCATTGATCGCAGGATCGCGACCACTCCAGCACCAACGCCAACCGCGACGACCGCGGTCGGAACCGGGTCTCCGGCAACAGCGTCGGCTGGAGCGCCGGTCTCGACGGAGAGACGGGCTCGTTCTTCCAACTCCTCGAGCAGGTCGGTGACACGGATCTCGTGAGGGCGACCGACTGATATGCCGGCCTCGATCGATGCACCGATGTCGTCGGTGTGGATATGGCAGTTCCAGATTCCATCTCCGCCCACCACCACTATCGAATCGCCGACCTCGGCCCAGGCCGACTTGAAGTCGCCGATCGAATCGTCCGGAGCGTCGAGGAAGAACATAACTTCGTACTTGAGATCGGCTATCGAATCGCCGTGGTCGTCGCCTCCGGGATGTGATGGATCGACCGGCGGACCGGCAATTGACGGCTCAGGCATGGGCCGATCGTCGATGACGTTGAGCGTGGCGTCGAGTAGCAACAAGAAGCCGGCTCCACCGGCATCGACAACACCGGCATCGGCCAGGACCTGCAACAGCAGCGGCGTGCGTTCGAGAGATGCCGTGCCCTCGTCGTGTGCGGCGGTGACGACCCCGAGCAGGTCGGCGCCGGCCGCGGAGGCCGTCGATGCGGCCTCGCCGGCTTCGCGCGCGACGGTGAGGATCGTGCCTTCCACCGGGTTGCCGACAGCTCCGTAGGCACCGGCGGCGGCCGCCGACAAGGCCTCGGCGAATGTCGTTGCTCCGATGTCGGGCGCCGATGACACAACGCCGACGAACCCACGAAGTACCTGCGACATGATCACACCGGAGTTGCCTCTGGCGCCCATCAGCGAGCCGTGGGCGATCGCGTCGCAAACTGACTCTAGATCGCTGTCTCTCGAGTCGATTTCCTCGACCACCGAACGCAGCGTCAGAGACATGTTCGTGCCGGTGTCGCCATCGGGCACCGGATAGACATTGAGATTGTTGATCGCCTCGCGATGTTCGACCAGAGAATCGCTGAACGCGACGATGATCGACCTGAGGGATGAGGCATCCAGTTGCTCGAGGGTCACGGCGACGGATCGTACCGGCCGCGCGTCGACCACGTGGACCTCGGGCCGGTACGCTTCGCCCGATGCAGGGTGTAATCAAGAGCTACGACCCGGTCAGCCGCGACGGTGTGATCATCAATGAAGCCGACCTCGCCGACGTCGATTTGGCCGACAACGCGCTCGAAGGTTCGATTCTTCGGATGCTCCGACAGGGCCAGCGGGTGCAGTTCGACCTCGATTCGCAGGGACTCGCGACCAATCTCCGATTGGGCTCCGAGGTCGACATGGCGACCCCCGAGACCTGAGAAGTCGACCCCCCTCAACCCGATCAGATCGCGGCCGCGATGCCGTGGGATTCGTAGCCCTGCTTCTCGTAGTGGCCGCGAAACATGTCGCGTAGTTTCGTAGCAGCCTCGTCGTAGGAGTCGGAGTCGGACCAGGTGTTTCTGGGAGAGAGAATCTCTGCCGGAACTCCCGGGCACGAGACCGGCATCTTCAGGCCCAGGATCTGATGTTCCGCAACTTCGACATCGTCGAGCTCACCGGTCAGCGCGGCTCGAAGGATCGCTCTGGTGTGCTCGAGCGACATTCTCTTGCCGATGCCGTGGGCGCCGCCGGTCCACCCCGTGTTGAGCAGAACGCATCGCGTCTCGTGGTGTTCCATCCGATCGGCCAACAGCTCCGCATAGTCGTAGGGGCCCCGCGACATGAACGGTGCTCCGAAGCACGACGAGAAGCTCGGCTCTGGCTGAACGACTCCGACCTCGGTGCCCGCGAGCTTGGAGGTGAATCCCATGACGAAGTGGTACATGACCTCGGCCCGATCGAGTATCGACACCGGAGGAAGCACGCCGAATGCGTCGGCGGTGAGCAACACGATCGTCTGGGGGTGAGGACCCTTGGCTCCGGGCGCCACGTTGGGGTTGCACGAGAGCGGATAGGCGAATCTCGTGTTCTCGGTGACCGATGAATCAAAGAGATCGAGTTCGTCGGGTCGGGTGTCGGAAAGCTCTCGCCCCGGCAACCGAGGCACGTTCTCGATCAACGTTCCCTTCCTGGACAGCGCCTCGGCTATCACCGGCTCGTCGTCCTTGTCGAGATCGATCAGCTTCGCGTAGCACCCGTTCTCGAAATTGGCGATGCCCGCGTCGGTCCAGACGTGCTCATCGTCGCCGATCAGCTGACGGTCGGGGTCGGCCGAAAGCGTGGTCTTCCCGGTGCCGCTGAGGCCGAACAAGATGGCGCTGTCGAGATCGTCTCCGACATTGGCGGAGCAATGCATCGAGAGCTGGCCCTTGCCGGGAAGAACGAAGTTCATCACGGTGAACATCGTCTTCTTGTTGACGCCGCAGTAGTCGGCCGGACCGAGCACGAGGGCGACCTTGCCCTCGATATCGATGATCACCGCTCGATTCGAACGAGTGGAGTCGCGCTGGGGATCGCAGATGAACGACGGAACGTTGATCAGAGTCCATCCGCTGTCGGCTCGATCGGGATCATCGCGGACATCGCTGGGGAACATCACGTTGCAGAAATAGGCGTGGGTCGCGTATTCGCCCACGAAGCGGAACGGCTCGGCGAACTCGGTCTCCCAGCCACAGAACAGATCGGTGACGTAGAGCGTGGGCTGGGTGGAATTGAGATGCTCGACAACCCTCGGGAGGAGTTGGTCGAACGCTTCGGGATCAAACTTGGAGAACCCGTCCTTCCACCAGACGTCGTCGGTGACGCTGGCCCGATCGACACAGAACGTGTCGCTCACGGGTCGGCCCGTGCATTCGGGATCGGTGTAGTAGACGAGCGGACCGTCGACACCCAGCGAAGTGGCGAATGCCTTCTGCTGGTCGGTGGAACCACCGACCTCGACCCGACCACGATCGTTGGCCACCGCTGCTTCGAACAGTTGGTCCTGGCTCAACCCGAATGCCAGATTCGGGTTGGAAATGCCGTAGCCATCGAGAAGCTGATCGGCTGCATCAGAAGCGCTGGCCATGTCGACCTCCGGAGTCGGTTCGGTCGAGTTCGACCGGCCCAGGCGATTTTCGCCCGGAGACACGAGACCCTAGTAAACGTCGACAAGAAACCACGACCGGGAGAAATCGTGTTTCGACCGATCTTTCCATCTACCTCACGACGGCGAGCGGGCACTTCGGCGAGTGCACCAGAGACGCTGCCACCGATCCCATCACCAGGTGGAGTATTCCGCCGTGACCCTGACTGCCGATGACGAGCAGGTCGGCCTGCTCGGACTCGTGGCTCAGGGCGGCGCGTGGATCTCCTCTCACCGTGAGAGTCTCCAACCGGCTGCAGTCGATATCGGTCTTCCCGAGCGCATCGCAGACTTCCTCGAGTCGCTTTCGCGCCGCCTCCTCGTAGGCAGCCGAGTCGGGCACCATCGGGTCGTAGCCATAGAGAACGGGCGTGTCCCATGCCGCGACCACTCTTATGGGTGTGGGCGCCGGAACATGATCGAGCGCCCAGCGCACTGCACGGTGTGAGTTCTCGGAACCGTCGACACCCACCACAACACGGTCGAGCTTGCCGGCCTCTGCCGAGGACGGAACCACCACCACCGGTCCCTCGGCGTGTGCCGCGCAACTCGTGCTCACCGACGCCATCAACCAATCCCGGACCGCTCCGAAGCCTCGGGTGCCCACGACAATCAGATCGTCGACGCCGGCCCGGTTGATCAGCGAGGTCGCCGGCTCACCACGAATCACCTCAGCCGTGACTGGCCGATCGACCAGCTCGACAGCGGTCGCCAGCTGCTCAATGGCCACCTCTTGCATTTCCTCGGCCGGCGGAACCGGATAACCCCCGAGCGGCGACGGGAACGCCGACCATACGGGGAAATCCCAAGCCCTCACGGCCACCATTGGGACATCGGATGGAGCGAACTTTGCGGCCCAGTGCAGTGCCACCATCGATTCCGGTGAGCCGTCAACTCCGACAATTACGGTTGAGTCAGTCATGGCATTGACCTACCTGTCTGATTGGGTGAACCTCTCTGACTTGATTGTCCGCCTACGCGGCTCCGATATCAAGACAATCAGGAACAATTTCCATGCAGGGGCAAGGGTTCGCCCGGCCGTTCAGGTGCTGAGGAAGATCGCCCTGAGTCCCAGTCCCATGATCCACAGGCTCCCGAGGCCGTAGAGGAGATAGGGGCGGTCCTTCATCTCGTTTCGGTACGCATATATGAGCCCGATACTGATGAAGGCCGAGAAGCCGTAGAGCTGATGCCGATCAGGGTCGATGTCCTCGGATGTCTGGAGCAACACGCCGAGAATGACCTGGGCGATCACCACCGCCTCGGCGACCACAACGGCACCCCAGATCGATCGATGGCGAAGCCGGGGAAGGAAGTGCGCGCCCAATGCCCACGACCCCGCGAAACCGTTGGTGGCGACCAGAATCCAAGCGGTGGAGTCATGGAACGATCGAATCGAGGCGAGAACTCCGATCATGGGTTCTCCGACTCGGTGGTTGAGTCGCCGGAACCGATCAGGTCGTCGGAGTAGGGAGGCCCGCCGCTGGCCGAGCCATGCCGGACGAACCACTCGGTGCCGAAAGCCGCGACGAAGGCCTCGGGCGGGAGGGCCATGAAGAACGACTCCTCGGTGATCTGCGAGCGGTGCTCAGCTATGGCTGAGCGCTTGAGATCGATGACCGACGACACGTCGACCGCATGGGTGATCATCGCCGCCGGCATCCCCATCTTCGACTCTCGGATCTCCTTGCGGCGGGCCTCGAGGTCTTCGCCGGCGTCGATCTCGGCGAACGAAGCCTCATCGGCCAATGCCCGCAAATGGTCGCGATTCATGGTTGCCTCATAGACACGACCCACATCGGCCATTTGGGCCGCTCTCGCACCCACCCGATGGACTTGAATGTGATCGGGATGGCCGTAGTTGCCGTGGGAGTCGTAGATGGTGAGAACGTGGGCGCTCTCCTCGATGAGAACCTCGGCGAGACGTCGCGCTGCTTCGTCGACCGGTGTCTGCCAGAAGCATCCAGCGACCTCATTGCTCGGCGCCCCCTCCATCCCAGAGTCGGGGTAGCCCAACATCACCACTCGATCAGCGCCGATCACCTCGGCGGCGCGATTCAGTTCGGCAGCCCGTACCTCAGCAAGGCTGGATCCGGCCGGCACCGAGTCGGGATTGGCCTCCCCGAGAGCACCATCGGTGGCGGTGACGAGAACGACGCGGTGACCAGCACGCGAGGCCAACATCATCGTGCCCGCCGTCGAAATCGATTCGTCGTCGGGATGAGCGTGGAAGAAGACTGCTGTGGCCACCTCAGGCCACCGCGCCCGACTCGCGCATCTCTGCCACTTCGTGTTCATCGAACCCGCAGTCGGCGAGAACCTCATCGGTGTGCTGGCCGGCATGAGGTGGGGGTCGCTGGATGCTGCTGTCGGTGCGGCTGAAGCGGGGGGCCGGCCGGGGCTGGACCACGCCGGCTACTTCGGTGAAAGTACCTCGCGCCTTGTTGTGTGGATGCTCC
>JAJCXW010000249.1 GCA_029263235.1 Acidimicrobiales bacterium
TGAGGGCGATTCCGCAGCCACGCCCCGACCGGCCACACCATCCAGCGCAACATCGGCCACACCTCCGGCCGGAACTCCGCTTTCGGCACCGGCCCCTCAGGGGGCGGGCGTCGACCCGACGATGGCGATGCCTCTTGCTGGTGCACCCCGTTCCGGGCCACCCCCGCAGGGTCCCTCCGAGCGTCGTCTGCCGGTCGGCTTGATGGTCGCCGCGGCGATTCTGGTGGTCGTGGGTGCCGCCGTGGGAGCTTTCGCTCTGGCTGGTGGCGACGACGGCTCAGCCGCGCCTGTCACCACCACGCTCCCCACAACCACCGTCGCCACCACCACTGCCGCTCCCGCAACGTCCACCTCCACCACGTCGACTTCCACCACCTCCACGACGTCCACCACCTCCACGACGTCCACCACATCCACGACTTCCACCACCACGACCTCCACCACCACAATCCCGGTTCCGGTCGGACAGCCCGGGGAGGTCACGTTGGTCGAGACTGGGGTTCAGCTCGACAACGGCACCGTGCTCACGCTGGGCCAGGATGCAGCGGCTGTCGTCGATTCCATCTCGGCTGTGCTCGGAGCCTCCACCGCCGACTCCGGATGGATCGAGACGGAGTTCTGCGCCGGGCCTCGGGCTCGGGTCATCAGGTGGGGAGATTTCGAGATCGTCCTCACCGAAGGTGTGCTCGATTCCGAAGTTGGTGAGTTCACACAGTGGTACATCGACGGCATCGACAACCCGGGTGGTCTGGTCACCGTCGACGGACTCGGCTACGGCGCAACGGTGGGATTCCTCGAAGTCACCTACGGCGCGGCCTTCGAGCTGTTCGTGGCAATCGAAGGCGACCCGAGTGGCTTGTTCGTAGTGACCAACCCGGGCAGCGGGGGAGTGCTCCTGGGAATCACCGATGCCAGGGATCCCGACGGAGTGATCGTCGCCATGTGGGCCGGCGACAGCTGTACCCGAATCTTCACCTGACCATGATGGGCCGGCCGGTCCGCCGACCGGATAGGTCAGCCTGCGGTCTGGGCGCGGATGATGTTGAGCGCCGAACCAGCGTTGAACCACTGGATCTGATCGGCGCTGAACGTGTGGTTGGTCTGGAACGTCCAGGTCTCTCCCGACGGGGGAGTGACCTCGACGGTGACCTGTCCCTCGGGGTCGAGATCAGCGATTCCAGTCACTGCTATGCGGTCGTCTTCGCCGATGCGGGCGTAGTCGGCCGGATCGGCGAAGGTCAGCGGCAGCATGCCCTGCTTCTTGAGGTTGGTCTCGTGAATTCGGGCGAAACTACGGGCGATTGCCACCAAGCCGAGACGGAACCGGGGCTCCATGGCGGCGTGCTCACGACTCGAGCCTTCACCCATGTTTTCGTCACCGATGACGACCCAAGGCTGACCGGACTCGTGGTACGACCGGGCGATGTCGGGGAAGGTCTGGGTGGCTCCGGTGAGCTGATTCTTGCCGTATCCGACCTCGTAGCCCTGGTAGGCGTTGACCGCGCCGAGGTAGAGGTTGCCGCTGATGTTCTCGAGGTGTCCACGGAACTTCAGCCACGGGCCGGCCATGGAGATGTGGTCGGTGGTGAACTTCCCCTGAGCCTTCACCAGAATCGGCAGGTCGGAGTAGTCGTTGCCGTCCCAAGCCGGGAATGGAGTCAGCAGTTGGAGCCTGCTGGACTCCGGCGAAACGCTGACCTCAACCGAGGATGAGTCGGCGGGCGGGGCCATGAAACCGTTCTCGCCGGGTGTGAACCCGGCCGGCGGCAATTCGACGCCCACCGGACCCGAGAGGCGAACCTCTTCGCCGGACTCGTTGGTGAGAGTGTCGTTGATCGGGTCGAAATCGACCGACCCGGCGAGAGCCAGGGCCATGACCGTCTCGGGCGAGGTCACGAACGCGAGCGTGGCGGGATCGCCGTCGTTGCGCTTCGGGAAGTTTCGGTTGTAGCTGGTGACGATGATGTTGGGCTCACCAGCGCGATGCTCGGTCTCCTCGGAGCGATCCCACTGGCCGATGCACGGCCCGCAGGCATTGGCGAGCACAGTGGCACCGAGCGCCTCGAAGTCGGCCAGCAGGCCGTCGCGCTCGATCGTCGCTCGCACCTGCTCGGATCCAGGGGTGATCATGAGCTTCGACTTGACTGTGAGGCCCTTGGCCGCAGCCTCTCGGGCGATCGAAGCAGCTCGGGTGATGTCCTCGTAGGACGAGTTGGTGCAGCTACCGATGAGAGCGGCGCTGATAGCGGTGGGCCACCCCTCGGAACGGGCTTCGTCGCCCAGAGCGCTGACCTCGCGGGCTCGGTCGGGAGTGTGCGGACCGTTGATGTGAGGGGTGAGAGTGTTGAGATCGATCTCCACGACTTGGTCGTAGTAGCTGTGGGGATCGGCCAACACCTCGTCGTCGGCCCTGAGGTGATGGGCAACGGCGTTGGCGGCCTGAGCGATCTCGGCGCGGCCGGTTGACTCGAGGTAGCGGGCCATGGCCGGGTCGTAACCGAACAGCGAGGTGGTGGCGCCGATCTCGGCACCCATGTTGCAGATGGTGGCCTTGCCGGTGCAGCTCAGGCTGTCGGCGCCCTCACCGAAGTATTCGACGATCGCTCCGGTGCCGCCCTTCACGGTGAGGATCTCGGCGACCTTGAGGATGATGTCCTTGGGTGCGGTCCAGCCGTTGAGCGAACCAGTGAGCTTCACCCCGATTGCCTTGGGCCAGCGAACGTTCCAGGGGAAGCCGGTCATGATGTCGACAGCGTCGGCTCCGCCCACACCGACCGCGATCATTCCGAGCCCGCCAGCGTTGGGGGTGTGGGAGTCGGTGCCGATCATCATTCCGCCGGGGAAGGCGTACTGCTCGATCACGACCTGGTGGATGATGCCGCTGCCGGGCTTCCAGAACCCAGCGCCGTACTTGGCACACACGCTCTCGAGGAAGTCGTAGACCTCTTCGTTGGTCTCGACAGCGGCGAGGAGGTCGCGCTTGCCGTCGATCCGGGCCTGAATCAGGTGGTCGCAGTGGGTGGTGGCCGGAACCTGTACTTCGTCGAGTCCGGCGGTCATGAACTGCAGCCATGCCATCTGGGCGGTGGCATCCTGCATGGCCACGCGGTCGGGCCGCAGATCGACGTAGGAGTCGCCACGCTCGAGTTCCTGGTCGGGAGAATCGAGGTGGTTGATGAGAATCTTCTCGGCGAGGGTGAGTCCGCGACCGAACTTGGTACGGGCTGCTCCGAGTCGCTGATCGAGGGTGGCGTAGACGCCGTTGATGAGTTCGATCGGGGTGCTGGCTGCTACTGCCATGGTCGGGCCTCTCGGTTGGCATTGACAAGGCAGCCTAGAGATTCGGCTGCTCTGCATGTACTATATTCAAGTTAACGATACAAGTTATAGACAAGTGGGTCAAAAATGCAAGTACAGCTCCATCTTCCAGCGTCATTGACTGCCAACGAGTGAGAGTCGGTTCGTGAGAATTCCCAGGTACCAGTCGATCTCCCACGAGCTCGAGCGCCGCGTCGCCGCTGGCGAGTACACCCCCGGCGGACTGCTGCCGAGCGAGGCCGAGCTCTCGCGCGAATTCGCTGTGAGCCGGGTCACGGTGCGTCGGGCACTCGAAGTGGTGCGCGACCAACATATTGTCGAAGCCCGCCAAGGTCTTGGCTGGTTCGTGTCGGCCGACCCGCTTCGTCAATCGCTCGATCAACTCGACACCATCGAACAACAACTCGATGCGGCTGGAGCCCGATCCGAAAGGAGAGTGCTCGACTTCGCCTTCAAGGACGCCCCCAGGCGAGCCGAGGAAGTGCTCGGTGATCAGCGGGTCCTCGAGGTCAAGCGCCTCAACCTGGCCGACGGGCAGCCCTTCGCCCGGGTCACCGTGTGGTGTCCCGAGACGATCGGTGCCGGGCTATCGCGCAACGATGTCGAGGTGAAGCCGTTCTACGAGCTGATCGACGTCGAACTCGGAGGCGCCCAACAAACCGTGGGAGCGGCGGCGGCATCGGCAGACGATGCCGAACTGCTCGGGGTACCCGCCGGCTCACCCGTGCTGGTCTGCGAGCGGATCACCAGATCGCGCGACGGCGAGGCGGTGCTGCTCAGCGAACACGTCTATCCCGGTCACCGCACGGTGTTCGCTGTGGATCTGCCGCGAACCGGTATCGGCGTGACCCCGGGCGGGCTGAGATTGGTCGACTGATCCGCTTAGGCGGATGGAGCCATGATCTCGGCGAGAGCGCCGAGCAGCAGCGTGACATTGCGCTGTCGGGCGGTGTGCCCCATCAGGCCGATTCGCCAGACCTTTCCGGCGAACTCACCGAGGCCACCACCGACCTCGATCCCGTAGTCGTCCAGCAACTGTCGGCGTACGCCGGCCTCGTCCAACCCAGCCGGAAGACGGTCGACGGGGACCACGACCGTGGTGAGCTCGGGCAGACGGTGACCCTCCTGGGCGAAGAGTTCGAAGCCCATTTCGACCAGACCGCTCTGGAGTGCCTCGCCACACGACCGGTGACGCTCGAACGAGGCCTCCAGGCCTTCATCGAGGAGAACCCCGAGGCCGGCATGGAGCGCATAAATCATCGAAATCGGCGCGGTGTGGTGGTAGGCGCGGGCGCTACCCCCGGTGACGTAGTTGGCGATCATGTTGAGGTCGAGATACCAGCTCTGGGGTCGCTCGACGATGCGTTCCACACCCGCGGCCGACACGCTCAGAGGAGCGAGGCCCGGTGGGACACCGAGGCACTTCTGTGTGCCCGAGTAAGCGATGTCGACGTTCCACTCGTCGAGCTCGACCGGGATTCCCCCCAATGAGGTCACACAGTCGATGAGCAGGAGGGCGTCGCCCTTGGCGGCACCGAGCTCGGCGATGTTGTTGCGAACCCCTGTTGACGTCTCGGCGTGGACCACCGCGATGATCTTGGGGTTGGAATGGGCATCGAGGAGTTGCTGAGGATCGACAGCGGCGCCCCAAGGGGCATCGACCCGCACGACCTCGGCGCCGGCGCGGGCGGCCACGTCGCACATGCGTCCCCCGAACACCCCGTTGACGCCGACCACGACGGTGTCGCCCGGCTCGATGAAGTTGACGAACGCAGCCTCCATGCCGGCCGAACCGGTTCCCGAGACGGGGAACGTGAGGGCATTGGTAGTGCCGAACGCCTGACGTAGCCGTTGGCCGGTCTCGTCGAGGAGCGGAATGAACTCGGGATCGAGATGCCCGAGCACCGGGCGAGTGAACGCCTCGATCACCTCGGGATAGGGATTGCACGGGCCGGGGCCCATCAAGATGCGGTCGCTGTGGGTCATAGATCAGGCCAGTTTCTGGCGCGCTTCTTGGCGCCTCGGGAACGGTCGCCCAGCGCCCACGATCGGCGCCACGCACCGATCGACGGACCCGACAACGACGGACTGTCACCGGCATGGGCCCGAATGCGAGCCCGGTACCAGTCAGATGAGGCCTCGTCGGCGAGAGCGGCGATTTCTGCTTCGATTCTGCTCGCGAAGCGCACGGCGTTCTCGTCGTCGCGCGCGACGAGAGGAGCGCCGATCGTGACCGAAGTGGTGCTGGGACGGGGCTTCGACCGGCCCTTGCCGAGAATGCGACCGGTGCCCTCGATGTGCACGGGCACCACCGGAACTCCGCAACGCTGAGCGAGATACGCGGCACCGCCACGGAACGGCTGACCCCAACCGTCGGGGCTACGTCCGCCCTCAGGAAACAAGATGAGGCTCCAACCGTCGTCGATCAACTCGGCGGCCATATCGGCGGAGCGGCGTCCGACCTTGGTGCGTTCGATCGGGATGGCCCCGATGGTGAGAGCGGAGACGGCCGACGTGACCCGGGTTCCGAAGAAGTAGTCGGCGGCCGCGCCAACCACGACCTTGTGGCGCCAAGGCTCGGGGATCGACGTGAGCATCAGAGGCGTGTCGAGATGGCTGTGGTGGTTGGCAGCGAAGATCGCCGGACCCTCGAGAGCGAGAAGCCGGTCGGAGCCGCGGCGATCGGGTGCGGCCAGTGCCGACATGGCGAATCGCATCGGTCCGTCGACGATCGCGGCACGAGCCAGACGGGCCGGCTTGCGGCGAGACCACGAGGTGTCGTAGTGGGCGCCGGTGGTTCGTTCCCGCACCGGGGGAGCGACTCCCCGAGGGGTGGATGGCGCGCGCAGCGGAAATTCGAGTGCCCGAAACCGACGAATCGGCGACAGGGCCCGTGGTAGCGAGGGCAACTCGAGCTGACGGCGCAACTTCACGAAACGTCGGCCATCAGGATCGGCGGATTGTGCATGTGGGTGATGGTGGCGTGGGGGCCGACCACGTCGGAGGCCATCTCGAGGGCGTCCTGCAGCGTGGACGCCGGCTGGAACCCGAGCCGGCGAACCGACTTGGGATCGCCACCGACGATGATCACCCGTCCGAGCCATTGGAGGGCATGGGCTCCCCAGTACCACATGTAGAAGGGGTGAACGCCGTGGTAGGCGTAGCTCGTGCGGTAGAGGTGGCGATACCACTCGTCTTCGGCGAACTGCTTTTCGTACTTCTTCTCGATCTCGGCGGGATCGGTGGTATCGGAGAGGACCTGTTCGAAGAAGTCGATGTAGCTCGGGTGGTGCACCGGGTGGAACTCCCACGGAGTGGGGTGGCTCACGATGAGCACGCCGCCCTCGCGCACCAACGGCTGGCCGCGGTACATGTTGAAGAAATACCCGAGGCTGAGACACATCACGAGAATCGGGTTCATCACCGAGTTGACGTTGTAGGGGCAGATGTAGGGCAGCCCCAGGGTGAGGATGTCGGTCTGGCCCTCCACCGGCACGATGTGCTGCTTGAAGCAGTTCTCGAGCGTGACCTCATGGACCGCCTCGACCTCACCGGCCTGCACCGAAGTGAGCTCGTAAGGCGCCTTCCACGACTGGAAGATCTTGCGGCGGCTCGACGCCGGCATGGCGTTGAGACCGGTCTTCATGCCGAGGAAGGTGGCCCGGTCGCGTGCGCTCCATTCCCATTCACGTTTCTGCAGCACCGACAGCGGTCCGTCGTAGCCGAACGTGTTGTTGTTGATCGTGGTCTCGATCTGGAACACTCGAGGTCCGTGGTTCTTGATGACCTCGCCCTGACGCCAGTTGCTCTTGTGGAGCTCGGAGGCGTGGCGGTCCATGAACGACCGCGACTTCTGCATGGTGTCGACATTGTGGTGCTGACGAATACCCGAATAGCCCGACAGCCCGGTGGCGGTCGACTTCCAGCCGCCGTCCATCGAGACGATGTTGAGATTCACGTAGACCAAGAGATCGGACTCGGCGGCCCGCTTGTTCATGGTGACGATCTCGTCGTGGCGGGTCTGGCCGAGCTCGACCATGCCGTCGGGATCTTCGGCATCGTGGTTGTAGAGCGCTCCCTGCGGGGCGAAAGCGTCGTAGACCCGATCGCCGAGGGCATGACGGAGTTCGGCCTCGGTCATGCGGCGGTGGAGGGCCAAAGCTGCGATCAGGTGCACGTCGTCGACGCCGGCGGCGGCGGCCATGTCGAGGACCTGCTCGATGACCCGCTGGCGGATGTCGGGCTTGCGCATCTGGGGTAACGGCAGCGAGAGATCGTCG
>JAJCXW010000250.1 GCA_029263235.1 Acidimicrobiales bacterium
TGGTGGCGTTCGTCCGCTTCACCGTCTCGACGATCTTCTTCGTCGACTGATCGATGATCTCGTGGTCGTAGGCCTTCAGCCGGATCCGAATCTTCTGCCCTGTAGCCATTGTCAGCCTTACTTGGTGATCTTGGTGACAGAGCCGGCGCCCACGGTGCGGCCACCCTCACGGATGGCGAACCGAAGACCGTCGTCCATGGCGATCGGGTGAATGAGTTCGACTTCCATCGTGGTGTTGTCGCCGGGCATGCACATCTCGGTGCCCTCGGGCAGGGTGATGGTGCCGGTGATGTCGGTGGTGCGGAAGTAGAACTGCGGGCGGTAGTTGGAGAAGAACGGCTTGTGACGGCCACCCTCGGCCTTGCTGAGCACGTAGACCTGTGCTTCGAAGTCGGTGTGCGGGGTGATGCTGCCGGGCTTGGACAGCACCTGGCCACGCTGGACCTCGTCCTTGTCGATGCCACGAAGAAGAGCACCGATGTTGTCGCCGGCGCGGCCTTCGTCGAGCAACTTGCGGAACATCTCGACGCCTGTGCAGACAGTCTTGGTGGTGTCCTTGATTCCGACGATCTCGAGCTCGTCGCCAGTGTTGACGATGCCCTGCTCGACACGACCGGTGACCACGGTTCCACGACCAGTGATCGAGAAGACATCCTCGATCGGCATGAGGAACGGCTTGTCGATGTCGCGCTCGGGAGTCGGGATGTACTCGTCGACCTGCTCCATGAGCTTGGTGACGGCGGCAGCCGCATCGGCGTCGCCTTCGAGAGCCTTCAGAGCAGAGAGGTGCACGATGGGGGTGTCGTCGCCCGGGAAGTCGTACTCGTCGAGCAGCTCGCGGACTTCCATCTCCACAAGCTCGAGGAGTTCCTCGTCGTCGACCATGTCGACCTTGTTGAGGGCGACCACGATCTTCGGCACGCCAACCTGGCGCGCCAACAGCTCGTGCTCACGGGTCTGGGGCATCGGACCATCAGCGGCCGACACCACAAGAATCGCACCGTCGACCTGAGCGGCACCGGTGATCATGTTCTTGATGTAATCGGCGTGACCCGGCATGTCGACGTGGGCGTAGTGACGATTGGGTGTCTCGTACTCGACGTGCGAGACATTGATCGTGATACCGCGCTCGCGCTCTTCGGGAGCGTTGTCGATATTGGCGAATTCAGTGAACTCCGACCCCTCGACCTGTTCTGCCATCACCTTGGTGATAGCAGCGGTCAAAGTGGTCTTGCCGTGGTCGATGTGGCCCATCGTGCCCACATTTACGTGGGGCTTGGACCTGTCGAACTTCTCCTTGGCCATGACTATTCCTCGTTAGCTTCTCGATTGGGACCGCAGGGCGATCATTCGCCGCGAACGCGGGCAACGATCTCTTCTTGCACGCTTGCCGGGGTGGGCTTGTACGACTCAAATTGCATCGTGTATGTGGCCCGTCCCTGCGTGCGTGAACGCAGATCGGTACTGTATCCGAACATCTCGGATAGCGGCACCAATGCTTCAACGACTTGGTTGTTTCCGCGCTGTTCGGTGCCTTGCACCTGGCCGCGTCGGGAGTTCAAATCTCCCACAACATCGCCGAGGAAGTTGTCGGGCGTCACTACTTCGACACCCATCATCGGCTCGAGCAGGACCGGCTTGGCCTTCGGAGCGACATCGCGGAACCAGGCATTGCCGGCGATCTTGAACGCCATTTCCGACGAGTCGACGTCGTGGGTCTTGCCGTCGACAAGGGTGACCTTGATATCAACCGTCGGGAAACCGGCGAGCACGCCATTGCTCATGGCGGACTTGATGCCCTCATCGACCGGCTTGATGTATTCCTTGGGAATCGAGCCACCCGAAATCTTGCTCTCAAATTCGTAGCCCCCACCCGGGTTGTGCTCGAGGGTGGCGGTGAGAACAGCGAACTGTCCGGTGCCACCGGTCTGCTTCTTGTGGGTGTAGGTGTATTCCTCGACCGTGCGGGTGATGGTCTCGCGGTAGGCGACCTGCGGCTTGCCGACAGTGGCCTCGACCTTGAACTCACGCATCATTCGATCGACCAACACCTCGAGGTGAAGTTCGCCCATGCCAGCGATGATGGTCTGGGCAGTTTCTTCGTCGGTGCGAACCTGGAAGGTGGGATCTTCTTCGGCGAGACGCATGAGAGCGACGCCCATCTTCTCCTGATCGGACTTGGTCTTAGGCTCGACCGCCACGTGGATCACGGGGTCGGGGAAGTCCAGATTCTCGAGCGTGATGGCGTTGGCCGGATCGCACAGCGTGTCGCCGGTGCGGGTGTTCTTGATGCCGATACCGGCGGCAATGTCGCCGGTGAAAACCGCGTCCTTGTCGACGCGGTTGTTGGCGTGCATCTCGAGGATGCGACCCATCCGCTCCTTGTTGAACGTGCGGGTATTGAGGACTTGGCTGCCCTTGTCGAGATGGCCGCTGTAGACACGGAAGAAGGTGAGGCGACCAACGTGGGGGTCGGTGGCGATCTTGAATGCCAAGGCGGCGAACGGTTCGCTGTCGTCGGCCTTGCGGCTCAGTTCAGCACCGGTCTTGGGGTCCTCACCGACGACCGGGGGGACGTCGAGTGGCGACGGCAGGAAATCGACAACGGCGTCGAGCAGCGGCTGCACACCCTTGTTCTTGAAGGCGGTGCCATTGAGAACCGGCACGAGCTCACCGGCAAGGGTTCCCTTGCGGATGGCAGCCTTGAGCTGATCCTCGGAGATCTCTTCGTCTTCGAGAATCTTCATCATGAGATCTTCGTCGAAGTCAGCGGCGACTTCGAGAAGTTCCTGGCGGTAGAGCTCGGCATCGTCGGCCAGATCGGCGGGAATCTCGATCTCGTCCCAGCTGGCACCGAGATCTTCGCCTCGCCAGACCAGAGCCTTCATCTTCACCAGATCGACTACGCCCTGGTATCCGGACTCTGCACCGATCGGAAGTTGCATGCTCGCAACCTTGTCGGTGAGGCGCTCCTTGATGGTGTCGAGCACGAAGTAGAAATCAGCGCCGGTGCGATCCATCTTGTTGACGAAGCACATGCGCGGCACTTTGTAGCGATCGGCCTGACGCCAAACCGTCTCGGTCTGGGGTTCCACGCCGGCGACGCCGTCGAATACGGCTACGGCGCCGTCGAGCACACGAAGCGAACGCTCGACCTCGACCGTGAAGTCGACGTGGCCGGGAGTATCGATGATGTTGATGCGGTGGTCGTCCCAGATGCAGTGGGTTGCCGCCGAGGTGATGGTGATCCCGCGCTCTTGCTCTTGCTCCATCCAGTCCATGGTGGCCGCGCCATCGTGGACCTCACCGATCTTGTAGGACCGGCCGGTGTAGTAGAGAATCCGCTCGGTTGTGGTGGTCTTGCCCGCGTCGATATGGGCCATGATCCCGATGTTGCGGGTTCGGTCGAGCGAGTAGCGCTTCTCATTCTCAGCCATGTTCATTTCCTTGGGTTGCGCCCGGAGGCGCATTGCGTTTGTGCTTTGGTGGCGGACACATCACGACCGGGCGAACGGCCCGGTCGTAGGAATTCTGTAGAGGTCAGGTGGGGAGGTCAGGTTGGGAGGTCAGGTGGGGAGGCTTGCCCGGTGACTACCAGCGGTAGTGAGCGAACGCCTTGTTTGCTTCGGCCATCTTCTGGAGGTCTTCACGACGCTTCACCGAGCCACCGATGCCGTTGCTGGCATCGAGAATCTCGTTGGCGAGCCGTTCGGCCATGCTGCGCTCACGACGATCCCGGGAGAACCCGACCAACCAACGCACAGCGAGGGTCGAGGCACGACGAGGACGAACCTCGACCGGAACCTGATATGTGGCGCCACCGACGCGGCGGCTGCGGACCTCGAGCTGCGGCTTGACGTTGTCGACAGCGCGCTTGAGGGTGCTCACCGGCTCGGCGCCGGTCTTGGTCTCCACGATCGCGAGTGCGTCGTAGACAATGCGTTCGGCGAGGCTGCGCTTACCGCGCTGCAGCACCTTGTTGATGAATTGGGTCACCAACACCGAGTTGTGGATTGGATCGGGACTGAGTTCGCGGCGCTGAGCCGGCCCTTTACGAGGCACGTCAGCCCTCCTTCTTGACGCCGTAGCGGCTACGGGCCTGCTTGCGATCGCGCACACCGGACGTGTCGAGGGTGCCGCGGACGATCTTGTAGCGCACACCGGGAAGATCCTTCACACGGCCACCGCGCACCAGCACGATGGAGTGTTCCTGAAGGTTGTGACCTTCGCCGGGAATGTACGCCGTGATCTCGACACCACTGGTGAGGCGCACACGAGCGACCTTACGAAGAGCGGAGTTCGGCTTCTTCGGCGTGGCAGTGTAGACGCGAGTGCACACACCGCGACGCTGTGGAGCACCCTTCAGTGCGGGAGTCGCCTCCTTGCGTCGCTTCGACTGGCGGCCCTTGCGGACCAACTGCTGGATCGTGGGCACGAAAATTCCTCAGATTCCTTGGATTCGATCTTGATGAAGTGCACGGTGTGGCGAACACAGTGGCGCGAAATCACCGGCGCAGAAGCATACGAGACACATGTACGAACCTCAACCCTCAGCGACGATGATCACAGGATGACGACGCGATGACGCCAACCGGGACCGCGGTCAGGCGCCGGCCGAGTCGCCGCCGGGGTAGGCAAGCACCTCGGCACCACCGGCTGATTCGGTGCGTCCGGCCAGCCAGTCGGCGAGATCCTGATCTTCGTCGGCGGTCGAGTAGTACTCGACTGGTTCGTATTCCGGAGCATGGGTCTTGAAGCTTCGGTATTCGCCGATTCCGGTACCGGCCGGGATCAGCTTGCCGAGAATGATGTTCTCCTTGAGTCCCTGGAGCGAATCGCTCCTGGACTCGATGGCCGCCTCGGTGAGCACACGAGTGGTCTCCTGGAACGAAGCCGCAGACAACCACGACTCGGTGGCAAGAGAAGCCTTGGTGATACCCATCAGCTGTGGTCGGCCTTCGGCGGGTCGACCACCATCTTCGACCACACGACGGTTGGTGTCGGCAAATGTCTTCTGGTCGACCTGGAATCCCGGTAGGAACTCGGTGTCGCCCGGATCATTGATCACGATGCGCTTTGTCATCTGGCGCACGATGAGCTCGATGTGCTTGTCGTGGATCGACACACCCTGGTCGCGGTAGACCTTCTGGACTTCAGTCACCAGATACTGCTGGGTCTCGCGCACCCCCCTGATCTCGAGGAGTTCCTTGGGGTCACGGGCCCCTTCGACCAGCGCATCGCCGGCGTGAATCTCAGCTCCGTCGACCACCTCGAGGCGGGCACCGGATGGGATGGTGTAGGCGTCTTCTTCACCGTCGTCGCCGACGATCACGACCTCTCGGCCGCGGCCGTCGTCTTCGCCGACACGAACGACTCCGGTGGTGCGGGCCAGAGTGGCCTTCCCCTTGGGAGTACGGGCCTCGAACAACTCGACAACGCGAGGGAGACCACCAGCAATGTCCTGCGCGCCGGCTACACCGCCGGTGTGGAAGGTACGCATGGTGAGCTGGGTGCCAGGCTCGCCGATCGACTGAGCAGCGATGACACCAACGGCCTCGCCGACTTCGATGTCGCCACCCGTGGCCAGCGACATGCCATAGGACTTGGCGGAGATGCCGGCCTGGCTGTCGTCGGTGAGAGGCGAGAGTACCCGCACACGATTGATTGTCTCATCGTCGCGGAGGCGGTCCATGTCGAGCTCGCCAACCATCAGGCCGGCCTCGAAGACCGTGCCATCGGAAAGCTCGACCGAGTCGGCCAGCACCCGTCCCAGGAGCCTCGACTCAAGGTGGGTCCGCTTGTTGGCTGAGTCGGGCATCACGTCGTCGATCCAGATGCCGCGAACCGCTCCCGGACGTTCGAAAGGATCCTCATCGTTGATGATGAGTTCCTGGGCGACGTCGACCAATCGACGAGTGAGGTAACCCGAGTCGGCGGTACGCAAGGCCGTGTCGACCAGTCCCTTACGGGCACCAGGCGTGGCGATGTAGTACTCGAGCATCTTCAGTCCTTCACGGAAGTTGCTCTTGATCGGGCGGGGAATCATGTCGCCACGTGGGTTGGCCACCAGGCCACGCATTCCGGCGATCTGGCGTACCTGCATCATGTTTCCGCGGGCACCCGAACTCACCATCATGTTGACCGGGTTGAAGTCGTCGGCCTCGAGGTCTTCCTTCATGCGAGCGGTGACTTCTTCGGTGGCTTCAGACCAGACCTCCACCTCCATTTGGCGGCGCTCACCATCGGTGATGATGCCGCGACGGAACTGCTGCTCGATCTTCTCCGCCTTCTTCTCATGGCGGTTGAGGATCTCGGCCTTTTCCTTCGGAGTGCGAACGTCGTCGATCGAAATTGTGACGCCGGAACGCATGGCGAACTCGAAGCACATGTTCTTGATCGCGTCGAGGCATGTCGCCACCACGCTCTTGGCGTAGGTGCGGGCCAGATCATCGACGATCTGGGACATTTCCTTCTTGCTGACAACAGCGTTGACGAAGGGGTAGTCGTCGGGAAGAGCCTCGTTGAACAGAACGCGGCCAACCGAAGTCATCTCGTATTCGGCCGCCTTGCCGTTGGCCGGGGTGATCAGCAGGAACCTGCTTCCACGCCACTGGATCGGACTGTGGAGACCCACCAGGCCAGCCTCGTAGGCACGGTTGAGCTCATCGATGTTTCGGAACACTCGACCGGCACCGACACCGTCTTCCACGATCTCGGTGAGGTAGTACGCACCGATGATCATGTCCTGGGTCGGGGTCACCAGAGGACGACCGTTGGACGGGTTGAGGACGTTGTTCGAGGAGAGCATCAATACTCGTGCCTCGGCTTGGGCCTCAGTGGAGATCGGCAGATGGACCGCCATCTGGTCGCCGTCGAAGTCGGCGTTGAATGCGGTGCAGACCAACGGGTGGAGGCGAATCGCCTTGCCGTCGACGAGGACCGGTTCGAAGGCCTGGATTCCCAGACGATGAAGGGTCGGGGCACGGTTGAGCATCACCGGGTGTTCCTTGATGACGTCTTCGAGCACCTCCCAGACCTGGGGGCGGCGACGTTCGACCATGCGCTTGGCCGACTTGATGTTCTGGGCCAACTCGACGTCGACCAGCTTCTTCATCACGAAGGGCTTGAACAGTTCGAGCGCCATGATCTTGGGAAGACCACACTGGTGGAACTTGAGGGTCGGGCCGACAACGATGACCGAACGGCCGGAGTAGTCGACGCGCTTGCCGAGCAGGTTCTGACGGAAACGTCCCTGCTTGCCCTTGAGCATGTCGGAAAGCGACTTGAGCGGACGGTTGCCGGGCCCGGTGACGGGGCGGCCACGACGGCCGTTGTCGAACAACGCGTCGACGGCTTCCTGCAGCATCCGCTTTTCGTTGTTGACGATGATCTCAGGGGCGCCGAGATCGAGAAGGCGCTTCAACCGATTGTTGCGGTTGATGACCCGGCGGTAGAGGTCGTTGAGGTCGGAGGTGGCGAAACGGCCACCGTCGAGCTGAACCATCGGACGCAGGTCGGGGGGAATCACCGGCACCACGTCGAGGATCATGGCCCGGGGGTCGTTGATCCGACGTTCGTGCTCGTCGCGCCGATTGAAGGCGGCCACGATCTTGAGGCGCTTGATGGCCTTCTGGCGACGCTGGGCTGACAGCCCCTTCTCACCTTCGGGCGGATCGATCTGAGAACGCAGAACGACTTCCTCTTGATCGAAGTCGAGGCTCTCGACGAGTTGGGCAATGGCGGCGGCACCCATGCCGCCCTCGAAGTAGTCGCCCCAGCGATCCTCGAGTTCACGCCACAACATTTCGTCTTCGATGATCTGACGCGGGAACAGACTCTTGAACTCTTCCCAAGCCCGGTCGAGGATTTCCTTCTCGTACTCGAACTGTTCGCGAATCTCGGCGAGGTCCT
>JAJCXW010000251.1 GCA_029263235.1 Acidimicrobiales bacterium
GGCTTGGCCTGGCCGGAGGTTTCCCCGACAGCCATGGCGGCCTCGAGAGTGGCCTTGTCGTCGGTGATGGACTTGTAGGGCAGGATGTCGCCCTTGTAGAGCCATACCTTCACGCCGATTCGACCGTAGGTCGTCTTGGCCTCACGGAAGCCGTAGTCGACCTCGGCTCGGAGCGTGTGGAGCGGCACTCGACCTTCGCGGTACCACTCGGTGCGAGCCATTTCGGAGCCACCGAGGCGACCCGAGCACTGAACACGGATACCAAGAGCGCCGGCCTTCTGGGCGTTCTGCACGGCACGCTTCATGGCGCGGCGGAAAGCGACACGGCCGGCCAACTGGTCGGCGATGCCCTGGGCAATCAGCGCAGCGTCGAGTTCGGGCTGCTTGATCTCTTGAATGTTGAGCTGGACCTTGGCGTTGCCGGTCATCTCGCCGAGGTAGCCGCGAAGCCGATCGGCTTCGCTGCCACGGCGACCGATGACGATGCCCGGTCGGGCGGTGTGGACGTCGACCCGAAGGCGATCACGGGTTCGTTCGACCTCGACGCGGCTGATGGCAGCATGAGGAAGCTCGCGGAACAAGTACTCGCGGATCTTGTGATCCTCGATGACGTTGTCAGCGTATTCCTGACGATCTGCGAACCACCGGCTTTTCCACTCGGTGGTGATACCCAGGCGGAAGCCGTAGGGGTTTACCTTCTGTCCCATCAGCTTTCCTCGTCTGTTTCGTCGTCTTCGGTGGTGTCGGCGTCGGCGGAATCAACATCCTCGACGTCGTCGGAAGCCTCGGCCTTCGAGCCGGCTTCGGCGAACCCGGAAACCTCGGCGGCTTCCGCGGTTGCGAAGTAGACCTCAGCGACCGTCTTGTCGTACCAACGACCCCCGGGCTGGTGGTACTTCATCGAGTCGACGTTGCCTTTGACTTCGAATCCGTCCGGGATTGACCCGTCTTCGGGAGGATCGGCGCTCATTGGACCGTAGGGGCCCTCCGGTGCGAACTCGATCTCGTCGTCGCCCGCGACGTCGAGATCCGTCTCGATGCCATCGGTCTCGGCGTCGGTCTCAGCATCGTGGGTGTCTTCGTCGGCCGCGGCGCGGGCTTCGGCTCGAGCCCGTGAGCGCTCGACCCTGTTGCGACGGGACTCGGCGGCCTGGGCGGTGCCCGAGCGACCGGACGCCGTCTCACGTTCGCGAATCTGCTCGAGTGTTGACTCGTCGTAGCGGCTCACGATGACGGTGATGTGGCAGGTGCGCTTGCGAATGCGGCTGGCGCGGCCTCGGGCACGAGGACGGAACCGCTTGAGGGTAGGACCCTCGTCGGCGTAGCAGGCCGAGACGAAGAGTTCTTCGGCTACCTGGCTGTCGTTGTGCTCGGCGTTGGCTACGGCCGAATCGAGAACCTTCTTGATCTCGTGCGAGATCCCACGTTCGGAGAAGTCGAGGATCTCGGAGGCTTCGGCGTAGCTCTTGCCACGAATCTGGTTGAGGACCTCACGAGCCTTGTAGGCGGAGCTGCGAATGTGGCTGGCCTTGGCACGGGTGCCGGGGCGCTCGTTGGTCTTGGCGGCGGTCATCAGCGACGAACTCCCCGCTCCTGCCCGGCGTGGAACCGGAACGTGCGAGTTGGCGCGAACTCACCCAACTTGTGACCAACCATCGACTCGGTGACGTAGACCGGCACGTGTTTACGGCCGTCGTGCACCGCAAGGGTGTGGCCCACCATGTCGGGGATGATCGTCGAGCGGCGGGACCAGGTCTTGATGACCTTCTTCTCGCCCAGTTCGTTGAGAGCATCGACCTTCTTGAGGAGATGGTCGTCGACGAACGGACCCTTTTTGAGGCTACGCGGCATTCTGATTACCTCCGCGAACCGCGCGTCCGGCGACGGCGCACGATCAGCTTGTCGGATTCTTGCTTCTTACGACGGGTACGGCCCTCGGGCTTACCCCATGGGGAAACCGGATGACGGCCACCCGAAGTCTTGCCTTCACCACCACCGTGGGGATGGTCGACCGGGTTCATTACGACACCGCGGGACTGGGGGCGAACGCCCTTCCAGCGATTACGACCGGCTTTACCGATCTTCACGAGTTCGTGTTCGGAGTTGCCGACCTCGCCAACAGTGGCGCGGCAGTCGATCGGAACTCTTCTCATCTCGGTGCTGGGCAGGCGCAAGGTGGCGAAAGTGCCTTCCTTGGCGACCAGCTGAATGCTGACTCCGGCACTTCGAGCCATCTTGGCGCCGGCGCCGGCCTTGAGCTCGACATTGTGGATGATGGTACCGACCGGGATGTAGCGCAGGGGAAGAGCGTTTCCCGGGCGGACCTCGGCGCTGCGACCCGACTCGAGAATGTCGCCGACCTGCACGTCGCGCGGAGCAAGGATGTAGCGCTTCTCACCGTCGTGGTAGTGCAACAGCGCTATGCGGCAGGTGCGATTGGGGTCGTACTCGATGGCGGCAACCGTGGCCGGAACGCCGTCCTTGTTGCGATCGAAGTCGACAACGCGGTAACGCTGCTTGTGACCACCACCGCGATGACGGGAGGTCATGCGGCCGTAGTTGTTGCGACCACCGGTCTTCGACTTGGCGGCCAGAAGGCTTCGCTCGGGCTTCGACTTGGTGACTTCGGAGAAGTCGGACGAGGTCTGGAAGCGGCGTCCCGGGCTGGTCGGCTTGCGTTTACGGATTGCCATGATCAGGCCTCGAACAGTTCGATCGAGTCACCCTCAACCAGAGTGACGAGGGCACGCTTCTGGTCGGGACGCTTGCCATAGCTGCCGGTGCGGCGGTTACGGATTCGCTTGCCCTTCCGATTGAGCGTGTTGACTTTGAGCACGGTGACGTCGAATATCGATTCGACGGCATCGCGGATCTCCGGCTTCGACGCCTGGTTGGCGACGATGAATGTGTAGACGTTGTCCTCGAGGAGTCCGTAGGACTTCTCGGAAACGACCGGTCGGATGATCACATCGCGGGCGTCTCTCATCAGGAAACACCTCCTGGGAGAGTCGCTTTGGTGAACACGATGAAGTCACTGTCGAGAATGTCGTGGGTGTTGAGTTCCTCGGAGCGCAGGCAGTGGACCGTCGGAAGATTGCGGAAACTCATCCAAGCGTTCTCGTCGGTCTCGCCGAGTACGACAAGCACCTTGCCTTCAGCGCCGATCGCTTTGAGAGCAGCCACTGCTTCGCTGGTCTTGGGCGCATCAAACGACCAAGACTCGATCACGATGACCTTGTCGTCGGCGGCACGATCCGACAGCGCGGAACGTAGGGCCAGGCGAATCATCTTCTTGGGGGTGCGCTGGCTGTAGTCGCGGGGCTTCGGGCCGTGGGCCACGCCGCCACCACGCC
>JAJCXW010000252.1 GCA_029263235.1 Acidimicrobiales bacterium
TATCAGCCTTCCGAGAAGCCGCCTTTCACCTCAACCGGGCCCGCGACGCCGCCACCAACGCCGGCCTGACGATCGACCCCGTCACCCTGACGGCACTGCTCAGAACAGAAGCCGAAGACATGGCCCGCGCCGGATCCCCCGACGTCGCCCGCACCATCCTCCACAATGCCGCCACCATCGCCCCCGACCCCTGCGAACAAGCCGAAGTGGCCCTGGCTGTGCAACGACTCGGAGCCACATTCGCGGCCCGCCGAGACGAGATCATCACCCAGCTCGACGACGCCCTCACCGCCGTCGCCGGATCCGAACCCGCGCTCGAAGCCCGACTCACCGCAGCGCTGGCCCGAGAGCTCCAGCACTCCGTGCCCGAGGATCGCATCCGGGCCGCCCCCCTGAGCGAGACAGCGCTGACACTCGGCCGCAGCGTCGGCGACGACGCCACCCTCGCCGACTGTCTGCTCGCCCGCCACGACGCACTTTGGGGACCCGGAACCGGCGAGGAACGAGCCGAACTCGGCCGCGAGATCGCCGAAGTCGGAGCCCGACTCCACGACACCGACCGCCACGTCGAGGGCCTGCTGCTTCAAGCCAATGGACTTCTCGAATCGGGCTCACCGTCGTTCCGGCCGGTGCTCGACCGCTGGTTCGGGCTGCTCGAACATCGCGACCAGCCCCGAGACCGCTACATGGTCCTCACCCGCCGAACCGCTCTCGCCCTCATCGAAGGCCGTACCGGCGACGCCGACGCCCTCATGCACGAAGCAGCCGTGGTCGGCGCCACCATCCACGAACCCGACACCGGCAACGTGCTCATGTCGCATCGCGTCGCTTTCGCCCGAGCCGTCAGCGACTCCGACGAACACCGCCGCCTCGCCATCGACGCCGTCGCCCACTGGACCGGGACCCCCGTCCACGCCCACTCGGTGGCCGCCGGTGCGTTAGCGGCAGCCGGCGACCTCGACGCTGCCGCCCAACATGTGGCCATGGTGGCCGAATCCGGAGGATGGCGAAGCGAAGGTTCCTACCTCAGGTCCGTGCTCGTTTCCCACCTGGCGGCCGCCGCCGTCGCAGTCGCCGACTTGCCACTGTGCGAGGCGCTGCTCGAAGAAGTCGAACCGCTCACCGGAACCTGCGGAGTCAACGGCGCAATCGTCGCGTTCGCCGGCCCCTTCGACCACACCGCCGGCATTCTGACCGCCGCCCTCGGCGACCAAGAACGCGCCCGGGTCCTACTCGGCCAGTCGATCGCCACAGCCAACCGCCTCGGCGCCGACGTCTGGGTGCGAGTAGGCAACGAATCGCTCGCCGAACTCGACCGTCCAGCTCGATCCGGCGAGGCGATCCCATCAACCTCCCCCACTCCCACAGACGTCACCGATGCGCTCGCCACACTTCGCCTCACCGGAGGCATCTGGTCGGTGCGGTGGGGCAACGAGTCGGGCAGCGTCCGCGACGTCAAAGGAATCGGCGACATCGTGCAACTCGTGCGTCGACCCGGCACCGAGATCTCGGCGCTGCAACTCGCCAACCCGTCGGCCCCCGACACTCCTGCCAACGAACCGGTGATCGATCTCGAAGCCCTCGCCGCCTACCGGACCCGCCTCGACCAGATCGACCAGGAGCTCGACGAAGCCACCGATGCCGCCGACCTCGGAAGGGTCGAGATCCTCCAAGAGGAACGCGAGGCGCTGCTGACCGAAGTCAGGCGAAGCACCGGCCTCGGCGGCCGGGTCCGCAACGTCGCCAACGAGCCGGCCGAACGAGCCCGCAAGGCGGTGAGCGCCCGCATCCGTGACGCCATCAACCGATTGGAGGTCGTCGCTCCGGAGCTCGCCGCCCATCTCGACCGCTCGATCCTCACCGGTCTGCGCTGCAGCTACACCCCCAACCCCGACGAACCCCCCATCAGCGGGCAGATCGTCGACACCTGACCCCGAGACAACCGCCGATGCCATACTGGAGACCATGCCACCGTTCGACTGGTCCGACATCGCCCGAAAGAGCGAGATGAACCTCCGATTCGGCCGCATCGAGGACAAGTTCGTTCGAGTCGACGAAAAGTTCGATCGCATCGACGAAAGACTCGACCGGATGGATACGAAGCTCAACAATCGGTTCGACGGCCTACAGGTCCAGATCACGACGCTGGCCTCCGATTTTCACACCATGAGCCGGGCCGTCGTGCTCTCGGTCATGGCGATGGCCGTCACCCTCGCCGTGCTCGTTCTCACCGTCGGAATCACCGCACTCAACACCTGAACCCGATTCGGTTACGGTCCCAGGTATGAAGATCGGAGTGCAGGTCCCCGAAGTCGAACGGCGGGTCGGCTGGCCCGAATACCGCGCCATCGCCATGGCGGCTGAGAGCGGTGGATTGGACTCGCTCTGGGTCGGCGACCATCTGCTCTACGACCTACCCGACGGATCCAGCCGCGGCCCTTGGGAGTGCTGGTCGCTTCTGGCCGCACTGGCAGCGGTGACCGAATCGGTGATGCTCGCCCCACTGGTCGCCTCAACCAGCTTCCACAACCCCGCCATCCTGGCCAAGAAGGCCGCCACCGTCGACGAGATATCGGGTGGCCGACTGATGGTGGGGCTCGGAGCAGGCTGGAACCAACGCGAGTACACCGCCTTCGGTTTCCCTTTCAACCACCGAGTCGACCGCTTCGAAGAGGCCTTCACCATCATCCGAATGCTTCTGCGCCACGGCCGCTCCGACTTCTCCGGCCGCCACTCCCAAATCGACGACTGCGTGCTCGATCCGCCGGCCCGACCCGACCTGCCGTTGATGATCGGATCGTCGGGGCCAAGGATGCTGGCGATCACCATCCCCCACGTCGACGCCTGGAACATCTGGTACGACGACTTCGACAACGACCCCGGCCTGCTGGCCGAGCGGATCGCCGTGGTCGACACCGCCGCCCTGGCCGCCGGTCGCCGCACCGAAGAGATCACCAAGACCGCGGCCCTGCTCGTGAACCTCAAGGGTGAGCCGACACGACGCGACTCACGCAACCCGATCGTCGGCCCCGACACCATGGCCGATGCTCTCGCCGCCATGAACCAAGCCGGCATCGAACACGTCCAGCTGGTGCTCGACCCGATCACCATCGAAACCGTCGAAATCGCCGCCGAGGCCGTGCAGCAACTCCCCTAGCGCACGGCACACCGAGTTGGTCAGTCGCCCAGCTGAGCCAACAACGCATCGAGTCGGCGAGTTTGCTCCGCCAACACCGTCTCCAACGTCGACACCCGAGCCTCAAGGCCGTCCGACTCCGCGGCCGCCGCCGGCGCTTCGGCCGCAACCGGCTCGGGACGGGCCACGGCGGCGGGTTCGGGCGCTGCGTCACGAGCCTCGACCGGAGCCCACACCTGCTCGATCCTCGGCTCGCGTTCACCCGGCCGCTTCGACAACCGCCGGGTGAACGGCTCATCACGCGCTGCCAGCGAATCGATCGCGGCCTCAACCGAGTCGGCATCCTCGGGGCCGTCGGCGTAGCGGGCCGTGCGCGACAGCAACTCGGCCACGGTCTGAGCGCCACGCAGCAACAGCACCGCCAACACCGCCACCTCGGCCCCCGACAACCCCAACGCCTCGTCGGCGATGTGGCGATGCTTGCTCACCCGGTGACCCGCCCCGCTGAGAGTGCGGGCCAGACCCCGCTGACGCAGCGTCAACATGAGCGCATCAATCTGACGATCCGAATAGTCGACGATCGGATCGCGGCTCGTCGACTGATTGCACGCCAACCGCAGAGAGTTGGTGGTGAGCGGGTAGCTGTCGGGAGTGGTGGCACCCTTCTCGATGAGACAGGCGATCACCCGGCACTCTTCGGGAGACAGAGGATCGGGAGAGGTCACGAACTCGACCATATGCAATCCCGACGTCGCCCGCAGGAACGGTCACGAGATCGTCGGGCGCACCCAAGCGCTCCCGTCTGGTCGCCACAAGAGTCGTGAATCTAGAGTCGTCCTCGACCAGGAGCGCGGTATGCCCACACCGAGATCCGTC
>JAJCXW010000253.1 GCA_029263235.1 Acidimicrobiales bacterium
GCCCCCTACGGACGCGGCGACGCCTACATAGCGCAGCGTCTGCCCAGCAACTCGATGGAGGTGGTCACCAAGACCGACATCGCCAAGCCCGACCAGGTACTGGCCCAGCTCGTGGCGACCTCAGAGCTCGACGCCGAGGCCTGGTTTCCCGTGTCGGGAGTGAGCGGCGATGGTGTCGAAGATCTGGTTCAGGCTCTTTGTGATCGGTTGCCTCCGGGACCGAAGTACTACCCGGACGACACGGTCAGTGATGTGCCCGATGCTTTCTGGGTTGCCGAACTCGTGCGAGAGCAGCTTCTGGCTGTGGCTCGCGAGGAGCTCCCACACTCGATCGCGACGCGGGTCACCGAGTGGGAATGGCCACGCATCAGGTGCGAGATTCTCGTCGAGCGAGAGTCACAGAAGGGCATCGTGATCGGACAGAATGGTGCCAATCTCAAGGCCGCCGGAATAGCGGTACGAAGCCACCTGCCCGAAGGCGTGTTCATCGAGCTGTTCGTCAAGGTCGAGAAGAACTGGCAGAACCGGGCCGAAAGCGTCGAGCGTCTCGGCTACTGACGATCTCTCGGCGAGAGGGCCGACTCAGGCGCCGGCTCGCGCGGGGTCTTCGACGGCCTCGTCGCCGTAGTTCTCGGCGAACGCCAGCCAATCCTTCAGCCACGCTTTGTAGGCGTCCTGATCGGGCTCGCCGGTCAGCGGATCCACGGCGTCGGTGGGAAGCGGCGGAGACTCGAGTTGTTCGCTGGGGGCAACCGGTGTTCGCTCCGGAAGCGGAATCGTGATGGCGCTCTCCGCCGGCTCTGGCTCGTAGAACGGGGCCACTGGCTCCGGTTCCTCGGCGGCGGCCGGAACGAACTGTGGCAGCGTCGGCAGTTCCTCGAGACGCTTGCGCATTTCCTCGAGAATGGCTGTCGGGCTATCGAGTCGTCCCTCACTGTCCTCGCTGGATGATCGGGCATAGATAGCGAGGGCAACCGTCGACAGAATCGCCGCGACCGTGGCGCCCATGAGGAACACGGACGGGAAACTGGCAGCTTCGGTTCCGGGATTGAACGTCGGAACGGCCACATCGGTGAGGTTCAGGGCAAACGTCGGCTCGACCCAGAACGCGGCGGCCCGTGCGACCATCGAACCCACTGAAATGGCCGCGAAGGCCCGCAGAAGGGTCGGAAGCCGCAGACGCAGTGAGATGGGCAGCCGGACGTGAAGTGGCTCCACGAACATCGCCGCCACGCCAAGAGCGCATACCACCGCGGCGATGGCCATCAGGCCACTGGTGCGGGCTGCGTACAGCCAGATCTGGTCGTTCACCCTTGACCTGTCGGCCGACAAGGCCGAGATATCAGGGTTTGGTTCAGTTGTCCGACCCGGTGCTGTTGTCCGAGGGGTCCGGCAGGATCGAACGAAGGAACTCTTCAGTCTCGGAACGCTCCCTGGTGCGCCGCATGGGAGGGAGCGAATTGATGAGAGTCCACCGGTAGCTGCGAGATGTGGCCAGCCGCGGATCGAGGACTGCCACGACACCGCGATCGTGGCTGGATCGAATGAGACGGCCGGCTCCCTGAGCGAGCATCGTGGCTGCCCGGGGTAGGTCGATGGCTCCGAATGCCGCGCCCCCGGCTCGTTCCCGCCGGGCCTGCAGCACCGGGTCGTCGGGCCGTGGAAACGGCAGTCGATCGATCACCACGAGGGAGCATGTGGGACCGGGGACATCGACCCCCTGCCAGAACGACATTGTCGCGAACAGCGATGTCTGTTCATCGTCGATGAAGGCTTCGAGCAGTTTGGCCTTGGCGCCTTGGCCCTGCACGAGGATCGGCCACGGCATTCGAGGCTCGAGATACTCGGCGGCGTCGCGCATCGCTGACCAACTGGTGAACAGCGCCAACGTGCGGCCGCCGGCCATGAGAACGAGCTTCTCGATCTCGTCGAGTTTGGCTTGGCGACTATCGGGCTGTCGAGGGTCGGGGAGGTGGGTCGGGCAGTACAACAGGGCGTTGTTGGCGTAGTCGAACGGGCTGCCGACGTCGTCGGTGACGGTTCCTTCGGGCATGCCAGTTCGGCGGGTGATCGATGTCGGCAGAGTTGCCGAGGTCAGAATCGCGGCTCGGAGTGCCCACACCTTTTCGGCCAGTATCGAGTCGACCGTCATGGGTGTTGAACGCAGGCTCGGGGTGCCGGCGGGTCCGTCGACCCAGATGACATCGTCGTCGGTCGCCCAGCGAACCCGCTCGATGTCGTCGAGAACGGAGGTGGCGGCCTGACGTGCCCGCATGGCCCGCGCTGCGGTGTCGGTCGGGGCGCTGTCGGGAACGGCTCGTAGAGCGGTCATGAGCTGCTCGACTCTGCTCCGTATGAGGTCGATCACCCGGCCGAGTTCATCGTCGGGTCCGGCAGGGAGGCGCTTCCCGACCAGAGGTTCGAGAACTTCGCTGAGGATCTTGGCGGCGGCCCCGACCTCTGCGGTGGACTCGCGGTCGGTGATGACACCGGCCGCGGTGCGGGCCAAGGCGATCAGTCGCCCGGCGGACAGTGAGCATCCGGCCGCCTGAGCGACGATGTCTTCGAGCTGGTGAGCCTCGTCGATGACGACGGTGTCGTGCTCGGGCAGAACCCCATCGACCATCGCTGCGATGGCGTAGAGGTGCAGGTTGACCACCAGAATGTCGGCCTCAGCGGCCTTGTGGCGGGCCTGTTCTGCAAGGCACTCCTTGCCGCTCGGGCAACGCGACGCTCCGGGACATTCGTCGCGTCCGACGCTGACCAGGCGCCAAGTGCGATCGTCGATGTCGGCCAGCTCGGCTCGATCACCGGTCTCCGATTCATCGGCGAAGTCCCGCAGATGCTGCAACGTGTCGAGATCCAACGAAGCGTCGTCGGTCGGAATGTCGAGCCGGTTTTCGGGGTCGGCCTCAGTGAGGCGCTGCAGGCACAGATAGTTCGACCGACCCTTCAACACAGCGAACGAGAACTCGTCGTTGCTGTGCTCGGCAAGGAAGGGCAGATCCTTGTTGGCGAGCTGATCCTGTAGCGCCTTGGTGGCCGTGGCGATGACAGTCGGGCGTTTCGAGAGGACCGCCGGGATCAGATAAGCGAGCGACTTGCCGGTGCCGGTGCCGGCCTGAACGGCGGCATGGCCGTCGTCCTCGATGGCGGTAGCCACCGTGGCGATCATCGAGCGCTGCCCCTCGCGACGCTCGCCACCGGAGGGGAGTTCGGGGGTGAGAGAATCGAGGAGGCGAAGTGACTGGTCGGCGAGATTCAAGCTGTGCGGGCTGTGAGGTTGCCAACCGCGTTGCGCATGTGACAACAGGGTAGTTTCGTTGGTCGTGAACCTCGACAAACTCGATCCCAAACGGATCCCCAACCACATCGCGTGTGTGATGGATGGCAACGGCCGTTGGGCCGAATCTCGGGGCTTGCCCCGAACCGAGGGCCACCGAGCCGGTGAGGACGCGCTGTTCGATGTCGTCGACGGTTGCCTGGAGGCTGGAGTCAGATGGCTCACCGTCTACGCCTTCTCCACCGAGAACTGGCGTCGGCCCCGCGATGAAGTGAAGTTCCTCATCAACTTCAACGAAGAGATCCTTCTGCGCCGACGCGACGAACTCAACGAGCGCGATGTGCGAATCCGATTCGTCGGACGCCGCGATTGGAGAGTTCCCAAGCGGCTGATCAGACGCATGAACGAGTCGTCCGAACTCACCCGCGACAACCGCAAGCTGACCTTCACCATCGCGTTCAACTACGGCGGCCGAGCCGAGATCGTCGATGCCGTGCGTGCGATTGCCGCCTCGGGAGTGAAGCCGGACAAGATCACCGAGAAGATGATCAAGCGTCATCTCTACGATCCGGAAATGCCCGACCCCGACCTGGTGGTGCGTTCGTCGGGCGAATACCGGATCTCCAACTTCCTACTGTGGGAGCTTGCCTACAGCGAGCTCTACTTCACCGAAGTCCTGTGGCCCGAGTTTCGGCGATCTGACCTGTTCGACGCGATCCACGAGTACCAGGTGCGCGAACGGCGCTTCGGGGGAGTGGGCCAAGGGTCCTGAGATGAGCCTCTACCGTGATCAGGCCGTCGTGCTTCGCACATGGAAGCTGGGTGAGGCCGATCGGATAGTGAGCCTGCACACTCTCGATCACGGAAAGGTTCGTGGAGTGGCCAAAGGGGTGAGGCGCACCCGATCGAAGTTCGGAGCGAAACTCGAACCCACGAGCCACATCGCGATCCAGCTCTACGAAGGCAAGGGCGAACTCCACACGATCACCCAGGTCGAGACGATCAACAGATTCGCGAGTCTTCGCCTCGATCCTGAGCGGTTTGCCAGGGCCGAATCGATGCTCGAGTCGGTTGATCAGGTGGCCCAGGACCACGCTCCGGATCCGGAGCTCCACACCATGTTGTGGAGGGCCTTGGCGACGCTCGACCGCAACGACTCGCCTCTCGTGGTGTCGGCGTTCTTTCTGAAGCTGCTCGCACACGAGGGGGTGCGGCCCCAACTCGACGCGTGCATCGAATGCGGGGCCACTGAGCCACTCGAGGCGATCGACATCGTCAACGGGGGAGTGCTCTGTCGTAGTTGCCGACGCGATCGACCGATCAGCGAAGGAGCGTTGTTGCTGATGCGGAGAGTCTTCGAGGGCGACCTCGCCAATGTGTTGCGAGAGTCACCGGAGGCGGCCGGCGAAGTCGAGTCGATGGCTACCGCTCTGATGGAATCGCATCTCGAACGGAGGCTGCGATCGGTAGCCGTCGGTGATCAACTCCACGTGGCCGCGCCGCCGGTCGACCGAACGTAGCTACCGGCTGATCGGTATCCAGCGGCCCTGACCCTCGTTCCACTCCATCCACTCGCGGAGCTCGGGGTCCCACTGGATGTAGGTGTTTCGGGCGGTATCCCACTGTGGAGCCTCGACACCGGGCTGCTGGTCGACGACGGGGATCTCCTCGACCGGTGCTGCGGGTGGAGCGGGCGGCTCGGCAACCGGTGGAGCAGGAGGCTCATCGGTCGCAGCAGGGCCGGTGTCTGGTGACGGCATCGGCGGGGCGGCGTCGGCGCCGGGAGGAGCGAACCCCGTGTCGGATGGAGGCGGTGCAGCCGTGGGAGGGGTCGTCGGTGGAGTGGGAGGCGGGGTGGTGGGTGGAGGCGGAGTCCAGTTCGTGGGTGGAGGCGGAGTGGCTCCCGACCCGCCCGCGGTCACGGAGTTGACTCCCGCCACCGGCATTGGGGTGCCGACCGTCGCCTTGTCGACGACGAGTGTGGAGGCGACCATGTCGCCCACCCGACGATGACCCTTCGATGCCAGACCGGTGATGAGGCCAACCAACGGAACAATGAACGGCACGGCATCGACGATCCACATCAGCCAGCGAACGATGTTGGCCCCGAATCCGGCGGTCTGGAAGGTCTCCTGCTTGACGATACGGAGTCCGACCATTCCCTTGCCGGGGGAGTAGCCGGTGATGGAGGGAAGCACTACATGGAAGATGAAGAAGAAGGCCAGCATCGAAAGCCAGATGGCCGCAATGTCGCCCCCGTCGCCTCCATAGACGGTCGTTCCGAAGTTGACGCAGATGTTGCTACCCGGGCCGTTGTTGACGACGTCGCAGAGCCGTGTGGCAGCGTCGCTGGTCCCCATCTCGAGTTTGGTCAGAATGGTCAGGAACACGATGACGAAAACGATCGTGGCGATGACCGAATCGATCACCCAGGCGCCTATGCGCCGTCCCATCACTGCGGTGGGGTCGGACTGAGTTTGGTACGGAGATGTTTGCACGAGAACCATCGTCGCGCACCGGAGCCGTCGCGTGAGGAATCGTGCTCAGATCGTGTCTGAGACCGCGGCCGATATCCTCACTCGCCATGGCCGAAAATGAAGCCCAAGCCGGGCTGTTCGACAAGATCGTCAACCTTTCCAAGCGCCGCGGGTTCGTGTTTCAGTCGGCGGAGATCTACGGCGGGTTTCGGTCGACCTACGACTACGGACCACTCGGTGTCCTGTTGCTTCGAAACGTGAAGGACGCCTGGTGGCGGTCGATGGTGCAACTACGTCACGACATCGTCGGTCTCGACGCATCAGTGCTCTCGCCTCCAGCGGTGTGGGAAGCATCGGGCCATCTCAGCAACTTCACCGACCCGCTGGTCGACTGCACCAACTGCCACGCCCGTCACCGCCTCGACAAGCTCGACGATCCAGATGTGTGCCCCACTTGTGGCACATCTGGTTGTTTCACCGAGGCCCGCGAGTTCAACCTCATGTTTCGCACCCACGCCGGACCGATGGTGGAGTCGGCCGCCGAGGTCTATCTGCGTCCTGAGACCGCTCAGGGAATGTTCATCAACTTCGCCAACGTGTTGCAGACCAGCCGCAAGCGCCCGCCGTTCGGCATCGCCCAGATCGGAAAGTCGTTCCGCAACGAGATCACACCCGGGAACTTCGTGTTCCGAACCCGCGAGTTCGAACAGATGGAGATGGAGTTCTTCGTGCCTCCGGCCGAGAGCAAGGAATGGTACGAGTACTGGTGCAAGGAACGAATGGAGTGGTATCGCGACCTCGGCATGCCAGCCGATAAGTTGCGGCTTCGAGCCCACGCCGAAGACGAGTTGAGTCACTACTCCACCGGCACCTCCGATGTGGAGTTCTTGTTTCCGTGGGGCTGGGACGAACTCGAAGGCATCGCCCATCGCGGCGACTACGACCTGAAGCAACACGCCGAGCATTCAGGCGAGCGCCTCGAGTACTTCGATCAGGCCGCCAACGAGCACTACGTGCCGCACGTGATCGAGCCCGCCGCCGGAGCCACTCGCACGGCGATGGCGTTTCTGATGGCCGCCTACCACGAGGATGAGGTCAACGACGACACTCGCGTCGTCCTGCGACTCGATCCGCGTCTCGCTCCCTACAAGGTGGCGGTGCTGCCGTTGTCGAAGAAGGACACGCTCACCCCGACCGCCCATGAGATCTTCGACATCGTCAAGGGCCGTTGGATGGCCGACTACGACGAGACCCAGGCGATCGGTAAGCGTTACCGCCGCCAGGACGAGGTTGGTACCCCATACTGCGTCACCGTCGACTTCGACACGCTCGACGATCGGGCTGTCACGGTCCGTGATCGCGACACGATGGACCAGGACCGTGTGTCGATCGACCGGCTCGAGGAATACCTCGGCGAGCGTCTCGGCTAGTTTCGCCCCGGATGGGCATACACACCGACGACATAGCGAAGGTCAGAGATTCGGCCGACCTTGTCGCGCTCATCGGCGAACACACCGAGATCAAGCGTTCGGGTCGGAGCTGGATGGCCCGTTGTCCCATGCACGGCGAACGCACCCCGTCGCTGTCGGTGAGCCCCGAGAAGGGGGTCTACTATTGCTTTGGTTGCCATCGCAGCGGAGACGCCATCACGTTTGTGGAAGAGATGGAGAATCTCGACTTCGTTGGAGCGGTCGAGTCGTTGGCCAACCGTTTTGGCGTCACGCTTCGCTACACCACCGGCGACGAGGGGGCGGTGCGGGCCCGCAAACGGAGCCTGATCGATGCGGTCGGGAAGGCGGTCGAGTTCTATCATCAGCGGCTCCTCACCGCCGCCGATGCCGGCGAGGCCCGGAGCTATCTGCGATCACGGGGCTATGGCGGAGATGTGGTGCGCCAGTACAAGATTGGTTGGGCCCCCGACGACTGGGACCAACTGGCCCGTCACCTGCGCCTGTCGGCCGATGACCTGCGCGACAGCGGACTCGGATTCGTCAACAAGGCCAACCGTCAGCAGGACGCATTCCGTGGTCGAGTCATGTTTCCGATCGTCGACGAGCGGGGCGATCCGGTCGGGTTCGGAGGGCGAATCCTGCCTGGTCACGAAGGATCGAAGTACAAGAACACCACCACCGAGGCCGTGGTCTACGACAAGAGCAAGGTTCTCTACGGGCTGCATGCCCACCGTGAAGGAATCGTCCGTGAGGGCGAGGTCATCATCTGTGAGGGCTACACCGACGTCATCGGCTTCGCGGAGGCCGAGATTCCTCGTGCGGTCGCAACCTGTGGCACCGCCTTGACCGAGGACCACGTGAAGCTGCTCAAGCGCTTCTCGGCCAACCGGCTGGTGTTGTCGTTCGATGCCGACGCCGCCGGACTGGCTGCAGCCGAGCGGGTCTATGCGTGGGAGCAGCAGTACGAGCTCGACGTGCGGGTCGCCGACCTCCCGCCGGGAGTCGATCCTGCCGACTTGGCCCGCGAAGATCCGACAGAGCTGGCCCGTGCGGTGAGCGAAGCAATCCGTTTCTTGAAGTTCCGTGTCGATCGGGTCCTCGGGGCGACCGATCTGACCAGCGCCGAAGGCCGGGCCCAAGGTGCCCAAGCCGCGGTGGCGGTAGTGGCCGAGCACCCCGATCCTTTGGTGCGCGATCAGTATCTGATGGAGATCGCCGATCGTTGCCGAATCGACATCCGGCAGTTGAGAGATGTCGCGGCCGCTGGCCCGACCCAATCCATGAGCCCGCGTCCAGCCCCTCAACCGTCTCAGGACCGGGAAGTCTCCAATGCTCCCGGCGGCCCCGACAATGTCGGCGAGCCTGCTCCGAGCCGGATCACCGCGGAAGACGAAGCGATTCGTCTGGCGATTCACAGCCCCGACGAGGTCGAGGGACGCCTGTCGTCAGCTCTGTTTGCTGACGACATCCGACGTGAAGCGTTCGAAGCTTTGTCGGTCGGTGGCGTGATGGCCGCGGCCGATCGGGTTGGATCTCGGGCTGCCGGCCTTCTCAGGCGTCTGGCTGTCGACCCCCCCGACACCGACAGCGACACTGACGACATTCTGTCCGGGGTGGCACGCCTCGCCGCCGATCGGGTGTTGCGTGATCTCCAGCGAGATGCACGAAACGCCCAGTCCACCGAGGATCGTCAGGGGTTTGCGGCGGCAATCGTCTGGGTCAAGACCCACTCTGAGAATCTCGCGGAGAGAGACGCTCGCGGGCCAGCGCTCGACCAGTTGCTACCGTGGCTGATCGACCATCTCGAGGGGAGGAGAGAATGAGCGGCACGAAGGCGGTGCTGCCGCTGTCGGCGCCGGACGCCAAGAAACTCTCCGAACTCCTCGGCAAATGCACGGCCGACGGCCACGTCTCGCTCGACCGTGTCGTCCACACCCTCAAAGATGTCGAACTCGAACCGGACGTGATCGCGGCGATAAAGAAGGCCTGTGCCGATGCGGGCGTCGAGCTCGACGAGTCCGACGATTCGCCGGTTCCTCCCGATATAGCGGTGTCCGTCAATGCGACGCCCGATGAGGACGAGCCTGCACCAGCCAGCCCCCGGGAAATCCGTGCCGCGGAGATAGCGGCGTCGATCGGCGACGATGTCGAGGACGACGAGGCGCGTCCCACACGCCGACCGCAGTCGAGGCAGTTGAGCGACTCGGGTTCGAGCGATGATCCGGTGCGGATGTATCTGCGTGAGATCTCACAGGTCCCGCTGCTCGACAGTCGCCAAGAAGTGCGAATCGCGGCGCGAATCCAACGTGGGGTCGATGCGACAGCGAAGCTGGCGGCGGTTGAGCCTCACGTGGATGAGGAGACAGGGGACCAGGTCGAGCCGTCGCTGCCGCCGCTCGAGCCAGCCGAACGGGCTCGATTCCAGAGGCTCGTTCGCGACGGCGATCGAGCCAGCGACGAACTCACGAGCGCCAACCTGCGGCTCGTGGTATCGATAGCGAAGCGTTACGTGGGTCGCGGCATGATGCTGCTCGATCTCGTTCAGGAAGGGAATCTCGGCCTGATGAGGGCGGTCGAGAAGTTCGACCACACCAAGGGCTTCAAGTTCTCCACCTATGCAACCTGGTGGATTCGCCAGGCGATCACGCGAGCCATCGCCGATCAGGCTCGCACCATCAGGATTCCGGTTCACATGGTGGAGGCGATGAACCGGGTCAAGCGGATCCAGAGGCAAATGCATCAACAACTCAAGCGGGAACCCACTGTGGCAGAGCTGGCCGCCGAACTCGACGAACAGCCCGAGAAGATCCGCGACATTCTTCGAATCTCCCAGGACCTGCTATCCCTCGATTCGCCGGTCGGCGAAGAAGACGATTCGAACCTTTCCGACTTCATCGAGGATCGCAACGCGACCGCACCAGCCGATGCCGCCACGCGTGAGCTTCTGGCGAAGGCCGTCGCCGAGGTGATCCACGAGCTGAGCGAACGTGAACAGGAAGTCGTTCGACTGAGGTTCGGCCTCGACGACGGTAGGCCTCGCACCCTCGAAGAGGTCGGAAAGCAGTTCGGGGTGACCCGCGAACGCATTCGTCAGATCGAGGCGAAGACGCTCGCGAAGTTGCGTCATCCTCACCGCAGCGACCGACTGCGTGACTATCTCGATCCGTCGTAGCAGCGGTCGTTTTCGTGGTGTCGGCCGACCCGATGGGCGCTAGCATCTGCGTCTGACCTTCCGGGGTAGCTCAGTTGGCAGAGCAGTGGACTGTTAATCCGCGTGTCGTGGGTTCGAGCCCCACCCCCGGAGCTCGTTTGGTTGACTCGGACCGCACTTTGAGTGCGGTCCG
>JAJCXW010000254.1 GCA_029263235.1 Acidimicrobiales bacterium
TGCGGTCGAGGGTGTCGGTGATGTCGACACAGAGATTGGTCTCTGCGCTGGCCATCAACCACAGCCGGGGTACCGAATGGGGTTCGAGACCTTCATGCAGCAGCTCGGGGAACGAGTGGGCGTTGCGGGCATCGGGATACACAGCGCATGTGACCGCCTCACCGGTGGCCAGGTGATCGGGATGCGAGGCGTAGATCCGATCGAGATCGCGAACCGGCGACTGGGTGATCACCAGATCTGGCTTCACCTGACGAATGACTCGTGTGATACCCCGACGGAGATCAAGGTCGGCTACCACGGCGCCGTCGCGAAACCCCAGCCAGTGGATCTCGCTCACCCCGACGGCCGTGCCGGCCGCTTCTTGCTCGGCTTGGCGAATGTTCTTCAGTTCGAGTGGCGTGAGGTCGGCGGGCTCTCCGGCATCGCCATCGGTCACGAGCGCGTAGACGACCTCGATCCCGTGGTCGGTGAATGTCGCCACTGATCCGGCCGCTCCGAAGTCGATGTCATCGGGGTGGGCCACGATCACGAGAACCTTCGATGGAACGGGTTCGTCGAGTTCGGTGTGGATGAGGGATTTGAGCGAGGTCACTACGATGCTCCGGCGATTCTCGGCTAGACGTCGGGGATTCCGAGCTCCAGGTTGGAGCCCTGAATGCCTCCGGAGACCGCCAAGGCCTGACCTGTGGTGTATCCACCGGCCGGGCTGACGAAGTAGAGAACCGCGGCGGCGATCTCCTCGGGTCGGCCGAGTCTACGGAGCGGGGTGTCGGCAATCATCGCCCGTTCGAGCTCTTCGTTCTGGAGCACGATGTCGAGGGCGGAGGTGGCGACCGCTCCCGGACAAACGGCGTTGACCCGGATCTTCGGAGCTAGATCCTGAGCCAACTCGCGGGTCAGGTGGATCAGGGAAGCCTTGGCGGTGCCGTAGGCCGCGAATCCACGGGATGCGAACTGTCCGGCCGTGGACGCAATGTTGACGACGCTTCCACCTCCGCGTTCCGACATCGACGGCACGGCGAGCTGGGTCAGGTTGAACGCCGTGGTGACGTTGAAGTGAAGGGCTCGCTCAAACGAGCGTTCCGAGGTTTCGAGGAACGCCTGTGGCATGGCCCCACCGACATTGTTGACAACGATGTCGACGCCACCGAACTCGGCCTTGGCGGCATCGACGAGGGCAGCCAGACCATCGCGTTCGGAGAGATCGCCGACTACCGGCACGGCCCGTCTGCCGAGCCGCCCGACCCGTTCGGCCACCTCGGCCAGTTGGTCGCCGCTTCGGGCCCCTATCACGACGTCGGCTCCGGCTTCGGCGAGAGTCTCCGCGCATGCCGCTCCAATGCCCCGGCCCGCGCCGGTGATGATTGCGATCTTGTCGTCGAGTCGAAAGAGTTGGCCGGGCATTGCGCGATCCTCATCTCAGGTCGGGAATGTCGACCGTAGACTGCTGCCGCCCATGAACACCACCCACTCGACCGACAAACCAGCCGATGAGCTGGCCGCGATCCTGATGTCCGACGATGTCGTCTCGGCTCTCTGGAACGCGGTCGACACCGGATTGATGGACCAGTTGGTGCCGGAGTTCGAGGCGCTGCGTATGGAGCAGGATCCGGTCCATCGTCACAAAGATGTTCTCGAGCACACCATCGTCGTGGTCGGCAAGACCCCTCCGGATCTCTACGTGAGAATGGCGGCGCTGTTCCACGACATCGCCAAGCCACGAACCAGAAGCTTCGAACACGGTGGTGTCACCTTCCGTCATCACGAAGCCGTTGGTGCACGTATGGCCCGCAAGCGCCTGACGGCCATGGACTTTCCACCTGAGATCGTCGATGAGGTGACGGAGTTGGTGCGGCTCTCCGGGAGATTCAAGGGATACGGCGACGGTTGGTCCGACTCGGCCGTACGTCGCTACGCACGCGAAGCCGGACCCTTGCTGCCCCGCCTCAACGCTCTTGTTCGCTCCGACTGCACCACGCGCCATCGGGCCAAAGAAGAGGCCCTCAACGAGTCGATCGACGAACTCGAGAGTCGAATCGCCAAATTGGCTGAGGATCAGAGACGGGCGGCCGAGCGTCCTCAGATCGACGGAGACGCCGTGATGTCGCACTTGGGACTCGATCCCGGCCCCGATGTGGGGGACGCCATGCGCTGGCTTCTCGAACTGAAGCGCAGCGAGGAGCAACTGTCTGACGAAGAGGTCTACAAGAGGCTCGATTCGTGGTGGGAAGAGCGCCAGTCCGAAAACCACTAGGAGTACACGGGACGGCACCGGTACCCTCACGGACATGCATGTAGGCGTAGTTGGAGCAACCGGGCAGGTGGGCGGCGTGGTCCGTTCGCTGCTTTCGCAAAGAAACTTTCCGATCGACGATCTGCGATTTTTCGCTTCGGCCCGATCGGCGGGCACCACTCTCGAATGGACCGGCTCGGATGGGCAGACTCGGGAGATTGTCGTGGAGGATGCGGCGACTGCCGACTTCACGGGTCTCGACATTGCCATATTCTCCGCCGGTGGTCAGACCAGTCGGGATCTGGCCCCGAAGGTGGCCGCCGCGGGAGTGATCGTTATCGACAACTCCTCGGCGTGGCGTATGGACCCCGACGTTCCGCTCGTCGTGCCCGAGGTGAACGCCGACGCCCTGAGGTCGATCCCCAAGGGAATCGTCGCCAATCCCAACTGCACCACGATGGCCGCGATGCCGGTCCTCAAGCCGCTCAGCGACGAGGCCGGACTCCAGTCGCTGGTCGTGTCGACCTACCAGGCAGTGTCCGGCGCCGGTCTTTCGGGTGTGAAAGAGCTCGATGTGCAGGCCCAGAAGGTTGGCGCTGATGGCCCGGCTCTCACCTTCGACGGAGGGTCAGCCGGCCTCGATGCCGGCCCCAACTTTCCCGAACCCATCGCGTTCAACGTGATCCCGTTTGCCGGCAATCTTGTCGACGACGGTTCCGAGGAGACCGACGAAGAGCAGAAGCTCCGCAACGAGAGCCGCAAGATTCTTGGTCTTCCCGAGTTGCTGGTGGCAGGAACCTGCGTGCGAGTTCCGGTGTTCACCGGCCATTCGCTGTCGATCAATGCCAGTTTCGCCCGCCCGATCAGCTCTGAGCGAGCCCGTGAGATCCTTGCCAAGGCTCCTGGTGTGGCCCTGTCGGATGTGCCGACTCCGCTGGTTGCTGCTGGCGCCGATCCGTCGTTCGTCGGACGTGTCCGCCGCGACCCGACAACCGAGAATGGTTTGTCGTTGTTCATCTCCAGCGACAATCTCCGCAAGGGCGCGGCCCTCAACACGATTCAGATTGCCGAGGCTCTGGTAGACCAGCAGCAGGCCTGACCGTTCAGGGCGGGTTGCTCACGTAGCGGGCCACGGCGTCGTCGAGCGATATGTCCATCTGGTTGGCGAGAGAGGCCCGCCACGCGAGGACATCGCCGATCTCGTGGACCTGTTCGTCGTGGGATCCCTTTCGGACGGCCTGCGCCAACTCGCCGAGTTCTTCGCACAACCAGGCAACAGTCGCCGGAACCCCGCGCTCCCGGTCGGCCTCACCGTAGAGACGGTCCATCAGTTCCTGCAGTTCAGCCAGCTCCATGCCGCCCGACTCTATATCCCCCTCAGACCAGCCCACCTGACCGAAATCAGGGGGCGGAGGCCACAATCCTTGTGGCCTCCGCCCCCTGATTTCGGTCAAGTAGGGGTTGAGCGGGGGATCAGGGGTTAGTGGGTGGCGATTGTTACTGATTCGACGCTGGTTGAATCGAGTCCCAGGGGTTCGGCGTCGATGCCGAAGACCCAACGGTAGAAGCTGGTGCTGGCCTGGAAGATTGCCGGCCAGACCTCTTCAACCGGTCGGTTGGGTGGCTCGCAGCCGTCGGTTCCCAGCCGACGGAAGTCATCCGGAATGAAGTCGCCTATTCCTGCCGCCTCAGCGAGATCGATGAGGGTGCTGTCGCCATCGCCCACGGCACACAGATCACTGAACGCCAGATGCCCGGTCTGATCGAGGGTCCACATCCAGCTCGAGGAGGGGGCCCGCTCGAACGCCGAAGCTGTGACGTCGGGCAGAACGACGGTGTCGCCGGAGGCGGCTATGAACAGCGACGGTGCATCCGGCATTTGGAGCAGATCTTCGCCGGCCCCGGACGCATAGCTGACGTAGCCGGCGATGCCGTCGTCGCTCGCCATCGAAACGATGGTGAATCCTCCGGCGGAGTGACCCCCGAGCGCAACCAACGATGTGTCGGCGAGGTTGTCGAGGACCGGATCTCCCAGCGAATCACCGAGAACTGCCAGGGAGGCCCGTAGATCGTCGGCGGCGTCGGGTGCGTCCTCGGAAGCTTCGCCGAGCGTGTGGTTGAGGTCGCGGCTCGGATGGTCGGGCGATGCGACGACCATTCCCCAAGACGCGAGGTGCCTCAGCAGAGCCGTCGATTGGAGTCGGAAACCGGAGAACCCGTGGCTGAACAACACGACGGGGAAGGGCTCACCGGGCGATGCCGGCGCATCACGGGCCGCTTCGACGGCGAAGGTGTCGAGCGCATCCGCTGGAATCAGCTTGGCTATCAACGCTGGTAGGAAGTCACGGACCCGGTACTCCTCGGATCGTCCCGCCGCGACGTCGGTCGACGGGTAGTAGATCTCGACGAGGTTGCCGGTCGGCAGTGTCCTGGTGGTGACCCCGACCTCGTAGGGCCCGTCGCCAGCGAGCTCATCGGGGGTGGGAGGAGCGGTCGTGGTGGTCGTGGGCAGTGCAGTGGTGGTGGGTGCGGCCGTGGTCGTGGGCGGGGCCGTGGTGATTGGCGCTGTGGTGGCTGGCGCTGCCGTCGTCGTGTCGATCTCAGTGCTCGAGGAACCCCCGGAGCCACACGATGCGGCGATGATCGCAAGAATGATCAGGACGGAGAGTCGACGGTGCACTTCGCGACCCTACGCTTTGCAGAACATCGAGGGGGAATCATGGACGTCAGAGACGCGCTGTACACGACGAGGGCGATGCGACGAGTGCGGCCCGATCCGATCCCCGAAGACGTCCAGGCCCGCATCCTCGATGCCGCGATTCGGGCCCCGACCGGGGGAAACGGTCAGGCGTGGAGGTTCCTGCTCGTCGATGACCCCGAAATCAAGGCAACGATGGGCGAACTCTACCGCGAGTGTATCGACATGCTCTGGTCGACTTTCTACAAGGACCGTCTCGACGCGGTTGCCGCCGATCCGGAATCCGAACGTTCGAAGCAGATGCTGCGCATGAAGAAGTCGGTCGACTGGGCCCAGGACAACTTCGCGACCTATCCGCTGATGCTCTTCGCGTTCGACCGAGCCGACTCGAGCGGTAGTTCGATCTTCCCGGCGGTCTGGAACGCGATGTTGCAGGCCCGGGCCGACGGAGTGGGGTCCTCTCTGACCAGCATCTTGTCGATGAAGGCTGATGAAGTCCACGCTCTGTTGGGAGTACCCGACGGCAAGGGTTGGCGCATGGCTTGCTGTATTCCGATGGGGTTCCCGACCGGCCGTTGGGGGGTCGCCGAGCGTCGACCGGTTCATGAGGTGTCCTACCGCAACAGCTGGGGCCAGCCGGTCGGTTTCGAGGTTCCCGAGCCGCTCTGGCCCTGATCTGAGAGCAGCGGCGATGCTGCCTGTGTCAGTATCCAGCGATGAGTGCTCAAGAGAAGTGGCAGGTGTCGGGTGACGCGGCTCGACAATATGAGATGCACATCGCATCGTGGTTCGCGCCGTGGGCCGACGATCTGGTGAAGCGAGCCGAGTTGCGTTCTGGTTCGCGGGTGCTGGACCTGGCATGTGGGACAGGGATCGTGGTCCGAGCGGCCGCGCCGGTGATCGGTGAGTCCGGGGAACTGGTTGCGTCGGATCTCAACGAGGACATGATCACCGAGGGTCGGACCCACTCGATCGAGGGTGCCCCAGTGCAGTGGCGTGTCGCCGATGCGGAAGCTCTTCCGTTCGAATCGAGCGCCTTCGATACGGTGCTGTGTCAGCAGGGGCTGCAGTTCGTTCCCGACAAGGCCGCGGCGGTGTCGGAGATGAGGCGAGTACTCCGACCAGGGGGCTCGGCCGTTGTGAGCGTGTGGTGCTCTGTCGATGTGAATCCGTACGTCGCGGCGATGGCCGAGGGACTGACCACACATCTGTCGACCGAGGCCGGACAGACCATGACGGCGCCGTCTGGCTTCGGTGATCGCGACGCACTGCACGAGCTCTTCGTGGAGGCCGGCTTCACGTCGGTGCGGGTGGAGTCGGTGGAGTTGATGCGAACGGCGGTGTCGGCGCCGGAAGCGATCCGAGGGAACCTGTCGGGACTACCCATTGCCGATCTCGTCGCGAACATGGACGCGGGCGACCGGGCGGAAATGGTCGGGTCGATGCTGGCCTCTCTCGATGAATTCATCGAGGGTGAGGCTTTGTCGGTGCCCATGAGGTCCCACGTCGTTGTTGCGACGGCTTGACGAAACGGCCCCTCAGCCCGACCTGACGAGGGTGTAAGCGGTGGGCAGCACCGCATAGAACATGGCGGCCTTCAGCAGCTTCGTGAGATCGACCTGATCGAGCGCGGTGTGGACGTATTGCTCTTCCATGGGGCCGAATCCCAGCGTGGGGATGTTGGCCTCGCCGGCCGAGTAGGTGCCGTTGGTGCTGAACTTCCAGATGTCGACCGGCGGAGCGTGTCCCCAGAGGGCAGCGCAGGTGAGTCGGCCGGCTTCGATCAGCGGGTCGTCGGCATCGAGTAGCCAGCCCGGGAAGAACGCCGGGCCGCTCAGATCGAGTCCGGTCCAGCTCGTGACTTTCTGATTTGGCACCTCGGCGACGCCACCGAGTGGTCCGACCACTGAATTGATCTCGGCGGTGACGCTCTCGGGGGTCTCGCCGGGAGTGAGGCGTCGGTCGATGGTGGCTTCGCACCACGACGGCACGCTGTTGGGGGTGCGGGGTCCTTCGATCATGGTGACGACCTGGGTACCCGATCCGAGCGACTCGTTGGTGGGCAGGCCGGGGGTCATGGCATCGATGGCGTCGAGGATCGGCCGCATCTTCAAGATGGCGTTCTCCCCCAATTCGGGGGTGGAGGCATGGGACGACTTCCCTCGCACCTTCACGCGTACCTCGCAGCGTCCTCGGTGGCCCCGTCTCAGTGTCAGGTCGGTGGCTTCGGCCAACAGGACCGCATCAGGCCGGGGGAAGTCGTCGGACTCCATCAGGTGACGCATGGAGAATCCCTCCGCGTCCTCTTCGAGGGTGGCTCCCTGCACGGTGATCGTGCAGCCAGCGGTGAGGTCGAGTTGGGCGGCCAGTCGTGCGCCGTAGACGATCGATGCCACTCCGGCCTTGCAGTCGGAGGCGCCTAGACCGAACAACTTGCCGTTGGCAACGGTGGGCTCGAGGGGCGGGTACGGCCATTCCGACTCGTCGGCTATCTCGTTGTGGTCGAGGTGAGCGTCGTAGAGCAGGTGGTATGCGCCGGAGCCGACGGTGCCGAGAGCATCACCAGCGCTGGCGGTACGTACGTCGTCGAAGCCACCGGATCGCATTTCCTCGAGGGTCCGCTCCACTGCGGGACCCTCCTCACCGGTGTAGGTCTTCAGGCGAATGATGTCTGAGAGGTACTCGATCTGAGCGTCGGCGAGCGCTGGAGCAGCGTCCTTCGCGAGGGTCGCGGCGCGCGAGAGCTGATCCGGTATTTCCAGATTGGTGTGTTCGCCCATCTCAGAGATCACCGCCCATCGTGAGTGCCATCAGGGCCTTCTGGATGTGCAGACGGTTTTCGGCCTGCTGGTAGATCACGGATTGCGACCCGTCGATCACCTGTTCGTCGGCTTCGTAACCGCGGTCGACCGGCATGCAGTGCATGTAGACGGCGTCGTCGTGGGCCGAGGCCATGCGTTCGGTGGTGGCACGCCAATCGGTGTGCTCGGCGGCCATGGCTTCGACTTCGTCCTGCTCTTCGGTCACCATGATCGGCCCCCACGACTTGGGGTAGAGGAAGTCGGCCCCTTCGAATGCCTCGTCGACATCGTGGGTTTCGGTGAAGGTGCCTCCGGCTTCTTCGGCATTGGCCCTGGCGGCCTCCATGACGTCGGGCATCAGGTGGTAGCCCTCCGGGTAGGCGAGGGTGACATCCATTCCGAATCGTGGCATCAAGGTCACCAGCGACTGGGGCACGCTGAGCGGGCGCACGTATTTGGGGGCATGGGTCCAGGAGACCACGAACTTGCGGCCGCTGAGGTCGGAGCCGAATCGTTCGACCAGAGTCATGAGGTCGGCCATGGCCTGGCAGGGATGGTCGACGTCGTCCTGCATGCTGAATATCGGGGCGTCGGCGTGTCCGGCCATCGCGTAGAGGTAGCGCTGGCCGATGTCGGTTCGACAGTCGCGAATGGCGATGCCTTCGCCGTAGCTGCTCAGGACCCGACCGGTGTCCTGGGCATTCTCACCGTGACCGATCTGGGTTGCGGCTGGTGTGAGATACACCGAGTGTCCGCCCAGTTGAGTCATGCCGGTCTCGAAGGAGTTACGAGTTCGGGTGCTCTCTTCGAAGAACAACATGTAGAGGGTCTTGGCCCTCAATATGTGATCATGAACCTGTCCAGATCGCCGCTCCGCCTTCAGTCGAACTGCCAAGTCGATGGCGGTTCTGAGGTCCTCGACCGACCAGTCCTGGGTCGATATGAAGTCCTTTTGGAACAAGTGATCTGTCATAGGGGTGAACACCTCTCTTGCTGGCGGTTGCTGAATACATGTGAATGCCGACGGGGCCAGTGCCGTCGCCGCGCCATGTTGCCATGATCAGCCGCCGAATACGCACACCAACGGCGCTTCGATCGCAGCTTCCAGCCGGGGGAACGGTCGCCATCTCGGCGGAAGCAATTTGTCGGGCAGGCGGGATTTGAACCCACGACCTCCTCGTCCCGAACGAGGCGCGCTACCAACCTGCGCCACTGCCCGTGTGCAGAGTCGGAAGGTTACAGCGAGCGCGGCCGCGATCCCACAGCGGGACGGACCGGATCAGACCTCCGCGGATGCGTCGAGCAGGCCCTCTTGGGTCAGCGCCGAGTCGATCTTGGCGAGCAGGCTGAAGGCGTCGAGTGGCTTGACCGCCCAATCGTCAGCGCCGGAGTGATTGGCGAGGAAGATGTCGGCCTCGCGGTCGAGCAGCATCAGAATCGGACGCTCCTCGAGTCGGCCTGCCCCCTCTTCCTGGCGCAGAGCCAGACAGGCGGCGCCTCCGCCCATATTTCCGATCTGCAGATCGAGAATGACCAGGTCAGGATCGACCAGCCCGGTTGCCTCCACGACATCGGCTCCGGCTCTGATGCGGTGGATCAGGTGGGTGCCGCCTACAGCAGCCTCGACCTGGTCGAGGATTGAATCGGCGTCGGTCGCAAGGAGTATGTCC
>JAJCXW010000255.1 GCA_029263235.1 Acidimicrobiales bacterium
TCAGGTGCACGTCGTCGACGCCGGCGGCGGCGGCCATGTCGAGGACCTGCTCGATGACCCGCTGGCGGATGTCGGGCTTGCGCATCTGGGGTAACGGCAGCGAGAGATCGTCGAACGCGATCGTGAGCTTCATGCCCGGCGTCATCAGAGTCGGCAACGGATCGTCGTCGATGGGATTGAGCAACGCCTGACGAATCGACTCTTCGGGGTCGGGCAGGCCGGGAAGTGGCTCGGCCGGATAGATCACACGACTCCGCCCCGGCGGGAGCTTCTCGAGGCGGAAGTTGTCGCCGTGATGAAAGAGGATCGGTGGGGTCGATCGGTCGACGTCGAGAACGAACCCGGGTCGGGGGGCCTTGCGGCGAGGGTCGGATGCCATGGCTACTGCTTGCTCCTGGTGAGAAACTTGCGGCTCTTGCTGGTGCCGCGCGTGTTGTTGCCGGGTGAGTTGATTCTGTGCGAGAGAGGGCCGATCGGCAGCGTCCGAGAAGGCGCGCCCTTCGACTTGTCCCAGTGCTCGATCAGCCAGGCGCGTTTGCGGGCGATCGAGGCCAGTTTCGTTTCGGGGTTGACAGCGACCGGGAACCCGACTGCTTCGAGCATCGGGAGGTCGGAGCTCGAGTCGGCGTAGGCGACGGCTTCCTGGAGGTCGATGTCGTGGGCCGAGGCGTAGTCGACGAGGGTCTGATATCTGGCTTCGCCGGTGGGAGGAACGCCGGTGAGTCGGCCGTCGTAGGTGCCGTTGGACACCGACATCTCGGAGGCGACGATGTCGTCGAAGAGCGGCCGGAGTGGCTCGGTGACCAGCTCGAGTGCGCCGGTGATCAGCAGGGTGCGGTGGCCCAGCCGACGGTGTTCGCGCACTCGGCGGATACCGGCCGGGAACGATTTGGTGACGAGAAGATCGGAGAGCATCTCTGAGGCATCTTCGGCGAGACGGTCGACTGGGGCGTCCTCGAAGCGGCGATAGAAGTAGCGGAGGAAGTCGCTGCGGTCGGCGCGGTCGAGAGCGAGAAGGGTGGGGATCTCTCGCAGCGTCTTGGCGACGAACCGGGCCCGGTCGGGTGCATCGAGGTGTCGGGTGGCCAGCCAGGTGTAGCTCGCCACGACATTGCTGGCGATGAGCGTGTTCTCGAGGTCGAACACCGCGAGCTGGCGATCGTCGGAGAGAATCTGCTTGCGAAGACGGTCGCTTCGTGAGCTGGTCTGACGGTTGCCCGGAGACATCTTGAGTCGGGCTTGCTTGACCATCGACGGGAGGTGGATCCCATGGACGTAGCTCGGCCAGTGGACCAGCTTGGGGTCCATGGCGAAGTTGGCCTGGTCGTTGTGGTCGAGGGAGTTCCACAGCTCGTACATGTTGTCGAGTTCGTAGATCGCCTCGCACTCCGTGTAGGCGCCGTAGAGCTCGACATAGCCGCTGGCCCGTTCGAGCTGATCCTTGCGTTCTTCGAGTTCGGCACCGAACTCGGCTTGGCGGCCCCGCAACGGGAGGGCATCGAGCACCTTCTCAGCGATGTCGAGCCCCTTCTGGGCCCGGCCCAGCTGACGCGACACGCGGCCGCGGCCGGGGAACGACCATTCGGGCACGGAGATCGGCTGGTTCTTCTCGTCGTAGACGGGGTGTTCGGTGAACCAGCTCCTGACCAGATCGACGAGCTGTCCGTATTCGAGGGGGTTGCCCGATCCGCTGGCGATCTGGGTGACATCGGGGTGGTGTTCGCCGTTGTCGTCGGTCTTGGGCCCCCGGGCGGCCACGGCGAGAATGGTGGCGACCACGAGATCGCAGGGGATCACATCGATGACGCCCTCGGGTACCCCCGGGAATTCCTTGAGGAGGCCTCGGGCGTAGGCGGCGATGACCGGTTCGGCCATCCGGAAGCCACGAATCCAACCCGGCGCCGGCTCGGCGAGAGCCGACTCGATGATCGACGGGCGAACGATGCTCACCGGCACGTCGCCTCTGGTCTCGACCAGGGCCCGTTCGCCGAGGGCCTTGGTGAAGGCGTAGGCATCGGGGAAACCAAGCGACGAGGCGCGAGCCCGGCCGGCGTTGGTCATCTGCTTGCCGACCCACCGCCGACGCAACTGCTCGGTGCGTTCGGAGATGGCGGGACCACCGGCAGGGCCGAGACCGTTGTAGGCCTCTTTGCGTAGCTGTTCGAGCTGGTCGGGCTGGCGGCTGGCCTGTTCGGCGTCGACGCGGGCCAGACGGGCGTTGTCGACCTCGGCTTGCCAGTCGACATCGACGAAGAACGGCGATTCGTTGACGAGCTGTTCGGGGGCCTTGCCCCGGCGACTTCCGGCCACGTAGCAGGTGGAGACGGCCACGAGGTGAGCGGGGGTGCCGGGGGATAGGCCGGCCGACGTCGGTTCGGTGCGGATCTCAGCGGCGTCGCGAAGGGCCTTCGCCACTCGGTAGGGGCCGAGCAGGTTGACCTCGACGGCGTCGTCGAGGGCGGAGTCGAAGCTCACCGCAGCCGCGGAGTGGATGGTGATGTCGCAGGTGGCGAGCACGGCCAGACTCTCGGCGTCGAAGTTCATGCCGTCGGTGGCCACGTCGCCCTTGAGAGCGGTGACCCGTCGGCTGCACATCTCGACGAAGGTCTCGCCTTCGAGTCCGCCCGCCGCCACGGGATCGTCAGCGAAGGCTGCTCGCAACGAATCGAAAGCATCGTTCTTGAGAATGTCGCGGTCGACTCGATGCTGGGCGCCGCGGCGACCGGGTCTGACCACCAGCACCAGCTCACATTCGGGCACGGCGCGCAGCAACCGTTCGACCAGAGCGGTTCCGAGGAACCCGGTGGCGCCGGTTATCGCTATTCGCTTGCCGCTGAGGGACTCCCTGATCACGCCCATTGTCTACCACTCCACGATCCGTCTACCAAGTGGTAGAGAGATGGATTCGGGTCTAACGTGGGCCGGGTGACTGACACGGCCGCCCCGGAGCGCACGACGACACGTGACCGCATCCTGACTGCTGCCCTCGCCGCGTACGGCACCGATGGCTATTCGGCCACCTCGCTCGATGCCCTGGCCGAGCAACTCGGTATTCGCAAACAGACCATCCTCTACTGGTTTCCCTCCAAACAGGAACTGTTCGAGGCGGTGATCGACGACGCCGCGGCGAGCCTGATCGAGGCCTTCGATATGGCCGCCTCGACGGGGCTGACCGGTATGGCACAGGTCGAGGAGATCATCCGGCGAGTGCTGCGTCTGGCGGTTCGCCGACCCGAACTCCTTGGTCTGGTTCGTGAGGTGAGTCGGCCCGGTTCGCTGTCGGCGGCTCGTCTCGTCGATCGGGTGGCCCCCACGTTTGCCCGAGCTGCCGACTTCTTGTCCCGCGAGATGGATGCGGGCCGTTTCCGACGAAGCGATCCGTCGATGCTGCTGCTCAGCCTCTACTCGACCGTGGTTGGCGTGGCCGGCGAACTCGAAGTGCAGCGGGCCATTGGCCTAGAGCCGACCCTGCGGGTAGCCGTGATGCGTCGCCGCGAACTCGTCCGGTTCCTGAGAGTCGCCCTCGTCGAACCGATTTGAACTGGGTCGGTCTGGGGCGAGTTGAGCCGAGCTGGCTGAGCCGACTTGGGTTGTCTCGGGTTGGGCCTAGTGGTCGGTGCGGCGGTGGCGGAGCTGGCGTTGGTGTCGGCCGAGGGCCAACTCGACCAGCCGGTCGATCAGTTCGGGGTAGGGGAGCCCGGTCTCGGCCCAGAGCTTCGGATACATCGAGATCGGGGTGAATCCCGGCATCGTGTTGAGCTCGTTGATGATCCAGCCTCGATCGCCGTGCTGGCGACCATCGGCTGCCGTGAGACCGTCCTCGTAGAAGAAGTCGACCCGGGCCAGGCCCTCCACTCGCAGGGCTTTGAAGGCCGCCACTGCCATTGCCTGAGCTTCGGCAACCTCATCGGGACCTAGCGGTGCCGGCACCCTCAGCTCGGCACCGGCGTCGTACTTGTCGGCGTAGTCGTAGAACTCGGCTCCCGGCACGATCTCGCCCGGAACGCTCGCCACCGGCGTGTCGTTGCCCAGAACCGCCACCTCGATCTCGCGGCCACGTATCTCTTCTTCGACGATGACGATGCGGTCGTAGTCGGCGGCGAAGGCGATGGCCGCCGCGGCCTCTTCGACGGTGGAGGCTCTCGACACCCCGACCGACGATCCCATGTTGGCCGGCTTGACGAACAACGGCAGCCCTAGCTGGTCGGCCACCTTGCGGGCCGCGTCGTCGATACCGGCGGAAGTGCCGTCGGGGAAGACTGCGGCATCGTCGGCGTCTCGTGGTCCGTCGACGGTGAGCCAGGTGTAGTCGCCCTGGGGTATGTCGCTTGCCGCCAGGTGGGCCTTGGCCGCAACCTTGTCCATGCACAGCGCGGAGGCCAGGACTCCCGCTCCGACGTAGGCAACGTTGGCCAACTCGAGCAGACCTTGCACGGTGCCGTCCTCGCCCATCGGCCCGTGCAGCACCGGAAACACCACCGTCGGGATCGGCGAGCCATCGGCGATGGCTTCCGCCGCGATCAGCGGCAGAGCATCGATCGCCTCGCCTCCCACCGCGAGATGCTCCGGGAGTTCGTCGATGCCCTGCTCGTCGGCCCCTATCGACTCTGCACCGGCAGGGAGAGGTCGCTCGCCGCGGTGCCAGATTCCGTTGCGGTCGATGCCGACGGGCTCGATCACATACTTCTGGGGGTCGGCGGCGGCGATCACGTGGCGGGCCGAAACGCACGACACATCGTGTTCGGCCGACTGCCCGCCGAAGAGCACGACGAGGCGGACCTTGCCGGTTGGAGCGGCGGCCCCTTCTCCGGAAGACGTATCGGTGGGCAGGGGAGTTTCGGGCATCGCCACGACGCTAGTCCCGCCGGGCTCCGCTGTTGGACCTCTGGTGCGCCGCAAACCGTTCGGGTGGTGCAACACTGCCCGTATGCACTGGACTGCAGCGGCCGTGGCCGAATCGGTTGGCGGTGTTCTTCGCGGCCCCGATGTCGGCATCGACATGGTGACCCAGGACAGCCGGGAGATCTCTCCGGACGCACGTTGCCTCTTCGTGCCGATCGTGGCCGAACGCGATGGCCACGAGTTCATTGGTGCCGCAATCGAGGCCGGCGCTGTGGCCTATCTGACCGCCCAGCCCGCGAGCGAGGCGGGCGTGGCTGGCGTGGCTGGTGAGATGGGCGAGGACGGAGCAGCGGGCGGCTCCAACGTGACGGCGATCGAGGTGGCCGACACCGCGGCGGCTCTGGTGGATCTGGGTCGGGCGGCGCGGCACCGACTTGCCTCGGCGACCGTGATCGGAGTCACCGGGTCGGTGGGCAAGACCACCACCAAGGACTTCCTCGCTTCGGTGCTGGGCGAGGCGATGCTGACCCACGCCAATACCCGATCGTTCAACAACGAACTCGGGGTGCCACTCACTCTGCTCGGCGCCCCCGATGATGCCCGGGCTGTGGTGGTCGAGATGGGTTCGCGTGGCATCGGCGACGTGGCCCATCTCTGCGACATCGCCCGCCCCAGCGTCGGCGTGGTGACCACCGTCGGTGTGGCCCACACCTCGGAGTTCGGCGATGTGGAGTCGGTGGCTCGCGCCAAGGCCGAACTGGTCGAGGCCCAGCCCGCCGATGGCTTGGCCGTGCTCAACGCCGATGTGCCGCTGGTTGCCGCCATGGCCGCCAGCACCAAGGCCGAATTGCAGACCTTCTCCGCGGCCGGCGCCCAAGCCGCCGCCGACATGAGCGCCGACGTGTGGGCCGATGAGGTGGTTCTCGACGATGAACTCGTGCCGAGCTTCCGGCTGGTGACCCCCCACGGCTCGGCCGACGTGACCTTGGGCGCCCGGGGCCTTCACCTGGTGGGCAACGCCCTCGCTGCTGCCACCGTCGGGCTGCATCTGGGACTGTCGCTCGATCAGGTGGCAACCGGACTGGCCGCCCCGGTGCTGTCGCCGCTTCGCATGGAGTTGTTGAGACTCGATGGTGGTGCGGTGATCCTCAACGACTCCTACAACGCCAACCCGATGTCGACCGAGGCCGCCCTGCGTTCGCTGGCCGCACTACCGGCTGACGACCGGATCGCCGTTCTCGGCGTGATGGCCGAACTCGGCTCCAGCGCCGAGGCCGAGCATTCCCGTATTGCATTGCTTGCCGCCGAACTCGGCATCCGGGTAGTGGCAGTTGATGCCCCCGGATATGGCGGCCATCAGGTTGCCGACATCGCCGGGGCCCTAGCGGCGATCGGCGAACCGGCAGCCGGCACCGCGGTCTTGGTAAAGGGTTCGAGGGTGGCGGGGCTGGAACGGCTGGTGGAACGTCTGAGCTCACCGAATATCGACTGATCGAGACTCGCAGGCGCGGGCTCTTGGGTCCGATGTGGTCTTCGTCGGGTGTCGCCCGGACCCGAATCGCCGGCTGGAGATCGCAAGCGGAGCTGCCATTTGCCGTCGACCTGATGGAGTTCCATGCCGCGGTCGTGAATGTCGTGGTGGCATCGGCTGCACACCAGAACAAGGTTGGTTATGTCGGTGGTGCCGTTGGCCTGCCACGCCTTGATGTGGTGAGCCTCGCAACGGTTGACGTGAGCACCGCAGCCAACGCACGCCTTGTCGCGGGCTATCAGGGCGGTCCATTGGGCCGGGGCTGCGGTGCGAATAGTGCGGCCGACGTAGATGGGCCGACCCGGACCGTCGAACAGGACCCCTGTGATCGAGGCGTCGCATGCCATGCGTTCGAGCATCGATTGGGGAACCGGCTCGGACACGCCGATGATCTCGGCGGCTCCCTCCGGCTGCTCGGATCGAAGGCGGCCGATGTCGGACACGACAGTGATCTGATGCTTGGGATGCCGGGCCGAGGCGGGCCCGGTGGCCGGCGAGGACTCGCCGTCGGCCCCGTCGGGTGATCGAGCCCCGACCAATGAGACCAGGGCATCGGCTCGCCGCTGGGTGGATGTGCGCTGCGATGCGGCTCCGCCATCTCGGCCACCGTCGTCGTTGAAGAGCTGATCGGTGCGGTGATCGAGACGGGCCTTGAACACGGCACCTGCTTCGGGATCGAGGCGGGCCTTGAGGTTGAACATGCCGTCGCTGTCGATCCAGTCGCTGACGCTACGGGCGGCTCGGCGCCGAGCATGGAGCTCCTCGGCTGAGTCGCGGCGGTGGCGTGCCACCCACTGGCGGCATTCCTTGGCGAAAAGGTCGGCCGGGCAGCCGGTGGCTCGAGCCGACAGGGCCTGGTCGGCCTCTGTTGCCGATACCAATTCGGCGGCGGCGGCGATCGAGTCGGCGTGTGATGGAGTGATCTGGCCGGATTCGAGAGCGGCGGCGGCCTGTGGCATCTCGGTGAGTTGGTCGGCGGTGGCCGATGACTTGGTGGCCGCTCGGCTCGACATGCGGCCGGCGGTGCGCAGAACCCCGGCGCCATCGAGGCCCTTGTCGGCCAGGGAATTGATGGCGGTGGTGGCTCGGGCTTCGAGAGAGGCAGTGGCCCCCTTGAGCCGGCGGAGACCTTCGATCAGATCGACGAGTTCGCGGCGAGACATCCCTGTGGTCTGGATGTCTCCGAGCTGACCGCGGATGGATCTGAACATGGAATAATGATACACGAACAGGTGTTCGTATTGCAACCTGTTTGGAGGATCATTCTCGGAAATCCCGAGGCCGGCTGTGAGCTGGGCACGTGGCGAATTCCTCCCGAAGCAACGCCCCGGCTACGGTGGCGCCGATGCCGGACGATCCATCGAATTCCACTCCCGCACAGTTCGATCCCGACGTTCCCGCGGTGAAGGTGCAGGGTCTCGATCACATCGTGTTGAAGGTCGCCGATCCGGAGGTGTCGCTGGCTTGGTACCGCGACAATCTCGGTCTGGCCCCCGAACGAGAGGCCGAGTGGAGGGCCGGCGAGGCTCCGTTCCCGTCGGTCCGGATCGATCACACGACGATCATCGATCTCTTCCAGACGCCACCCACCGGAACCAACGTCGACCACTTCTCGCTTCGTGTCGACGATGTCGATCTCGACGCGCTGGCCGCCTCCGGTCGGTTCGAGGTGCTCGACGGACCCAATCTGATCTGGGGCGCCACCGGGTGGGGGATAGGCCTCTACGTGAGTGACCCCGATGGAAACATGGTCGAGCTCAAGCGGGCGCTGCGTGACGACGAGTGACATCCCAATCCAAGACACCGGACCGAAAGGCCAACATGTCCGTTCCTGATTTCAGATCCCTCACAGTGGAGGACCTGGCCGGTCGAATCCGGTCGCGTGAACTCACAGCGGTGGCGGTCACCGAGGCCGCCCTCGAACGCATCGAGAGGCTCAATCCGATTCTCAACGCGTTCGTGGCGGTCGACGCCGACACCGCACGAACCCAAGCCCGAGCGATCGACGAACGTCTCGATGCCGGCGACGAGGTCGGGCCGCTCGCCGGGATTCCGATCGGGGTGAAGGACCTCGAGGATGCCGCTGGCTTCCAAACGACCCGCGGCGCCATGCATCTCAAGGACATCGCCCCTTGCGCCGGCGACTCGACCGAGATCGAGCGGCTCCGGGCCGCCGGATGCGTGATCATCGGCAAGACCAACACGCCCGAATGGGGTTGGATCGGCGACACCTACAATCCGCTGTTCGGGCCGACCTTCAATCCGTGGAACACCGAGCGCTCGCCGGGTGGATCATCGGGCGGCACATCGGCCGCGGTCGCGTCGGGGATGATCCCGCTGGGTACCGGATCCGATGGCGGAGGTTCGATTCGGATCCCGTCGGCCGTCACCGGCATGTCCGGCATCAAGCCATCGCAGGGTCGGGTGCCGTCCGGCCCGGCTCCGATGGGTGCTGCCGACCTGTCGACCCAAGGTCCGATGGCCCGACGTATCCGCGACGTGGCGCTGGCCCTCGATGTGATCGTGGGTTCGGCGTCGGGAGATCTCCGCACGCTCGACAAGCCGTCCGTTTCATGGCGGGCCGCTCTCGACGATCCCACTCCGCCCAAGCGGGTGCTGTGGGCTCCGACCATCGACGGTTTCGGACCCGACGACGAGATCGGTGCGATCTGTCAGGCGGCCGTCGACCGTGTCGCCGAGGCTGGAGTGGAGGTGGTCGAGTCCGGGCCGGTCCTGACCGACACCATCGGGCCGTTCGCGTTGCTGTTCTTCGGTGCCTCGCTGACCGCATACCGTTCACTGCTCCGCACCGACGACTGGGCCAATGTCACGCCGGGGTTGGCTGCGATCCTCGAGATGTCGGAGGGGATGGTCACGATCGACGCGGTGGAGAGCGCTCGGATGGAGGCCCAGGCATTGTCGATCAAGCTGGCCGAGATCATGGACGGCTACGACGCGATCCTCAGCCCCACCGTCGCCGGCCACACTCCGATGTCGATGCAGGAGGGAGCGGTCAACGGTGAGCAGACCCAGAACTGGGTGAGCTACACCTTCCCGTTCAACGTCACCCGTCGTCCGGCCGGAACCACCTGCGCCGGATTCACCGCCGACGGCATGCCGGTGGGTCTCCAGATCGTCGGACACCAGCTCGCCGACCTGCGTGTTCTGGAAATCACCGCGTTCATCGAGGATTTGTTGGGGCTTGATCCAATAGCCCCGGACCCTGCCGTCTGACACTATTTGTCTCTCGCGAGACACGAGGGGAAGAGAACATGGCAAGCCAAGAAGCCGAGTTCATCAAGACGATGCTCATCGAGCTCCAGGAGGAGATCCTCGGTAGGGCCGAGCCGCCGACCCTGGAGGAGATGCGCGCCCGTAGTGAGATGTTCGGCGAGATGACAGGCGAGCCCCAAGGCGTCTCCTGGGAAGATGTCGAGGTGGCCGGGGTGCCGTGCCGCTGGGCGATTCCGACCGGGGGCGCCGACGACCGGGTTCTCCAATACGTCCACGGTGGCGGCTACGTGATCGGCTCGCTCGAGGGCTATCGAAAGCTCACCGGGCACCTGGCCAACACCCTTGGCTGTCGGGTGCTGAGCGTCGACTACCGACTCGCCCCGGAGCATCCCCATCCGGCTGCGGTCGACGACAGCAGCGCCGTGTACCGATCGCTGCTCGCCGATTTCTCGCCCGAGCACCTCGCCATCTCGGGCGATTCCGCCGGGGGAGGGCTCACCGTTTCCACGCTGCTGAAGCTCCGTGACGACGGCATCCCGCAGCCGGCAGGAGCGGTGCCACTATCACCTTGGATCGACCTCGAAGGCACCGGCGAATCGATGCAGACGAAATCCGAGGTCGACCTGCTCGTCGGGGTCGACGGGCTGAAACAGATGGCCGACATGTTCCTCGCCGGTCAGGATCCCCGACAGCCGCTCGCATCGCCGCTCTATGCCGACTTCACCGGACTGTGCCCCCTGTATGTGCAGGTGGGAGGCGACGAAACGCTGCTCGACGACGCGACCCGACTCGCCACCAGAGCGGCCGCAGCCGGGGTCGAGGTGAGGCTCGATGCGTTCCCTGAGATGCAACATGTGTTCCAGATGGCCGTAGGCAACGTGCCCGAGTCCGACGACGCCGTGGAACGAATCGGAGACTGGCTCCGGCCCCGCCTCGGCCTGTGATCTGCGGCCCGACGCGGCGGCTCCGCATCTCGACTCGGAGCCGCTATCGTCGTCGGCCCCCGGGCGATTAGCTCAGTTGGTTAGAGCGCTGCCTTCACACGGCAGAGGTCGAGGGTTCGAATCCCCCATCGCCCACTCGGAAACAACCAGGTCAGAGGGTAGTTTTGGCTCTGACCCCAGATTCGAACAGTCGCAAATCCCATCCGATCATCCCATCCGCCGCACTTGGCAGGTATCTTGGGTTCTCATGCAGGGATCTGTTCGCCAAAGGGCTCGTGGAGTGTGGGAAGTCCGTGTCTATCGGGGCAGGCAATCTGAGACAGGCAGGAAACTCTATGTGTCCCGGACGGTCCATGGATCGAAACGCGACGCCCAGGCACTGGCCAGGACGTTGGTCGAGGAGATGGAAGAGGAACGCTCGTCCAAGCAGGAGGAGGACAGATGGTCGCTGACGTTCGGGGATTGGCTCGACGAGTGGTGGATCCAAAAAGAGAAAACCCTCTCGCCTTCCAGCGTGTCGCCATGGCGTTCCGCTATACGAAAGTACCTTCAGCCCCGTCTGGGTGAGCGGGTGCTCTCCGAACTACGTGTACGCCATCTTGAGGACCTCTACCGGCAGCTGCTGGACGAAGGTCTCTCCCCGTCACGCGTCCAGAAGATTCACACTGTCGCATCGGTCGCCTTGAACGACGCCGTGCGACGGGAGCTAATTGCCGCTTCGCCAGCCAACCAGGCCAGGGCTCCCAAAGGCCAGCGTGTGGAGCTAGACCCGCCCACGCCTGACGAGGTTGCGAGGCTCCTGGAGGCAGCTGAGGTTGAGGATTTCGCGCTGTTTGTCTTCTTGGCCGTCGCAGCCAACACTGGAGCACGAAGGGGTGAGTTGTGCGCCCTGCGATGGTGCGATGTCGATCTCGGAGGGAGCTTTGTCACTCTCGCTCACGCCGTTGCCAAGGGTGGCGGTGAGGGTGCTGTTGTGCGGCAGACCAAGACAGGAGCGGTTTCGAGCGTGGCGGTCAGTGAGCGCGTTCTTGAGATCCTTGGGAAATACCGCTCCGAATGTGAGGCCCTCATTGCGGATCTCGATATGCCTTTCAACAATCGGCGCTTCGTCTGGGGCCAGAACCCCGAAGGCACACGACCCATCTACCCGGACACTGTCACTGCCCGGTTCAGGCGCCTTCGCAGCCGTCATGGCCTTGACCACATTCAGCTCAGGCAATTCCGCCATTACGCTGCGACCCAGTTGCTTTCTGCCGGCGTTGACGTCCGAACCGTCGCAGGAAGGCTCGGTCATTCGCGCCCCGCGACCACCCTCGACCGCTACGCGGCCTTCCTTCCGGCACGGGATCGCGAGGCTGCGGAACTGCTAGAAGCAATCCATCACGCCGAGTAGAATTCTCGACATGATGTCGTGTGCCATCGTTCAGCCGGCCTGCGGGCTGCGACCGGTCCGATTGGGGAGGCCGTCGATGTTCTCGACAATCGAGGTCGTACTGTCGCCACTCATGGGCCTCCCCTTCGTCGACGTTCGGTCTCAGTCGACGCGTCTCCCTACGCTTCCCAAGAGGCTCTCGAGCGCGCTCGTTGGGATGACGAGCCGCCGGCCGAGACGGAGCGCTGGGAGTTCTCCCGTGCGAGCAAGCTCATAGGCCGTCGACCGCGAGATACCGAGAACGTGGGCCGCCTCGGGGAGAGTGAGCGTGGCCCGTCGGAGAGTGGTCTCGACGACTGGATCCTCGCGGACCGGCTCCAGGGATGGTGCAGCGTCAAATTGACTGGCACTCATGATCATCCTCGGGGCGGTTCCTTGGGAGCCCGCGAGGCTCGTTCGTCGAGCCAAGCGTGGATCTCATCTGGGCTGAAACGAATCTTGCCACAGATGTCGTAGTGGGTGATTCGTCGCTCTGTCGTTAGTCGGCGGACCTGTCGCATCGAGACGCCGAGGCGTCTGGCGACTGCCCGGGTCGTGATGAGCGGTGGGCCCAGCTCGGATCGGTCTGCTGTCGTCGGCTTGTCTTGGTGGTTGTGCATACACACCTGTGGCTCGCCGATCGCGCCGATTGGGACAGATCGGTGCGAGAAATTCCGAAAGCGTGTTAGCTCGTCGGGCTCATAACCCGAAGGTCGCAGGTTCAAATCCTGCCCCCGCCACCAACACGAAGGCCCGGAAACTCAACGTTTCCGGGTCTTCTGTAATTTTGGCGAGGCTGGGCGGAACGCGGTCAGGCAACCAAGAGGCAACACATGGGCTACGTCTGGGTCCAATGACAGTTGCTTCCGCCGAGCGTTGGAGGCGTGCTCCGGTGTCCCCCTGCTTGGAGATTGCTCAGTGGTAGCCGCACAGCCGGTGCTGCGTCGTAGTCAGCGCTCCCCGTCACGCCTCGTTCCGGAATTGAGCGTTCGATCGCAGGACCTGTTCCAATAGCTCCGGTTCGTAGCCAAGGTCGCGGGCGGAGTGGACGATGGCCCTCAGGTCTTTGGGGAGGCACTTTCCGCCGAAGCCTGGGTCATGTTCAAAGACCGCTGTGTGCATGGGCGAGACTCTCGGGTCGAGAATCCAACCTTCACGCACGATGTTCCAGTCTGCTTGGTGCGCCTCACAGACTTTCTTGAACTCGTTTGCGAAAGTGACCTTTGCAGCGAAGAATGCGTTCTCTATGTACTTAATCAGCTCGGCCTCGAGGCTCGAACACTGAAAGTAGGTCTTGGTTGGCCCGAGAACACGTTGCAGGACTGTGAGAGCCCACGCCCTAGTGTCGCTGGCCCCGCCGACCACAACAAACGGCATCGACTCGATAGCCGACGTGAAAAAGGGATTGTGGTAGCTGCTCTCCCCGATGTACTCAGGCCAGTAGCAAATATCCTTGTCGAAGAGGGTGGAAAGCTGCGCCGTGGCCCCGGGGGGGACCGTTGACTTGAGTACTATGCGGTTGTTTGGAATACGCCCTATTGCTTCCTTTACCTGGGTCAGGTCTGCCTCGCCGTTCTCGCCGCCGGGTGTCGGAACGCAAACGAAGACACAAGCGCATTCGGTCAGTTCTTCGGTGGGGTACGGCTCGGATTCAGTTATGTCCCAGGCGACGACCGTTGAGCGCTGCGCGAACAGACTCTCTACTGCCTTGCCGACGATTCCGCGACCAACCACCCCAATCTTCATTCGAGCGACGCTAGCACTGGGTGGAGACGCTGGCGGAGCCAGCTCCAACCGGCGGGAGTAGGTGCGATTGCGGCCTGCTGGCATGGGCTGGGCGTTTGTCCGACTCGTTCGGCGAAGCTAGCGTGGGGTGCCAGGGCGGGGTTTCCTCCGGGAGCCGCCGACAACCGTCAGTAGGAGTGCGAGTCGATGGCCACAAGTCTGCCCAATGGAAAGTCAGTGCCGGCGATCGGTCTTGGGACTTTCCCTTTCTCTGGTGTTTTCTCCAAGGTCGAGCAAGAGACTGCAAAGCAGATTGTCAGCCAGTTTCTTGAGAGTGGTGGGTGGTATATCGAAACCGCCCCGGTTTATCCGGTCGACCGCGTTGACCTTGGGTCCGTGCTGAGAGATTTTGATAGGTCCGATTTTTTCATCGCGACGAAGTGTGTCACTGGCAAGGACGCAAGTGGGAACACGATCCGCAGTGGCAAACGCGACCACCTCCGAGCTCAATGCACCGGCGAAATTGCTCGACTCGGTGTCGGGCATCTCGATCTGCTGCAGTTACACACCGTCCCCGAGGATGCGGCTGCGGAAGAATCGTTCGGAACGCTTACCGAGCTACGGGACGAGGGTCTGGTTCGCAACGTAGGAGTATCGAACGTTACAGCGAGTCAGCTAGCTGCCTTCCAAAGCGTCGGTGAGGTCAATTTCGTACAGAATCGATTCTCCTTTATCCACAGGGCCCAACATCGAGCAATCGAAAAGTTCTGCCTCGAGAATCAAATACTCCTCAACCCGTACCAGGTCATTGAGCGGGGGCTTCTGACAGACAATCCTCCTGAGGAGTTTCGCGAAGGAGACCTGCGCAACTCCAAATACGAATACAGCGGCGATGTGTATCACGTCATTCGGGCGTGGGTTCTGGAAAGTTTGGCCCCTATTGCGGCAGAAAATGGCCTGTCCATTACCGAGCTGGCGCTTGGTTGGGTTCTTGGTCAACCGGGGATCGGGATAGTGCCCGTTGGCGCCACGAGTCCAGGTCAGGTTGCGAAGAACATGGCGGTAGGGCGAACGCTTTCGGATGAGGCTCTAGCTGCGATGGATAGCGCCTTTGCTGATCTTGAGGCGAGTATTCGGTCTCGCGTGGGACTAAGCGTCGACGAGTACAGGGGTCTGTAGCGGAGTGGCGAACCAGGACATGTTGGCTGTGCAAGACGTCAAGGTTTGCGGTGGGCCCGAAGTGAAGGACGGGTCGGTGGTGTCGCTGCTTTATCGTGTTGCGACTTCCGAGCAGGATCTCTTAGAAGGTAGATGCCTGGAGACGAATTACAGCCCGGATGTCCCGATCACGGTCGTCGTGGCCGACGATCAGTTGCTTCGAGGGGTCTACGAGACACTGCTTGGGATGAGAGCGGGGGGCTCCGTGCGAAGAGCGTATGTTCCGTCGAAGTTGGCCTTCGGCGATCGAAGCGCAGGCGATCTACCCGCTTCGACTGATCTCTGGCTAGAACTCTGCGTCTCTCGGGTCTCTGACCCGGAATTGCCGTAGGGAAACGCTGGTGACCGCACTCCTGCCCATCCGAGATCCGGCCTCTCTCGAAAGCAATGAGATTGACGGGTCGGTCAGTGTCAGCGGCGAGGTCCGAGTTGGCTCTGGAAACTTCATCGGTGCAGGGGTCTCGCTGCGTGGTCCGATCGAACTCGGGAGCAACAACTACATCGCCGCAGGCGTTCGAATTGGGGGCCTGAGCCGGGAGCGCATTGAGGCAAGCCACAGACTTGGTGACCCGCATCCGGTCGAGCAGGCAACCGTAGCGATAGGCGACCGCACCATGATCTTCGAGAATGTGGTCATTCACAAGCCGATGTTCGCCGAGACGAGTATCGGGTCAGGGGTAGAGATCGGAGCGCAGTCGGTTGTAGCGCACGACTGCGTTGTTCGCGATGGCGCTGTTCTTTCGCCCCACGTCGTCCTTGGTGCCTATGTCACCATCGGCGAGCGTGCGAATCTGGGGCTCAACTCAGCTGTGCACAATCGAGTGGTCGTGGGTGGGCTCTCGATGTGTGGTCTTGCCGCTGCGGTAGTGGGTCACGTTCGGCCGTGCGGATTGGTCTACGGAAACCCAGCGAGGTTGAGCGGAATCAATGCTGTCGGCTTGCGGAGATCCGGTATCGAGAAAGAAGAGGATGAAGCCATCCTTGAGTCCCTGCGTCAAGGGACGGCCTATGCCTCAGGGATCGCAGGCCCGCTCTTCAGACAATTCGAGGCCGATTTAACACGGTGGCCCTCGAGTAAAGGGGAGGTTAAGTGGTCAACCCCAGTGTAGTTGTGGTGGCCGGGGTTCGGCCGCAGTACGTGAAGACAAAGGCGGTGCTTTGGCTTCTCGAAGCGTACGAGCCCGAAACCTTCGAGCAGACCGAGACCTTTGATTTGGGCCAACACTACAGCCCTGAGTTGTCTGACTCTATTCTCAGCGACCTTGAACTTGAGTTCTCACACCGGCTACATCATGCGGTCGGAGACCGACTTCGGGGTGTAATTTTGGGGACAGCAATCGCTGAGTTGTCGCGGTACTTTGACGGTCTTTCAACTCGGCCCGTCGTGGTTGTGTTCGGTGACGCTTCGAGCGTCGTGGCGGGAGCGTTCGCAGCCCACAATGCCTCGCTTCCGCTCGTTCACATCGAGGCTGGGGCGCGGCGAGACCAGAATGAGATCGAGCACCACAACAGTGTCATCGTCGATCGTCTAGCCGATGTTCGGTTGGCGTATACGGAGCGCGCGTTCAATGAGCTGAGACTTGAAGGCTTGGAAGAGAACTCTCATGTGGTCGGTGACGTAGCACTGGACTGGTACATGGCTCGATACGGCGATCTGATAACAGAGGCTTCAACTGTCGGGCCACGTTCGCCCATACTCGTCTCGCTTCATCGGCCATCAAATATGACGTCCGACACGATCATGACGGTGGCCGAGGCATTGATGGCGACCGGCCGGCCGGTGCGGTGGCTCAGCTATCCACGTACGGAGCCGTTCCTCCAAGAGGTGGCCTCCCTCGGCGTCGAAGTGGTTCAACCTCTCAGCCACTCGCAAACGATGGCAGAACTGTCGAAGGCTGCTTTCGTCCTGACTGATAGCGGAGGGCTAAGCCGGGAGGCCCACTATTTCAAGTGCCCCGTATTGATGAGACGCGATAAAGGTGGCTGGCCTGAGCTAATGGAGGCGGGCTTTGTGTACTCACTTAGTGGGAGGTCGCGGGTCGACGTCGACAGTGCGATCAGTTGGGCCGAGTCGGTGCGAACCCCCGAACTCAGCGAATCCCCACTGGTAGTGGCAGGCGGAGGTCGCTCGATCGCTCGTCTCATTGCAAGCACGGCACGAACGGCACGCTCGTGACCCAGCGTCTTACAAAGATGTGGCGTAGACCGGTCACACGCTGGGGATTGCTTGGGATGGTCTTTGTGCTCTTGGCGTTGGACGCCTACAACGTCTCGCTGTTCCCGAGAGGCACTGTCGACCCTGTGAGGATCGGTAACCTTGGCGACTGGTTCACCGGCGTGGCGACCGCTGGAGCAGTTGCGATCGCGGCCTCGGGCCTTAGAAGAGATCGAGTTCGCGTCGAGGATGAACGCAAGGACGCTGAGCGAGATAAGGCGGGAGAGTTGTACGTTTGGCTTGAGCAGCGGCGTCTACGACCAGGCCGTGCGAGTTCGGTCCTGTCGCTAGTGAACAGGACGCCGGTTCCCGTCTACGAATGGCAGGTGGAGATCGAGGATTTGCCGGGTGCGTCGATAGATCAATCAGCTTTCGGTCCGATCCTGCCCGGAGAAAAGACGATCGAGTTGGAGGCGGACGACTTTGAGGGCCTGCGTCACATTGATGGATCTAGGGCAGCGATTTCCTTCGAGAGCTCGATTGGCCTCCGTCTCCGCCGCGGCTTTGATGGCGCATTGAGCGAGGCGCGATGACGTCCGAAAACGGCAACTGGGATGGCGACGAGTCGACCCATGCCCACATCGAGGCAGCGCTTGAGGCCCTCTACGAAGAGCTTGCTTACATTCGCGGTGGGGGGCTGACGCGACAGCAGCGTCCGGGGCCAGCGCGACTCCGGCTCCTCGAAATCTACGTTGCCTTGCGCTCCGACGTAACTGTCGACCTGACGGTGCGGGACGGCGCTGCCGCCTCTGTCGCTCTCCGTCAGGCGGCGCTTGTTCTCGGGCGAGTCGAGGCGGCGCAACCGGAGCCAGTAGTGGAAGCACGGACCAGCAACGTGGATTCTGGGTTCCTCGAGTTGCTCATCGATCGGTGCGAGAGACTCGTCACAGATGGATACCTTCCGGGTCTTCGTGTTGCTCCTCGGCCCATCATCGCAGCGCCGCTATGGGCAGACGGCGAGAAAACCGGCGTTGCGACTCTCGAAGCTGCGTCCGCTGTCAACGCATGTCGACGTGTTGTGCTGCTCGGCCCTCCCGGCAGTGGAAAGAGCACGTTGGCGAAGGCGCTCGCCCTAGCGCACCTTCGTCCTCAGACGCGACTGCTCGAAGCGGAGTCTCCGCCGACTCTGGGGCTGTGGAAAGCGACACCTCTTTTCCCCATATATGTGGAGCTCCGCCAACTTGTAGCGGACCCCAGCTTTCCGGAAGTTGAGGACCCGGCAGGTGTCGAGAACCTCCTTGACTACCTCCGTCGTGTCATCTGTAAGGGCGACCCGGCCCTCTTTCAGTTCATGTCTGAGCAGATGTACAGGGGCAACGCTTACCTAATCTTGGACGGGCTCGATGAGGTTCCGATCCCGCACGATGTACCAGACGCCTTCGAGTATCGGCGCGATCAGGTGACCGGCATGGTTGCGTCGGTTACGGCTCGTTTCCCTGGATCGAAGGTCCTGGTGACAAGCAGGCCTGCAGGATACTCGGGCTGGAGCCTGGCGGGCTTCGACGTTTTACACCTTGTACCGCTGTCGCCCCACGAGACTCGCTCGCTCATTCATGCTCTGTACTTGGGCATGGGACACGATGAGGACTTCGCCCGAGAACGCACGTCCGAGCTAGAGGCAGAGCTCCCGTCGATACCCGAGAGTCTTAGGACGCAGCCACTGTTTGTGGCTCTACTTGCTCAGCTGTTCGAAACACAACAAGAGAAGCTTCCGCGTCAGCGCGGAGCTCTACTCGCAGAGGCGATCGATCTTCTCCTCGGCGCGTGGTCGGTGCCAAGGACGGGCGAGAAGTCGCTCACAGACGTTCTCGGGTGCACCAGTGAGCAACTCTTGGAACGGCTGGAGATCGTCGCCCTGCGATCTCTAGAGACAGGGCAAACAGACAGTTCCGATGAGACCTCCATTCCACGTTCGCTGATTCTCGATGAGCTCTATGAACTGGGGGCGCATGTCAATCCAGCAGGGGCTCTCGACTACGTCAGCCAACACGCAGGGATCTTGACCTCCCCGGCCCCTCGTCGGTATCGCTTTGCCCATCGATTGTTTCAGGAGTACCTCGCCGCATCCGCGATTTCGAAGCGCGAAGCCCCCGCTGACGCGATGGTCGAATTCTTGAACGTCAGCGTGGTGACCTGGCGGGAGGTGACGCTTCTGCTCGCGGACGTGCTCGTGAACTCGCGGCGAAACGGTGAGCTGTGGGAGTTGATCGGGGACCTCGCAGCCTCCGACCAGAAGCGGCTGCAGCTTCTCGCAGCGGACGTTGTACTCGATCAGGATCTGCAGATTCGTGCCGGCCGAGTCTATGCAGCGACAATCCCGGTTCTCCAAACGGTATTCAAGACCATCTTGACGGATACTGAACTGACCCCCGACGAGCGGGGCCGTGTCGGTGCTGCGCTAGCCCGGATCGGCGATGACCGGGTTGGGGTCGGGCTACTCGAGGGTGGTAGCCCTGCTATCGCTTGGTCGAAAATCACAAGCGGGAGCGCTCCAATTGGAACCACCGCTCTGGCGAGGGCTCCCCTAGCCCATTTCGGCAGTGACTGGAGCTACGAGCGCGAGGAGCCGGCGCACTATGTCCGGATCGATGCCTTCGAGATGGCGCGGTACCCAGTTACTGTTCGCCAATACCAGGCTTTCGTCGAGGCGGCGGACGGGTTTGTTGATGATCAATGGTGGACTCCAGACGGTCTTCTGTGGAAGCGCGATAACGCTCCGGCGTTTAGCCCTGCCGGCTCGCCGGATAACGTTCCGCAGACGGGCGTAACTTGGTACGAGGCGATGGCCTTTAGCGGTTGGTTATCTGCCCGCGTGGGGTATTTGGTCAGGCTGCCAACGGAGGTCGAATGGGAGTGGGCGGCGCGTGGGCCAGATGGCCGGCTCTATCCGTGGGGTAACGAGCCAAGTAGCAGTTCCGCCAACACGCTTGAGTCAGAGGCGTTTCGCCCCATCACAGTGGGCTCCTACGAAGCCAAGACCCCATGGGGCCCGGCCGGCCCGGCCGACCTGGTGGGAAACGTGTGGGAATGGTGCAGCACGGCCGTGGAGAATGGGTCGCACACGTATGACTACCCGTGCGAGCATGACGACGGACGGGAAGACCCGTCCGGGGGTGATCTGAAGAAGCGCGCGACCCGCGGCGGCTACTTTGGGACTAGTCAAGCCGTATCGCGGTCGACTCTTCGAGGTCGAGACGTCCCATCAGTACGTGTGGGAAGACAGGGCTTTCGTTTAGTCCGCGAATCGAGGAAAGGTAACGTGGAGATACATCATCATCGAGTGGAGGTTCGGCCCGGTCTTAGCCTTCATGCCCAGGTGAGTGAGCCCGAGCGAGGGGCCGAGAAACCTGTGTTGGTCTTTGCGCACGGCTTTATTACCGCTGGGACCGAGAACCACGGGATCTTCGTTCGAGCGGCCCGCCTCGCTCACGAGCGTGGATTCTCAACAGTCTTGTTCGACTTCGAAGGTACTGGCTATAGCGATGGCGATTATGAGGACTTCCGAATCTCGACAGCCGTGGACCATCTTGGTTCCGTGATCGACTGGTCCATCGCGGGAGTCGCTTGCAACGGTAAGGCTGCTCTTTTCGGCCAAAGCCTCGGTTCTGCTCTTTCCGTCTTGTCGGCACGCAAGCTTGGGGATCGAATCGCAGCGATGGTGCTCTGGAACCTATCGGCCAACTTTTCGGAGAGATATCCGGCGATATTTGATCTCGCCCTTGACGCAACCGGACCGCAGTGTGTCGATAGAAAGGGCTTTGTCGTCGGGGCGGACTTCTTGAACGATGCTTCGACAGTTGACGTCCTGAACAGTGACAATGCGCCGAAGTGCCCGGCCTTCTACCTCAGCTGCGTCGGTGACCAGGTGGGAGACGTGTCGATTGCTGAGTCAGCGGCGAGCAGCTCATCGCACCCGCTGACCACTC
>JAJCXW010000256.1 GCA_029263235.1 Acidimicrobiales bacterium
GAAGCGCACGTCACTGATCGCCGACGGCATCTTGCAGCGGCCCATGGGTGGAGCGGTGTCGCAGGCACGCGCCGCGATGGCGGGAGTCGCCAACTCGCGGGCCTGCAGCTGGAACCGTCCACCGATCGACCGCATGGCAAACCTCAATGTCGAGCCCGGCGACTCAGCGCTTGAGACACTCATCGAGGAGATCGAGAGTGGTGTTCTCATGGAGACCAACGTCTCGTGGTCGATCGACGACAGCCGCAACAAGTTCCAGTTCGGTTGTGAGTACGGCCGTCTCATCGAAGACGGTGAGCTGACCACGGTGGTGCGAAACCCCAACTATCGGGGGATTTCCGCCACGTTCTGGCGCAACCTCAGCGGTGTCGCCGACAAGAATTCATTCAGTGTCATGGGTGTTGGCAACTGCGGCAAGGGCGAGCCCAACCAGCAGGTGAGGGTGGGACACGCTTCGCCTCATTGCCGGTTCTCCGATGTTGCCGTCTTCGGAGGTGCGTTGTGAGTGGGGCTGGATCGGTTCAGAGCTATCTCGATGAGATCGTCACGTGGGCCACGGCTGGCCTGTCCTCCAGCGAAGTTCTGCTGGCGCATCTCAGCGGCGAGGATTCCGACTTTGTCCGCTTCAACGGAAGTTCGGTGCGTCAGGCCGGAGCGGTCACCCAACGCAACCTGTCGATCGATCTGATCGACGGTGCCCGTCACGCCCAGGGCAGTGTGTCTCTCGCCCAGGATCCCTCGATCGATCGTCCGAGGCTCTCCGCCCTGATCGACGACCTTCGTGAGCAGAGGGCGGCGGCCCCCGAAGACCCCTACCTGCTCTACGCCACCGAGGGGGCTAACTCAGAGACTTCTTCGAGCGGTTCCACGCCCTCGCCCGGCGAGGCAACGAACCTCATCATCGACAGTGTCGGTGGACGTGATCTGGTCGGCGTGTATGCCTCCGGCGACACCTACACCGGATTCGCCAACTCTCTTGGTCAGCGCAACTGGTTTCAGTCGAGCACGTTCAACTTCGACTGGAGCCTGCATCTGCGGGCCGACAAGGCGACGAAGAACCTCTACGCCGGAACCGAATGGAGCAACGACGACTATCAGTCGAAGATCGACTGGTCTCTGCAGCAGCTAGCGGTGCTCGACCGTGAACCCATCGATCTGGTTCCCGGCGGATACCGCACCTTCCTTGCTCCTGCCGCGGTCCAGGAAATCGTCGACATGTTGTCGTGGGGCGGGTTCGGGCTGAAGTCCCACCGCACCCTGCAGACACCGCTGTTGCGAATGATCACCGACAACGCGACGTTCGATCCGGCCATTCGGATCACCGAGGACATCGCTGGTGGTGTGTCGCCCGATTTCCAGACCGAAGGCTTCCGACGGCCCGGCGAAGTGGTCCTGATCGACGGTGGCCGACTTGTCGACACTCTGGTCTCGCCCCGGTCGGCCCGCGAGTACGACGTGCCCACCAACGGCGCTGCCAACCACGAGTCGCCGGTGTCGGTGGCGATGGCGCCGGGCTCACTACCCGCCGACGGAATCCTGACGGCACTCGACACCGGCTTGTATGTCGGAAATCTCTGGTATCTCAACTTCTCCGATCGTGGGGCCTGTCGCACCACCGGAATGACCCGGTTCTCGACCTTCTGGGTCGATAGGGGAGAGATCGTCGCTCCGGTCAACGTGCTGCGTTTCGACGACACAGCGTTCCACCTCTTCGGAGATCAGCTCGAAGGCTTGACCGATCAGGCCGACACCATTCTTGATCCGTCGACATACGGCGGGCGAACCACCGACAGCTACCGCCTGCCCGGCGCCCTGGTCGGGGAGATGAGCTTCACGCTCTAGCCAGAGATATATCTAGCTACCTTGCTTGCTAGCTACGTTTTCGCAGCAGTTCGGCTACGCGGAAGGCTAGATCGACTGACTGACGGCTGTTGAGCCGAGGGTCGCACATGGTTTCGTAGGCCTCTTCGAGGTCGCCGTCGACCAGACCATCGGAGCCGCCGAGACATTCGGTGACGGCGTCGCCGGTGAGTTCCACGTGGACACCCCCGGGCCACGTGCCCTCTTGGCGGTGGGCGGCGAAGAATCCGCTGATCTCGTCGAGAACATGATCGAAATGGCGGGTCTTGCGTCCGCCTTCGGTGGTGTAGGTGTTGCCATGCATCGGGTCGCAGGCCCACACCACAGGATGGCCAGAGTCGCGAACAGCGGCGAGCAGCGGTGGCAGGTTGGTGCGTACGGTGTCGGCGCCCATACGTGCGATCAAGGTGAGTCGGCCGGGCACGCGATCGGGATTGAGCGCTTCGCAGAGGTCGATGACGTCGTCGGGGGTGGCGGTAGGGCCGATCTTGCATCCAAGCGGATTGTGTACTCCACGCAGGAACTCGACATGGGCTCCGTCGAGTTGACGGGTTCGTTCACCGATCCAGAGCATGTGGGCCGAGCAGTCGTACCACTCGTCGGTGAGGGAATCGTTGCGGGTGAGAGCCTCTTCGTATTCGAGGAGCAACGCCTCGTGGCTGGTGAAGAACTCGACTTCGTGAAGGGCGGGAGTGGAAACCCCGGTGACTCCACAGGCGGTCATGAACTGAAGGGCCCGGTCGATCTCGTCGGCCATCTGGGCGTAGCGCTGCCCGGCGGGGCTGCTGGCAACGAATTCACGGTTCCAGGTCGAGACCTGGGTCAGATCGGCGAAGCCGCCGCGGGTAAAGGCCCGCAGTAGATTGAGTGTGGATGCGGCACGGTGGTAGGCGGTGAGGAGCCGGCCCGGGTCGGGGCGCCGCTCAGACTCAGTGAAGCCGACATCGTTGACTATCTGGCCGAGAAACGAAGGCAACTCTGTGTCGCCCTGGACCTCGGTGGGGCTGGATCGCGGCTTGGCGAACTGTCCGGCGATGCGACCGACCTTCACCAGCGGCATTCCACCTGAGTAGGTGAGAACGATCGCCATCTGCAAGATGACCCTCAGTCGCTCCCTGATCGAGTCGGCCGACGCGTCGAATGATTCGGCGCAGTCGCCGGCTTGGAGAAGGAATGCCTCACCGTTGGCGACTGAGCCCAAGGCTGAGGTGAGAGACCGAGCTTCTCCCGCGAAGACCAGCGGCGGAAGGTCGCTGAGGATCTTCACCGACTGGTCGAGCTCAGTGGAGTCGGGCCATGCCGGCTGGTGTTTGGCGTCGAACGATCGCCACGAGCTGGGAGTCCATGCGGTTGTCACGCCCCAAGTGTGCTGGAGACGCCTCCCCGCGCCAACCGATTATCCAAGGTTGTGTCGAACAATCTCAGGCCGAGCCAGCAGGAATCCCGAAGTTCGGACTGGATCGTCAGGGAGCGGAGCTCTATCGAGACGCCCGGGAGCAGGCAAGACGGGCAGGCAAAACGGCCGGAACCCCGCCGAAGCAGGGTCCCGGTGAGCGTATTGTTGCCTGCTGTACTGCAGGCGCTGTCTCAGGCGGCGTCGACTGAGTCGGCGATTGAGGCGGCCTGTTCACGCACAGAGTTGATGGCACGCTTCACCAGACGGCGGGCAGCTTCGGCAGTGACGCCGAGGTCCTCGCCGACCTCACGGTAGGAACGCTTGCGACCGTCGCCGATTCCGAAACGCTGCTCAACGGCGTACTTGGCACGCTCGTCGAGGATGTCGAGGAGACCGGTGACCATCTCTTCCTCGGCTTTGGCCATCACCTCGGTCTCGGGACCGGGGTTGGAGTCGGGGAGAAGGTCGACGAGTTCGTTGGAGTCGTCGTCGCCGATGGTGCGATCGAGGCTGGTGGGGGTGGTGAGACGATGCAGGCGGGCGTGCTCGTCGTCGAGCTCGTCGCCGTCGCCGCTCACTGCACGCAGCGCAGCACGGAGGCTGGCGGAGCGATCGCCAGGAAGGCGCACGAGGCTGGCCTTCTGGTCGAGGGCTCGGCCGATGGCCTGACGGATCCAGAAGGTGGCGTAGGTCGAGAACTTGAAGCCCTTGCGCCAGTCGAACTTGTCGACGGCGTGCTCAAGCCCGAGGTTGCCTTCCTGGATGAGGTCGAGAAGCTCCATGCCGGGAGGCAGGGGGTAGCGCCTGGCGACGCTGACCACGAGGCGAAGGTTGGCTCGAATGAACCGGTCCTTGGCGGCCTCAGCCTTGCGGATGTCGCGGTCGAGTTCACGACCGGTTTCTCCGTCTTCCTTGCGTGCACGGGCTTCGAAGCCCTTTTCGATGGCCTGGGAGAGCTGACGCTCTTCCTGGGCGTTGAGTAGCGCGACTGCGCCAATCTCGTTCAAATACTGTCCGACTGAATCGCTCATTGCATCTCGCTCAATGGGCCCCTGCTGGCGCGGGTTGCCCATGTTGGTAGTTGTTCGGGGGAAGCGCTGATACCGTGTGTCCGCTCAGGCTTATTAGGGCCGCACTTCGGTCCAGCCGGTGTATTGAACACCATCTGCGCCCAAATGTCCCGTCATATTTGTATGACATCTGTCACGTCGTGCAGTTTTGTCTCCGATATGACTAGGTGGCACGACTAGATGATCAATCTTCGGAGTCCTAGACTGCCGCCGATGACGTTGGAGCGGCGTTGAGATCGGGAGTATTCGGAGGAACGTTTGACCCTCCGCATTTCGGTCATCTGGCCATAGCCCAGGAAGTGTTGCATCGCCTTCGGCTCGACCGTGTGCTGTTGGTCGTGGCCAACGATCCTTGGCAGAAGTCGGCTGCAACGGATGTGACTGAGTCGGCGGTTCGTCTGTCGCTGGTTGAGCAGGCAATCGCCGGATTCGACGGGCTGGTAGTGTCCGACATCGAGATTCGACGAGGCGGCGAGAGTTACATGGCAGATACTCTCACCGAGATTCGGGAGGCCGATCCCACGGATGAGTTGTTCTTGGTGGTCGGCTCCGACGCGGCGGGCGGACTCGACACTTGGAAGCGGCCCGAAGAGGTGATGTCTCTGGCCACCACGGTTGTGGTCGATCGAGGGGGCAGGCCTGGCGGTCGTCCTCCGGCCGATTGGCCGTTTACAGTCGTCGATGTGCCGGCGCTCGAAATCTCCTCCAGTGATCTTCGGACCAGATTCGCGGCCGATCGTCCGGTCGATGCCCTGATGCCAGCCGCAGTGATTCGCGAAGTCCTCCGCCAAGGGCTCTATGGAACCGGAAGACAGGGAACCGGAAGACATGGAACCGGAAGACATGGAACCGGAGGCCGTGGAACTGGCCATGACATTTTCGGCCATGACATTTCCGGCCGGAACATTTCCGGCCAGAACATGCCTGACCGATGACCGCGCTCGACACGCAGGTTCGCGAGAAACGGTCACCCCAGGTCCTGCGCCGTCGACGCCGGGTTGCGGCGCCGGGTGGCAACGTCTTCTGGCGGTTTCTGTTTCCTCTGCTCATCGTGGTGGCAGCAGTTGGTGTCTTCCTGCTATGGCGTGCCGGCACCAAGGCGGTGCTCGATTCGACCGATGGGCGACTCCTTGATGTGATCACCGATCCCGCCCTTCCTGGCTTCGAGGTCTTTGTCGACCCGACACCCACGATGTTGTTGGCCCACGTCGACGACAGCGGCGGGCTTGTCGGGGTGACGCTGATGGCGCGCACGGCCCTCGACAATGGCGGCGCCCTCGTTGTGCTCAGCCCCGATCTTCTCGTCGACATCGACACCGACGTCGCATCCGGCCAGACGGCGGTGCTTCTGGGGCAGGCCTACGCCGCCGACGGCATCGATCGACTTCGTACCTTGGTCGAGAGCAAGTTCGGATTCGGAATCATCGAGGTGATGGAACTCGACACGGAGACTCTCGGCGGGCTGATGGCTCTGGTTGAGCCGATCCCGTTCGGGCTCTCCGACGACCTGGTTCAAAGACGTGGAGCCGATGGGATCGAGGTGTGGCTCAAGAGCGGTGTGAAGTCTCTTGATGGCACTATCGCTGCCGAAGTGTTCGGTTTCAGAAATCCGGGCGAGTTCGACGCCAACCGGGTGCAGCGCCAGCTCAGCATGTGGAATTCGTGGCTCGGTGAGATCGCTGAGGCTGAAGATCTCGGCGCTGCGACCTTGACGTTCGACTTCGGGCTTTCGCCCTTCCTGCGTTCTCTGTCCACGGGCGTCTCCAGTATCGAGGCGGTCCCGATGGATCCGGTGCAGATGGATCCCGATGCCCTGCCCCAGTACGTCACCGGCAGTTTCGGCGACAACTGGATCACTGAGAAGGCTCTCGAGATGGCTCCGCTTCCGTTGTCCACGACCGCTGTTCACCGTCCGTCGGTTCGACTCCTCGACGGAACCGGAGATCCGGACAATCGCCAGCCGATGCTCAACGAGTTGGTGGCGCACGGCGAGGTGATCAACGTGATCGGTAATGCTTCCGAATTTGGTCTGGCCGCCACCACTCTCCAATATCATCGGGCGGAGTTCGAGCAGGAGGCCAAGGACATCGCTGATTCGATCGGAGCCGATCTTGTATTCGATGAGATACTCGATCTTCCCTACGACGTGACTGTCATCGTTGGACTGGATCGGGCCGGTTCGTGAGCAAGCACGCAGGATCTCAGGCTGGATCTCAAGCAGGCTCTATGACTGGCTCTATGACTGGCTCTAAGACCGGCTCTATGACTGGCTCTCAGAAGTCGGGGCATGTTCAGTGGGTGATCGCGGCGGCGAGATCTGCCGACGACATGAAGGGTCTCGACACGGTGATCATCGATGTCGGCGATGTGTTGGCGGTGACCGACCATTTCGTGATCAGTTCCGGCTCGAACTCCCGGCAAGTGAAGGCGATCGCTGAGGCAATCGAGGAGGAGATGAAGCTGGCCGGTGGGCCGTCTCCGCTACGGGTGGAGGGCGCCGACACCCGTGAGTGGATTCTGCTCGACTACGGGGCGTTTGTGGTCCATGTGTTCGCCTCCGAACAGCGCGACTTCTATCAGCTCGAACGCCTATGGGGCGACCGACCAAGAGTCGAGTGGAAAGCAGCCTGAAGCCCAGCTGGCCAGAGCAAGCCTCAGCAAGTCTTATCTTGTTCAGTTTCCGAAGTCCCAGCCGACTTCTTCGCTGGTGCGGGCCAGGATGTTCTTGGCGATGAGGATCTTGTGGACTTCGTCGGGGCCGTCGGCGAGCCGCAGCGTGCGGGCACCGAGATACATCCCGGCCAGAGGTAGGTCGCCGGTGACTCCCGCGCCTCCCCACACTTGGATGGCCCGGTCGACCACCCGTTGGTAGGCGGCAGGCACGAACACCTTGATGGCCGAGATATCGGTGCGGGCGTCGGCCCCACTTTCCATCTTCTCGGCGCAGTGAATGGTCATGAGCCGGGCGGCCTGGATGTCGATGTAGCTGTCGGCGATAAATCCCTGAACGAACTGTTTGCTCTGAAGCAGGCCACCGTGGACTTCGCGGCTGCGGGCTCGAGCCACCATCAGGTCGAAGGCTCGCCACATTTGGCCGATCGAGTTCATGCAGTGGTAGACGCGGCCGGCACCTAGGCGGTCCTGCGCAGCCTGATGGCCGCTGCCTCGTCGGCCGAGCTGGTTGTCGACCGGGACTCTCACGTCGTCGTAGATGATCTCGCAGTGATCACTGCGCCGGCCCCACACATTGAGACCGCGAATGATGTTGACGCCGGGGATGTCGGTCGGGACGATGATCTGGGTCATGCGGGTGGTGGAGGCGGTGTCGCCGTCGGGGTCTTCGGTTCGGCACATAACGATGAGGAAGTCGGCAGCCAGCCCGTTGGACGTGAACCACTTGTGTCCGTTGATGACCCATTCGTCGCCGTCGCGGGTGGCGGTGGTCTTCAGGGATCTCGGGTCGGAGCCGGCCGAGTCGGGCTCGGTCATCGAGAACCCTGATTCCATCTTCCCTTCGATCAGCGGGATCAGCCACTTCTCTTTCTGCTCGGGTGTGCCGTACTTGACCAGGATCGACTGGTTGCCCGAGTTGGGCGCGACCACTCCAAAAAGGCTGGCCGCACCCATCGCATAGGCGAGAACCTCGTTCATGTAGGCGTGTTCGAGGAACGTGAGTCCCACGCCACCGTATTCCTCGGGTAGATGTGGCGCCCAGAGGCCAGCTTGCTTCACCTTCTCTTTGATGGAGGCACGAATCCGGCGCGCTTCCTGACGGTCGGACTCGGTGACGGTGTTGCCGTCGATTCTTGATGCCCAGATCATGTTCTCGTTGGGAAGGATCTCGTCGTTGACGATCTTCGCGGTGAGAGCTCTGATCTCGTTGACGCTGTCGGACAGCGCCGGAACTGGTTCGACCTTCATTCGCATGGCTGGTTCCCTGTCTTGTCTTCTATCTCGTCTTCTATCTCGTTCTCTGTCACGTTCCTGGTCTCAACGTGATGCCGGTCTGTGACCACAAATGGTCTCCCACGCGAGAGTCCAGATCGCCAAATCGGTGTCGGCGGCGATCAGTTGCGATCAGTGGCTACTCGGCGGGAATGCAGCGGAAATACGGCGGGAATCCAGCACGAACTCGGCGGGATCTCAGTGGGGTTCGGCGGTGCCGGGCCCGGCCCGGGGGGTGATCTGCCAGTTTCCCTGGGCATTGCGGGTGAGGCACATCCCACGATTGTGGAGGTTGTGGTGGCACTGGCTGCACACCAGCACGAGGTTGTCGATGTCGGTGCGACCGTTGTCGTGCCAGGCGACTATGTGGTGGGCCTCGCACCGATTGGGGTCGGCGGTGCAACCAACGCAGCCCTTATCGCGAGCGACAAGAGACCTCCACTGCACGGAGGTGGCCTGGCGGTGGGTTCGCCCCGCCCATAGGACCTTTCCCGGACCGCCGAACACCACTCCCGTGATCTCGGAGTTGCAGGCAAGATGCTCGAGAAGATGCTGAGGCAGCGGAGTGCCGTCGACCAGGCGAGCGCGGCCGCTGGGGTCGTCGGTCGTGAGCCTGGTGTGGTCGACCACGACGAGCAGCTGTTGGCGAACGTGAGGCGGCTGGGCAGGCCCAGGGGCGGAGCTGCCGGCGCCGGTGATCATCGATACGAAGGCATCGGCCATGCGTTGCTGGGGTGTGCGCACTTCGTCGGGGGTGGCCATGTCGCGGCCGCCGTCGAGGCGCCATAGTCG
>JAJCXW010000257.1 GCA_029263235.1 Acidimicrobiales bacterium
CGTGAAGTAGAGCGGCAGCCAGCCATCAGCGATGTCGACGGTCTGTGCGACATTCTTGGGCCCTTCCGCTCCGATCCAGATCGGAATCTCCCGCAACGGGTGGGTCATGATCTTGAGCGACTTGCCCAATCCGACCGATCCCTCACCAGAGAACGGCAACTGGAAGTGGTCACCCTGGAACTCGAGCGGCCCTTCTCGACGAAAGGCCCGTCTCAGTATCTCGACATACTCGCGGGTGCGAGCCAGCGGCATCCTCGACGGCATGCCGTACCAGCCTTCCACGACCTGCGGACCGGATACGCCGAGTCCGAGAATGGTTCGGCCGTTCGATATGTGATCGAGCGTGACGGCATGCATGGCGGTGGCTCCCGGTGTCCGGGCGGAAATCTGCACGACACCAGTGCCGAGGCGCATCCGTTCGGTGTGGGCAGCGATGAGCACCAACGGCGAGAAAGCGTCCGATCCCCACGACTCCGCCGTCCAGGCCGCGTCGAATCCAGCCTGCTCGGCGGCGACGCTCAACTCGACGAGTCGATCCGGCATCCCGCGTGCCCAGTAACCCCACGTCAGACCGAGTTCCATCATCGTCCTCCATTGTCGCGATCATGACCGACAGAATCCGCAGACCGTACCCGGAGAACCGTCCAGCCGAGGAGCCGCGACCGCTCAACGCTGATACCGTCAACATCCGTTCATTGCGAACGTGTGACGAAAATGCTTACTCGACTCCGGCCCCCAGTTCCGATCCGACCCCTGCTGGTAGCAGCAGTGGGTGTCGCAGTGCTTCTGTCGTCGACCATGCTCGCCGCCGCTGAGACCCCCGAGCAACTCCGTGAGAAACGCAAACAAGTCCAGGCCGACGAAGCTGCTCTAGCCGCCGACATCGACCTCGTGGCCAGCGATGCCACCGATGTGCAAGATGCTCTCGACGCCATACAGGGAGCGGTCGACTCTCAGATCGCGGCCGTGGAGTCAGCCCGTCGAGGAGTCGACCAGGCCGAAGCTGCCAGCCTCGCGGCCAGAGATCGAATCACCGAGCTCGAACAACGTCAGCAGGCCGCACTCAACCGGCTGCAGGCGCAGGCGATTGAGGCCTATGTGAGCTTCCAGGCACCCGCCGGCGATGTCTCGTTCCTCGGCGACGACCCATGGAAGCAAGCCCGCGAGACCGCTCTGGTCGAGTTCGCAACCGGAGGCCGCCTCGACTCTCTGGATGAGCTCCGCGCGGTTGGGGCCGAACTCGACTCGCAACGTCGGCAGGCCGACCAAGCCGAGACCGACGCCAACGACCTAGCTTCGGAGCTGGAGTTTCATCTCACAGAGTTGGCCGCCGCTCGTGAGCTCCAGAGCGAGGCTGTCGATCAGGCCAACGCCCGGCTCGACGACAAGCTCGCCGAGCTGGCCGCGCTCGAATCCATCGATGCTCAACTGGCCGCCGAAATTCGCAACGAGGAACAACGGATCGCCGATCGAATTGCGGCCGAAAACCGTCGAAACTCCGGCTCCTACACGATCCCCGACGATCTCGAAGTTGATCTGGTGTCGGTGAGAGGCATCACCGTCAACGTCGCCATCGCCGATCGCCTCGAAGGCCTACTCGCCGCCATGGCCGCCCGGGGATACTCCCTGAGTGGGGGTGGCTACCGGAGTCCCGAGGCCCAGATCCGGCTTCGGCGAGCGCACTGCGGCACCTCGGAGTACGCCATTTGGCAGATGCCCGCGTCGAGGTGCCGGCCTCCGACCGCTCCACCGGGACGGTCGGCGCACGAGCGCGGGCTCGCGGTCGACTTCACCCTCAACGGCCGGGCCCTGCGCAGCCGTGATTCAGGCGTATTCCGAGCCCTCAAAGAGGTTGCACCCGACTTCGGCTTCATCAATCTTCCCAGCGAACCCTGGCACTGGTCGGTCACCGGGACCTGATGGCCGGCATCCAGCTCTCGCCAGCGGTCGCATCGATTCGGGCGGTGAGCGCCTCCGCATGCGACTCGGCGATCTCACACAAGGCAACCGTCGTCGACTCTCCGAGCGTCTGCCAGAGGACCGACGACAGTTCGTCGGTTCGACGCTCGATCTCGTCTCGCAGCGAACGGCCGGCGGCGTTGACCGTGCGATCTTCAGCCAAGCCGAGTTCGCTGAGCCGGTTCCATGCCGAGTCGAGCATCGCATCATCGGCTCCGCGACTGCGCGGAATCCAGTCGGCTTCGTAGTCCACGAACGAATTGTGGAGGATGCCCACCTCGACCATTCCAAGATCGTGGGCAGCGCACAGCGCCCAGTGGGTGTCGCCCCGCCATTCCCGTAGACAGTTCACGGCGAGCCACGCCGACAGTGCGGGATCATCGGGTCGGTCGCGTTCGCGGTGGGTGGCGAAGAGGACTCTCCCGGCGCCATTGACAGAATCGGCGGTCTGCCACAGCCGATCCGCGAACTCGCCGAGCGCGGCGGGAAGCGATGGGTCGACTTCAGCCAGGCCCACAACGACAGCCTCGTCGCGGGCCAGCATCGCCGATTCCCAGTCGGTGTGTTCGGCGCACAGGTCGAGGGCCATCTTCAAGAACACCGGGTTGATCGAGTAGAACGCCGCGGCTACAGCGTCGGCCCCCGCCGGGGCAAGCGGGCCACCGCGGGAGGCCACGTAGTAGCCGGCACCATTGGGAACGCCCAGCGCCTCGTAGTTCGATATCGCACGCGGATCCCAGAAGATCCAACCGATCAAGAGATGCGAGGCCATCCCGGCTCGGGCAGTCAGTTCCGTCCAGTTGGCCATGGTCAGCCCCTGAGCGCCGGCATCACCCGGTCGGCGATCATCCCGAGCGATGCCCAGGCCTCTTCGATCGGCATACCGCCCACCAGGGGGTGGATCGTGAGTATCCCGGTGGTCTTGGCCCGCTCAATGGCCTGCTCGGGGGTGAGAAACTGGTAGATCCCCTCGGCCCGAAGTTCCTCGACTGTGGTGGCGTGGCTGTGCACGGCTGATGTCTGACCTTCGGGTTGCCACGACGAGTAGAGATCGGCTTCGACCATGAAGTGGTGTCCCAGTTCGGCCCAGGCCTTGTCGGGGTCGGCGACCACATGAACCATCGCCACATTGTCGGGGGCTATGCAGAATCCCTGCACATCCAACCTCTCGCATTCCGTTCGGTAGATCTCCTCCACCTCCGGGTTCTTGCCGGGCAACTGGAGCGGGAACCCGAACCGGGCCGCCCGTCGGGCCGCAGCCGGTCCCGACCCCCCTATGAATATCGTGGGGTGGGGACGGGTGAATGGACGCGGCGTGACCTGAATCATCGATCCGAGATGCTGGAACGGCTCGCCCGTCCAGGCTTGCAGCATCACCTCGAGAGATTTGTCGAGGATGCTGCCTCGGCGTTTCCAGTTCTTCCCGAGGGCGACGTACTCCTCGGGCCTGTAGCCGATACCCGTCGTGATCGAGATGCGTCCTCGGCTCATCAGGTCGAGCACCGCTATGTCCTCAGCAGCGCGTATCGGGTCGTGCAACGGCACCAGGAATGCCGTCACGGCGACCGTGATCTTCTCGGTGACCGCAAGAATTGCCGCCGCATTCACAAGTGGAGTGGGTGACCAGCCGACAGGAGTGGTGTGGTGTTCTTCCAGGGTCACTCCGTAAAAGCCGTGTTTGTCGAGAAAGGCCGACATTTCGATACCCGCGCGGTACCTCGCGGCCATCTCTTCGGCATCCGACGGATTACCATCTACGAAATTCAGTCTCATCAGGCAAAATGCCACTTTGGAGCCTCCGTTTTCGCCTTGACGGGCGATTCTGGTCCGAACGGACCGAATATGCCATTTGACCAAACCCGAACGTTCATCAGCGTAGTGATATGGCGTGAGGCACTTTCAACCAACAAACACGCCTGCGGTAGCCACCGTTACGCTTGCCGCACCCAGCAATTGGGTGCTCGGTTCCTCGAGCCTCGCGCCAGACCTCACATTCTCAGGGCGAATGCGTAAGAACGACGATTTCGACCAGTTTTTCATGGAGCATCACGCCTCTCTGGTCCGGTCGCTCACGGCCATCACCGGCGATGCCGAACTCGCCGCCGATTCAGTGCAGGACGCCTTTCAGCGGGCCTATCTCCGATGGGGTCGGGTCAGCCGATACGACTCGCCAGCCATGTGGGTTCGCCGTGTCGCCATCAACCGCAGCCGCGATCTCATCCGCAGCGACCAGAGGCGTCGCAAGAACGAAGGCCGCGCCGCCCCCGATGAGGCCGTCACCGACCCCGAGTCCGAATCCCATCTGATCCCGTTGCTGAAGCGACTGCCGGAAAGGCAGCGCGTAGCCATGGCCCTCTATTATCTGGAGGGCCTCTCGGTCGATCAGGTTGCCGACCAGATGACATTGTCTGCCGGCGCCGTCAAGTATCACCTCCATGAGGGCAGGGAACGGCTTCGGCCGCTCCTCGAGAGCCAGGAAACACCATGAGTAGCAAAGATCCATTTCAAGAACTCTTCGATCAAGAGATTCCGAGATCGTCGCCCCCGGCGTCGACTCGCGCCACTCTCGATTCGCTGATCCCACAGTTCCAACGGGCCCGGTCCCGGCGACGGGCTCGTGTTGGTGCGGTCGCCGCATTGGCCGTGTTCGGTTCCACCGGTGGAGCAGCCGCACTTGGAGCGGTCAGCCCCCTCGGTGTCAACAACGGCGGTTCCCCCGACTACAGCGCGGTCGCCGCAGCCAGCGCCGGTGTAGCGGAGGAATACGTCGAAGCAGTCGAGTTGGACGATCCGGTAGATGTCGGTGAGCCCGTCACTCCCACGACCATCCCTGTCGACCCCGAGATCACAGATGATTCAGATCCCGACGACGACTCAGACGACTCACCCGATTCGAGCGACGACAAGTCCCCCGAACCCAACGACGACGATTCATCCCCCGAGCCCAGCGACGAGAATTCGTCCGACGACCCCGTCGACGATGATTCGTCCGACGACGATTCATCCGACGATCCCGATTCCGATGGCCACGACCACGACCACGAATCATCGGCTCCTGTCGCCGGACCGGTCACAGAGACGGCCGACGACGGTTCCTCGGTCACCATCGACACCGATAGCGACGGTCTCGTGCTCGTGAACGTGGACCCTGCCGATGGCGTCCGCTACACAGTCAACAACGACAAGCCCGATGAGATCGATGTCGACTTCTACGACATCGCCAGCGGCGACGAGTTGTACTCGTTCGATTTCCATCTCATCGATGGACTGATCAGCTCCGAGATCAAGCCTCCGTCCAGCTGACCCTCGCTGAGGAGCTATCCCCCGAGCGAGCCCACGGTTGGGCCAGGTCCCGTCAGCTGATGTCACGGTCAGCTCGCACAACAGCGACACGGTGAGTTGATGCGGCGCAGGCGGCAAGAGGTTGCGCTGTCAGCACTCCGGTCGCATCAAGTGATCTGAGGGCGGCCTACGGCGATGAGGGCGGGGTGGCCTAGGTCGAATCAGTCGGTTTCGGAAGATGGCCGCCATGTGGTCTTCGAGTCGTGGGCCTCCGACCTAGTGGCTGACGACACCAATGCTTCGACCGATGTGTTCGTGCACGGCATGGTGACAGGCACGAACACCCGAGTGTCGGTTGGATGACAGCTGGCGGGCCTCTCAGGAACGGCCGGCCTCAGCAGGGACCTTTGCCGCTGTTGAGCCTGGGTTTCGGCGCGATGCCCGATTCTGGGCCATCACCCTCACCAAGGTCAGGAAGAGCACCAGATTGGTCGAGATGATCGCAGTCCAGCGGAAGAACACGTTTTGGACGTCCGTTCCAGCTTTGAGACCGTGGATGGTGACCATCACGAAGAGAAGCCAGCTCGAACGGTGCACCCAGCGCCACATCGGCTTGGGCAGTCGTCGCATCGTCAGAGAAGAGATCTCGACGGCGATCAGCAGGTAGAACGCCACGACTCCCCAGGCCACCGCCGTCTTGGTCTTGTAGGTAGATGAGAAGGGAACGAGAATCTCAGACCATCCGAACACGAGATAGTCGTCGGCAACGAGCCCGAAGATGTGGACGCCGGTGAATATCACGGCCGCGGCGCCGAGGAACCGGTGCACGTCGAGCAGCCAGGCGGGCGGTGCGGTGCGGCCCAACAGGCGGGTCGACAGGGTCAGACCCCACAACACCGAGAGGGTTATCGCCACCCAGGCAATGATGCCGCTCGACCTCGAGAGGTACCACCAGACTTGTGGGTTCATCAGTAGATCTCCGCTTCCAGAGGGCCCACGACTTCCGTATCACCGGATCGATCAATGAGAAGACCGGCGGTGTTGGTGATTCGTATCAGTTCACGAGCGTAATCCGAGCCACCGATGAGAGCTGCCTTTGCCACCACATCGGCCACCCAGGTCATACCGGCGTTGATAGTGACCGCAACAAGATCGGTGTCGGCGGGATTCCCGGTGCGAGGGTCGAGGAGATGGTGGCGATCGAATCCGTCGCCGCCGCGCCAGGTACGCCGAAGCGAACTGGATGTGGCGACACCGCCGGCGTGAATGCGGATCGAGGCCATGTCGTTGGGGTGATCGAACGGATTGGCCACCGATACCGGCCACGGTCCACCATCGACCCAGTTGCCGACGACGCGCAGGTCGCCGCCGAGGTCGACCATGGCCCCCTCGGCTTCTCCGACCATGTCGATGAGGATGTCGGCGGCCAGTCCCTTACCTATGCCTCCGGGGTCGAACGCAACTCCCTCAGGCATGGTCACTGCTCCGAGCACCACATCAACGTCGATCTGATCGACCGACGACTCTCGGGTTCCGGTCTTCAGCCCGGAGATCGACAGACCCTCAGCAGTTGCGAGGAGTTCGTGGCTGCGGTCGTAGCCGTGGTGCTCCAGCTCGCTGAGCATGGTGGGATCGTAGAGGCCGTCGGTGAGCCGCCAGGCGTGTATGGCATGAGACACCAGTCGCACGACATCCTCAGGCACCAAGACCGGACGACCGGCGAACGCATTGATGATCGAAACCTGTGAGTCGGGACGAAACCTGCTCCACTGCGACTCAAGTTCATCGAGCCTGGCGCGGAGCGGCTCGGCCTCCGAATCCGATCCGAGTAGGAGGATCCGGCAGGCCGAGCCCATCGCACGGAAGTTCTCGTCGATTCGCCCCTGACTCGAGGCTGTGTCAGCCGCTGGCACTGGTCTGGGGTGGAGGAGGCGGGGGTGCCGGTGCGGGGGCAGGAGCTGGTGCGGGGGCTGGTGCGGGGGCCGGAGCTGGTGCGGGGGCCGGTGCCGGTGCCGGAGCAGCAGCGGGGGCCGGAGCAGCGGCCGGGGCCGGAGCAGCGGCCGGTGCCGGAGCAGCGGGGGCCGGTGCCGGAGCGGTGGCTTCCACCACCGGAGCCGGCGGTGCCGCTCCAAAGTGGGATGGCACCTCTCCGGTTTCCCAACCAGCGGCCAGCGGATCGTCGACCGGCGGTTCTCCACCGGCGACCTCCCGACGGACCTCCACCACGATCTTCTGTCCGGATGTCGACTCAGCGTTGGTGGCGACCACTTCGGCGTTTGCCGGTTCGGCGTTGACGAACGGACCCATGAACGACATCAACAGAACATTGGCGCTGATGGCGGCACCCGCCACGATCACGCGTGTTGATGCCGCAGCGTGGCCTCGACGAGACCGCTTCTTGGTCTTGGTCGAGCCACCGGACCCCTTGCCGGCCGAAGCCGTGACCTTGGGCGCCGGTGCAGCGGCTGCCGGGGCCGCAACAGCCGGAGCTGGCGCGACCATCGGAGCGGCCGGGGCGGGCTGCTGATACACCGGCTGCTGATACACCGGCTGGAACTGAGGCTGACCCATCTGGGCCGGCTGCTGATACACAGGCTGCTGATACACAGGCTGTGGTTGTGCGCCAGGGGCGGGCTGCTGATACACAGGCTGCTGATACACAGGCTGTGGTTGTGCGCCAGGCGCGGGCTGCTGGTAGACCGGCTGAGGGTGTGTCGGCGGTTGCGGCTGTGGTTGCGCCACAGGCTGCGGTTGAGCCACTGGAGGCTGAGCGACGGGCTGTGGTTGAGTCACCGGCGCCTGCGGCTGTGTTGCCGGAGGCTGAGCCGGAGCTGCGGGTTGGGCGGCTGCGGGCTGTTGTGCCCGACGGGCCGCAGCCTTTTGGGTCTGCTCGGGGCGGGCCTTGGCCCTGCGCTGCTGAAGTCGGGCCAGGCGTTCGGCCATCTCCTCTTGCTCAGTCATCGTCGCCTCCGTCATCGTCGCCTCCGCCGCTCGGGCCTTCGATACTGGTGATGACGCTGCCGCCTTCGCTCTTGGCGATGAAAGCCATCTCCGAATCGCCGAGACGATACTTGACGACGATCTCACTACCCGAGGTCTTCTCAACCTGGTATTGCCAGCCACCCTCGGTGTAGGCGGCCCAGAACTCCATGGAGTCACCGGTGCTCGCTATCACCACGCTTCCGGCCGGTCCGGCCGAGAAGGTGTCGTAGGAGGTTGTGGGTGTGGCACTGGTCGATGGTGCTGCTGTAGCGGCCGGTGCGGGGGCCGCAGTCGGTGCCGGAGCCGCGGTGGGCGCTGGTGCCGCCGCCGGGGCCGGAGCCGCGGCCTGGGCTACCACCGCCGCTGGCGGCGCGGCTTCGAGCGCGTTGCCGGCAACTGCTGTGGGCCCGGTGTCGTAGGGGACATCGACCACGATCGTGGTGACGTCCTCATCGGCCGGTGCTGCTGCCGCGGCCGGTGTGGTGCTGGTGGCTCGGATGATCCCGACATTGAGCGCATATGCCGTGGCTGTGCTGCTCATGACGAGGGCAACCATCAATGCGATGGTCTTCTGGCGTTGCATCGGTTCTCCTGGTGGTCGTTGCCGAGGGCAAGCCTCGACGCGTGGCCTACTGATTGAATGTGTGCTTCCGATACCGCCCACATTTCGCGTTGCTCCGGGGCCACTCCCGATGACCCGTCGCAGATGCGAAGAAGGGACCGCGCAGGCCCTTCTGTCGATCGGACGTCTCTGGTGAGATGTTCCGACCGTGAAGTGGCCCTTCCCCAACGACACCCTCACCAGTGGCGGTGATGTCGTTGGGGTTGAGCTGCTCCAGGTTGAGACCTTGATCCACGATCACACACCGACGGTTATCGATGAAGAGTCGTCTCGCTGCACCAACGCCACCAGGGGTGGATGGAGGGCTGGCGACACATACAGAAGCACTTGAGGCTTCTGGGTATGTGCTGGCGGCGAGGTTCGTCTTCATCAACTTGGTGCAATCGGGAATCTCGGTCTTCGTGTCCCTCACGTCACTGCCTCGTGGTCGGGTTTGGGGAAATCTTTGGTTCTGTGATTCTCGCGACTCATTTATTGGATCCGTTCGAATCAGGGTGACGCGACAAAGGGCTCTGGTATCTGATCCATTCGTATCGGTCGATGTGCCGGGCGACCTGAAGCGAATCTTCGTTACATCCAAACTCCAGGGACGCACCGTGACGTGTGTAGTCGAAGCGGCAACTACAGCCGCTAGTCGGCATGTCTCGATATGTCGGCGCCTTCCAAGATGACGAAAGAAGACATTTCGATGAGCAGTTGGACGAAGATCCTGCCCGCATGTGTGGCGACACTCGCGTTGGGCCTCGGCGGTTTGGCCACGGCCTCCGCCAGCCCCGACGATTCCACCACTCCGGAGACCAGCTCGGCCGTTGAGTCCGTTGAAGTGGCCCCAGTGGTCGCCTCCGACCCGGCTCCTGTAGTCGCAAACGACGATGCCGACGACAGCCCCGACGCGGTTGATGAGGTCGACGACGCCGACGAGTCCGACGACGACATCGGCGATGCCAACGACGAAGTCGACGACGAGGACGAGGTCGACGAGGTCGATGAGGTCGATGAGGTCGACGACGACTCGGACTCCGACCACGCCACCTCCGATGATGACGATGACGACGACGAGATCGATGACGACGACGAGATCGATGACGAGGACGAGTCCGACGACGACACCGGCGATGCCACCGACGAAGTCGATG
>JAJCXW010000258.1 GCA_029263235.1 Acidimicrobiales bacterium
ACCAGCTGAAACGGCCTCTCAAGGTGGTAGCACGGGTTCAAATCCCGTACGGGGTACCAGTACTGGTCTACAGCACGCGCCACGGGCGCTGTCACGGGACAGAGTCAGCCTCTTGAGGTCGCCTCGGGCACGGCCTTGGCCATCGTGCGGGCGGCAACAACAAGCAGAATGGTGCTGGCGATGAGCCCGATCGACAGAGCCCACTGCTGGGCACCGACCACCACTGCTGACCAGCCCACATAGTACGGAACGGAGCCAATGACCCACCGCAGAAGGGCTTCTCTATCGGCAGCGAACTCGCCTTCAAGTTGGACATAGAGGAACCGCGGGTTGTACTACCCAGCGACCACCACATTGACCGCGATGAACGAACTCACGGCAACAGCGAGACCGAGGCTTCCTCGCTCGCCCTCCTCGGTGAGAACCGAAGCGGTTCCCAAGAAGAGTAGGAACGACAGAACGGTGGCTGCGAGCCACGCGTACGGCGCCCGCCGAAGCGCCGATCCGAACACGATCACAAGTCTCGGCGGGGCTGGTGCCTCACGGGTCATCGTCGGACAGTACTTCACGAGTGTCAGCGGTCGTATCGTCGGGATGTATTGATGGGATGACCCATCGGTGGGCCGGTCCGGTAATTCTCGAGAGGGCCAGTGTTGCTACCATGTCCAGAGTTTCGATCTGAGCGGTTCTGGGCGTGATGGCAGGATCGAGTAGCGGTTGAGACGCTCTATCGCCTTGGGCAGTTGCGGAGATCCCAATGAGATCGGTGCTAGTGATTGTTGCTGCTGCAATTCTTGTGGTGTCGGCGTGTGCGAACAGTCCGACGCCATCGAGCGGTCCGGCCGCCACGAGTTCGACTGTGGCTCCCGCCGCACCTCCGACTTCTTCGCTCGTCACCACCACCGTCACGACGACCACTGCTGCGATCACAACTACGACGGCGGAGCCGCTTGTCGGGTGTGGTGGAGAACCGCCTCTGACGGGCCAGGTCCCCAACGGAATCACCATTCTCGAGACGGTCAGCGCTGTGCCTACCGTCGGGCTGCCCGATTCTGGCACGGTCTTTCGAGTGTGGACCTGGGAAGATGAACACGGTGCCGTGTACGCGGAGCTTCAGGCTCCAACGACATATGGGATCGGTGATTCGGCCCCCCACATGGTGACGGAGATGGAAGTTGCTGGCTACCCGGCTCTCGTGTATCCGGATTCGTTCGGCAGCAGCCTGCCGTGGCGGCTCGCATGGCACGAGGAACCGGACGGACCGCTTGGATACTGCTCGTCTTGGGCGCTTACGTCTGCGCATCTCACAAGCCCCGAACTGATTGAGTTCGCGATGGTGGTGCTCGAGGATGCCCGTCTGAGCTGAGGGGCGCTCACGTTCGCGTCGCCAACGTCAACAGACGAAGAGGGCTGAGCCAGCTGCCGGTCTGGGCCGTGTTGTGATGGATTCTGATTCACGATCGTCGACCAAAGCCGCAGCCGGACACCTCGGTATCACCCCACGAACCCTCTACCGGATCATCGACCAAGGCCGTCTACCCGCCTACCAATTCGGCCGCGTGATACGCCTCAACGCTCTTGACGTCGAGACGTTCATCGAAACGATCCGCGTGCATCCAGGCGAAAGCTAACCGGGTGACACGCCGTTGGCCGGGCCGGCGCCGGCTGGAGTGGACCGGCGAGAGCGATAGTCGGGTTCGAGTGGCGTCGCAGGGTCGTTGTGTCGGATGCGCCAGTACCGCCCGCCCGTGTCCATGTAGACCAGGTCGACCTCGACTGGGAACGGCTCGTCGGCCTCGTGAACAGCGAAGCCGAGCAGCCTTTCCAGGGCATCCGCTCTCGACCCCCGATCTTCAGAACTACCCAGAGAGGAGAGGGGGTCCACTCGATCTGGTGCGTCGTCGATCGCGATTGGAGTAATCACACCGACGTGACGACTCTCGAGCGGCTTGGCGATGTCATCGGCACCCGCTTTCATGAGTCGCACCTCGGTGTGGAACAGCGTGGTGCCGCTACGGTTATGCACGAGGCCAGTTGCGTACGTCAAGCGTTTGAGAGGCTCTTCGGTCCACGCCAGTTTGACATCGATTGTCACTTGGTTTGCAGCCTCCCGGGCGATTGCCTCGAGCTGCGCCTTGACAAGGTCAAGTTGGCCGCGGAGTAGGTCCATCTCGTCTTTGTGATGGGTTTCGGCGATACCCCGCTCGCGGCTGGCGAGCCATACCGCCGCAATAACAGCCGTGAGCGCTCCGACGCCACTGACCCACTCTCCCACTGAACCCCACATCATGATATTCCGTCCCACTTCTGTTCGGAGCGGTAGCCGGCGATGACGAGTCCGGCAATGACGGCGACGGCAGCGGCTGCGTACCTAATCTTGGTCATGACACCCTCCTCTGAATCGTCAGATCGTTCCCGGTCGGATGCCGGATAGGTGCCGCCGAGCCATCACTTCCGACAGTAACTCGCCGGCAGGGCATGTCAATGCGCCCCCGATCCGAAGCGATCCGCGCACAACCCGGCGACCTGAAACATCTCTACCTGCCAGGCGACAACTACGCCAGCCGGGCTAGTGGGTCACTCACGCTCAGATCCGAAGAGCCAGTTTCATTCGGAGAGCGCTCACGGAGCTAGAACACAGTCGGTGACATCTGAAATCAGCTCGCCGCCGACACTTTGCTCGATGTACGCCTGGACGACATCTATTCGAACTGTTGATTGAGCCGGTATTGGAGGCAGTCTCAATTCCAATCTCCCACCCAAACCCGTCACCAACGTAAAGTCACACTTCAGCTGAGTAGACAGCCAGCTGTCCGTCAAATTCGCAACTTCGACAACGAGACCCGGCCCATCACGTTCCTCATGAATGACGCTAATACTCGAATCAGGCCTGACGGCACTCTCGCCACCACACGCACCTGCCAGCAACGCAATGGTCATCGCTGCACCTACGAGTTGCTTCATGAATCCGCCTCTCTGTCGCACCAGAACTCCTCCCGGATTGTTCCACGCCTCTGGTCGGAACTCTCTTCCACAGCCCCCGCGGCAGACCCCTCTTAGTCTTCGTCGCCTACACTCTCGCCATGCGTGGGCGTGCAGCGATCGTGGCAGTCGCTTTCGTCGCGGTCGGCTGCTCCGACGCGAGTGTGCCGGGGGCAGACCAGTCCCTTGGGCCGCCGATGCCGGAGTCCACCCTCTCGGCCGATACGACCGAGAGGGGCAACGCCGATGCTCCGTCGATCGCCGCTCCTGAGCACCCCTGGCCGCTGGCCGTGTTCGATTACGAGCACTGGGAGGCGCAGCCCGGATGGGGGCTTCAAGAAGCGGTGTATCCCTTGGAGGGGCAGTGGCCGTCCGTGCTGATGGAGACGATGGAGTGGTTCAACGAATACGACCGACTCGTCGACATTGGCGAGGGCGTGCGAGAAGGCTTCCATCTCAACGTCGCAGGGCACTCAGCGGGATTCGGCTACTTCCAGGCTCTGCCGATCTACCCGGATCTCGCGACGACAGAACCGATCAACGGCCATCCAGCACTGTCGTCGATCAACGCGGACGGCGAGGGGTACGTGACCATCATGTTGATGGTCGACGAAGAGTTCACGCTCGTCGTCGGGGCCGGCGCTATGACGCTTGACGAGGTGCGGCAGATCGCATCACGGGTGTGGCTGGTCGACGCCGACGAGTGGCAGGCCCACGGCGGGCAGTTCATCGAGTGCGTCTGGCTTGCGCCCGACTGTGACGCAATCCCACCGAAGTACCAGACGACCACGACCACGGTCCGCCCCAGCACCGAGCTAGCCACTACGACCCTCGGCCCCGACTGACCCCCTGGTCGGTGGCAGCCGAAGCCCGAGTGGCTGCGGAGACCTGTCAATGTTGCGCGATGAACCCGCTCCGCGCTCTAGGGGTGTATCGCCGGGTGAGACGGAAGTGACCGCGCTCAGGCTTCTCGTCGCAACTCGACTGGCAGAACGGGTCTAGGCTTGTTGGCCGATGGATGACGGAGAGCAACCGCTGCCTTGGGCGGCGATAGTTCCGCTTTCGGTCACTGTGACGGTCGCTTTCGGCATCATGTTTTACGGCTTCTCGGTGTATCTAACCGACGGAGCAACAGGTGCGGACTTTTCGACATCAGTGCTCTCGCTTGCCTATGGGGGCGCGGCCTTGATCGGCGGCTTGCTGGCTCTCCCAGTCGGTCGCTACGCCGACCGACACGGGATTAGGAGAATCATTGGTGTTGGCTCTGTCGCTGGATTCCTTGGCATGGCCGCGTTCGCCGCTTCAGAACAGCCTTGGCAGATTGTTGCGGCGTGGTGGCTACTGATCGGACCGGCGGTTGCGATGACCTCCTACGAGCCTGCATTTGCGGCAATCGATCAGTGGTGCACACCTGGGCAGCGGCCGCGGGCTCTGGCGACACTCACTGTCATTGGTGGGCTAGCCGGCGTGGTGTTCATCCCCGGTTCCGAACGCCTGAACGCCACGGTGGGCTGGAGACCTGCGGTGCTGATTCTCGGAGCCCTTCTGCTTGCCATCGGCGGCGCTACTGCTTTGTTTGCCATCCCGGGAGGACGCACCCCTTCGCTCACTCCTGGGAGGTCCGTCCAGGTCGTCCCGGCGCTCGGCAACCTCTTGCGGCAACGCAAGTTCAGGCTCTACACAATCGCCATGATGTTGAGTTTCTTTGCTGCCCAAGGAATTGTCTCGCATCGAGTTGCTCTCTTTGAGGACGCCGGGTTCGCGGTGGGTACTGTGGTCGTGTGGGCGGCTGTTGCGTCAATACTGAGCCTTCCCGGGCGATGGCTTGCTCCATCTGCTGTGTTGCGCTACAGGGCTTCATCCCTTCAGGTAATCGCCACACTGATGATCGCCGGATCAGTACTGCTGATGATTGCAGGAAGCGGCTCGTGGCGAATGGCCGGACACTTCGTCGTCTTTGGCTTGGCCTTCGGAACCATATTGCCCCTGCGAGCGTTGATGATGGCCAGCTGGTATTCCGGGCATGGGTACGGCCAAATCATGGGTACCCAATGGACCGCCGTCGCCATCGCCGGGGCCGCGGGCGCCCCCACAGTTGGCGTGCTTCGTGACTTGACCGGGGGCTATCGGGTTCCGATGGCCATGCTTACGATCACGAACCTGCTTGTCTCCGCGCTGATAGTCACAAGCGACCACCGCCAAGCGGATTCAGCGTGATCTCGCGAAGACTCTGGGAACACCAATCACGCAGGTCAGAGCATATTCTGCCCTGCGTTTCTCACTGCACGGGCCGAACGCACCGACACGATCGTGCTCTGATCTGCGGCAGCACTTGAGTTAGGCAATTCGCTCACGGTCCTCCTCGGTCGAGGCCTTCCCAGCGGCCCAACACTCAGCAAGGTCCTCCCCGGTCCCTTCCCGGGGGTCACCCGGCGCTCGATCATCGCCGCAGACACGTGGCCGGTGGCGAGTAACGGTGAGATGCCCGGTCGACCTATGGTGTGTGCTCAATACCTTCCGCTGAGCTGAGGACCCGCAATGGCTGATACCGATATCCGCACCAAGATGCGATCGAACGAGGAGATCGTGGGTCGTGTCGACCTCGATGACCCCGATGCCATTCTTTCGGTGACCACGCTCGACGAGACCGACGTGCTCCACATCGTCAAGGACAACGCCGACACCATCTTCACCTGGAACTACGACAAGGGTGAGCGAACCGCTCTCGACAAGCTCTACGAGAAGGCCAAGACCTCCCAGTGGAACGGCCAGACCGACCTGCCGTGGGATCTCGATGTCGACGTCGAGAAGATGGTGCGTGATCAAAACGCCGCCATCAATCCCGGCTCGACCGACCTGTTGCCACCATTCGACGTGTCGCACACCGCCCTGGCCAAATGGGGCGACAAGGAATATCTCGAACTCGGTATCGAGATGCAGAACCATCTGCTGAGCCAGTTCATGCACGGCGAGCAGGGAGCATTGGTCTGCACCGCGAAGATCGTCGAGACGGTGCCCTGGATCGACGCCAAGTACTACGCCGCGACCCAAGTCGTGGACGAGGCCCGCCACGTCGAGGTCTTCGCCAAGTATCTCGACGAGAAGCTCACCGGTCACTATCCGATCAACGCCCATCTCCGGATGCTGCTCGACGACATCATCGACGACAGCCGCTGGGACATGACCTACCTCGGTATGCAGATCATGGTCGAGGGACTGGCGTTGGCTGCCTTCGGGCTGATGTACCAGACGACCTCCGAGCCGCTGCTCAAGAAGCTGCTGCGCTATGTGATGAGCGACGAAGCCCGCCACGTGGCCTTCGGCGTCCTGACCCTCCAGGAGCACTACCAGGAACTGTCGGCGCCGGAGATTCGCGAGCGCCAGGAATTCGCGTTCGAGGCCGCCGTGCGAATGCGAGATCGTTTCCTGCAGCAAGAGGTCTGGCAGCGGATGGACATCGATGTGCGTCCTCTCATTCCGATCATTCGTGAGGACCCGGGCCGGATCCTGTTCCAGCAGTTGCTCTTCTCGAAGATCGTGCCCAACTGCAAGAAGCTCGGCCTTCTCGACGCCGGTGTCCCTGAGGGACAGAAGGGTTGGCTCCGGGAGCGTTTCGAAGAGATGGATGTCATCCAGTTCGAGGACTTCGTCGACACTGGCGCGGAATACGAGTCGCTCGACGCCGTCGCTCAGGATCGTTCCGCCGAGGCCTGAACCCGAGTATCGACATCGAGAAGCAGGTTCCCGCCGGCCACCGGTGAGGCGAGACGTTCGACACAACAGTTGCCGGGGGTCGAGTTCCGGCCATACCGTCGCGGATCTTGAGCAACGCCAACGATGACGTTCAACCGCTGACGGTCAGAGTCTCCTCGACCAGCAATCGAGTGAGAATCATCGCCGAGCCTCGCACCGTTGTGCTGGTGGAGGGCCGGGCCCGCACCAACCGCGAAGGCAACCAGACGACGATTGATTCGGTCCGGAGTTCTCTCGTCGTTCGTGTTCCGGAAGGGGCCGATCTGGTGGCCGGCTCCACTTCGGCTCGAGTAGTGGTCGAAGGCCGGGTCGGTTCAGTGGCTGTTGTGACCGTGTCGGGCCGCATCGTGGTGGAGGAAGCAGCTTCCATCGATGCTCGTTCCACGAGTGCCCGGGTGGAGGTCGGGCGGGTGGATGGACCATGCCGAATCCGAACCACCAGCGGCAGAGTCAACGTGGGATCGTGCGGCGACGCCGATGTGGCCACGACGAGCGGACGGATCATCCTCAAGAACGTCGATGGATCGGTCCGGGCCCACTGCGTGAGCGGCCGAATCGGCATCGAGCTCGAATCAGCCCACGACGTCGAAGCCGAAACCGTGTCGGGACGAATCGACATCTCGCTACCGGCGGGCGTCGAAGCTCACCGACCTGCCGACCCGAATCAGGACGACATACGGCCCGCCGGCTGTGACTGCACCGTCAACGCCAGGTCGGTCAGCGGCCGGGTCGACGTCTCCCAGCGATGACATCGACGACGGATCCCATCGACCTGCGGGTGGGCTCGGTGCTGTTCACCGATCTCGTGGGGTTCACCGAGTTCAACGACGCTGCCGGAGATGTCGTGGCCCTGGAAGTTCTCGAACACCAGACCAACATGGTGGAGGCCGTGCTCGACGGCAGCGATGCCGGCCGTGTGGTCAAGGAGTTGGGCGACGGGCTGATGATCTGGTTCGGGTCGGCCACCGACGGACTCGAATCGGCGGTCGCCATCCTGAATGCGGTCGAGTCATCGCGCTCAGTTGGCGAGTTTCCCTTGGCGATACGCATGGGAATCCATCACGGAGAAGCCATAGCGAGAGGCGAAGACCTGGTGGGCCAGACCATCAACATCGCAGCTCGAGTGTCGGACTTGGCCGGCCCCGGCGAGCTCCTCGTATCGGAGACGGTGGTGACGGCGGCCGACACAGATCTGGATCCGGGCTTGAGCCTCGAGCCGATCGGACCGGCCGTGGTCAAGGGGGTCCAGGAACCGGTCTGGCTCTACCTGCTGACCACCTGAGGCGAAGAGCCGCTCTCAGCTCTCGCCGCCGTTCCAGTCGAGATCGGTCTGATGCATCGACCAGGTTTCCGCGATCTGGTCCCCGACGATCCGATACTCGCTCAGCCAGGTGATGGACATCGAGGAGCCGACCTCCAGGTTGACCCCATGAAGCGTGAGCCGCGCCCACACTCGCCCGTCGATCTCAGAGAGCTGATCGAAATCGACCCGAGTGCCGCGGATCGGGGCGACTACCGAACAAACGCGGGTGGCGTAGTCGGCGGGAGTGCTGGAGAGAGTGCCGTCGCGGTTGTGGCGGACGTAGGGGTCGGTGAGAAGGCCGGCCAACGACTCGAAGTCGCGTTCGATCCATAGGTGCTGCCAGAGGCGGCGGACGAGGTCTTCTCCCTGCGTTGTTTAAATGTCCGGCGTCATGGGTGCTCCCGGAGGGTCGGTGTCAAGTACTTCTGATCGAAGGTAGGCTCGGTTGCTCGATGCGTCGTCGCCA
>JAJCXW010000259.1 GCA_029263235.1 Acidimicrobiales bacterium
CGAGCTGATCGATGATCCGCTGATATCCGATGGTCTGATCCACCGGAGCGAATGGGTGTATCGAAGCGAGCTCGGGCCAGGAGATCGGCTCCATCTCGGTAGCCGCGTTGAGTTTCATCGTGCAAGAGCCCAGAGGGATCATCGCCCGGTCGAGAGCAATGTCGCGGTTGACCAGGCGACGCATGTAGCGAACCAGTTCGGTTTCGCTGTGGTAGGCGGAGAAGATGGGGTGAACGAGCGGAGGCGATGTGCGGATGTAGGCCTCGGGCCGGGGATCATCGACCACGAGATCGATCGCAGCGGCGTCGGCTTCGACTCCAAAGGAGTGCCACACCCGTTCGATGACCGATGTCGTGGTGGTCTCGTCGAGGGCGATCGAAACGGTGTCGGCGTCGACCCGTCGCAGATTCAAGCCTTCGGAAAGAGCGACTGCCATTACCTTGTCGGCGCGGCCCGGGACTCGGGCGCAGATCGTGTCGAAGAAAGAGTCGTGAACGACCTCGACTCCGCCTTCGCGCAGTCCCTCGGCGAGTACCGCCGCCATTCGGTTGATCCGCCGAGCGATTCTTCGGAGCCCGTTGGGGCCGTGGTGAACCGCGTACATGGAGGCCATCACGGCCAGCAGCACCTGAGAGGTGCAGATGTTGGATGTGGCCTTCTCGCGGCGAATGTGCTGCTCGCGGGTCTGTAGCGCCAACCGCAGCGCGGGCCGTCCGTTCGTGTCGACTGAGACTCCGACAAGGCGGCCGGGCATCGATCTCTGGAACTTCTCGCGGGTAGCGAAGTAGGCGGCGTGAGGGCCTCCGAAGCCCAACGGCACACCGAATCTCTGGGTGGACCCGACCACGATGTCGGCTCCCAGTTCGCCGGGTGGAGTCAGCACGGTGAGGGCCAAGGGATCGGCGGCCACCGCCACCATCACACCGGAGTCGTGGGCGCGGGTGATCAACGGCGCAAGGTCGGGGATCTCTCCGGTGGTTCCGGGATACTGAACCAATACTCCGAACGCCCCATCGAGGTCGGCGGTCGATGGATCGCAAACTTCGACTTCGAGGCCGATCGGAACGGCCCTGGTCTCGATCACGGCAATGGTCTGGGGGTGACATGCGCTGTCGACCACGAAGCGGTCGCCGCTCTTGCCGCGACCGATCCGGTGGAGCATGGTCATGGCCTCGGCCGCTGCGGTGCCTTCATCAAGAAGCGACGCGTTGGAGATCTCCATGCCGGTGAGCTCGATCACCATGGTCTGGAAGTTGAGGAGCGCCTCGAGCCGGCCCTGGGAAATCTCGGGCTGGTAGGGCGTGTAGGCGGTGTACCAGCCGGGGTTCTCCATGATGTTGCGACGAATCACCGGGGGAGTGACGGTGTCGTTGTATCCGGCTCCAATGAGAGAGGTCAGCTGGCGGTTGGCAGACGCAATGGCCCGAAGCTCATCTTGGGCGGCCTGCTGGCCGACCGGTGACGGCAGATCCAAGAGCTCGCGTGAACGAATGTCGTCGGGAACGGTGCGGTCGATCAGCTCGTCGAGTGAGCTCACACCGATGACTTCGAGCATGGACGAAAGATCGGCCTCGATCGGGCCGATGTGGCGTTTGACGAACGCGTCGCGCCCCTCCAGCTCTTGCATCGAGGGCCGCGACCCGTGGTCGGCAGGCGTAATTTCCGACATCGATTTCCTCCGAGAAAGATTGTGTGCATCCTTGCAGATCCCCACCGGCAATTGTGCCAGCGGCAAACCTGTTTGCTCACCTCGGGCCGGGGCTCAGATTCGAGCCAGGAGAGCGATCATTCCCAGGGTGTTGATCATCGAGTGAGCGATGATTCCGGCGGCGATTCGGCCCGTGCGCAGCCGCCCCCAGCCGATCGCCATACCGATCGCGAACAGGACGGGTGTGCGGCTCGGTTCGAGGTGCACGGCGGCGAATATGAGCGATGTGATCACGAGGATCCATCGCTCGTCGACCCCACGCTTCGCTAGAGCGCTCCACCACAGGCCACGGTAGAGAAGCTCCTCCACCAACGGGATGACAGTGATGGCGGCCACCGCCAGAAGCAGGATCCAGATGGTGATACCGCCTCCGTCCTCGGAGTTTTCGGCCAGTTCGGCAACCGCGGCGTTGGGGGAGTCGCCGATGACACGAACGATGATCGTCGTAGCGACAGTGGCGGCAGCCATGGCGGTGAGCCAGAGACCCGCGGCCACCGCGGGATCGCGACGATCGAACGAGAACCCGAAATCCGAAACGAGACCTCGCCCCTTGGAACGGGCCACCCAGCTGAGATGGCCTACCTGTATCAGCGGCGGAACAGCTACGACGATCGGCAGCCAAGCGCCGGCGAGACGGTCTCCGTCGCCGACACGAAGGGCGATGAGTCCGAGCGTGGTCGAGACCAGAATGAAGATGCCGTAGGAGCCAAGAGCATCACCGATGCCCCATCGGGGGATGTCGACGTCCGGCTCGGTGGGTGGCGGCCATTGATCGTCGGGTTCGGTGTGGTCGGGTTCGAGCACGGCCCGATCATCGTAGGCCCTCGAGTCAGGGGTGCAGATCGCCTCTGTCGTTGAGGCCCATCGATGGGAACGCTCCGAAGAAGCCGTGCTCGTAGAGCCCGTGGCCGGCCTGTTCGCCGATCACCGGATCGTGGTATCGGAAGCTTCCGACGGAGTCGACCACGCCGTACTGAGCGAGGGCACGAATCTCGTCGACTTCGTAACGAACGGCCTGAACGACCTCCTCGTCGCCCTGCCACATTCCGTGTCGCCAGTCGGAGTCCATTCCATAGCCGGTTCCGAGCGAGATGAAGTTGGTGAGAACAGGAGTCGCCGTGATCTCTATCGGGCCGTCGGGGGCGTCGGGGCAGGTGATGATGGAAGACGACAGCAATCTGGTGCCCGAGATCATGTCGTGTCTCCACTCGGGTCTTCCCAACCAGTCGGCGGGTCGTGAAGGATCGGCCCAGATCCTCACCGCCTCTTCGAGTGGCCTGTTTCCGTCGGCTTCCTCGTGACACATGTAGATGATCGTGTGGTCGCCGAAGTCGATGGGCATGTAGTTCCACATGCCACCCATAACGGACACATCCTGGCGAATCCCATCGGGTTGTGGCTCACCAACCGGACGGATTCCCCATGAACGATCACGCGAGCCACCACAGTGAGCCGGATCGACATTGAAGTCAGCGCCACCAACGGCAAGAGAGCCTTCCCACCGGCCGGTCTGGGCAAAGCGCTGCGTGTCGAATACGACCGTTCCACGCGAACGCAAGTACTGACGGGGTTCCTCGAACGCCGGGATCGAAGCGTTCCAGGTGACATCGAGAGCAACGTCGGCCTCGTTGGGCTCGACCACCACCCGCAGTTTCCGCAACGGTTCGATGATCTCGATGCGCATCGGGCCAACCGAGATGTCGGCCCGATCGGTGAGAGGACGATTCGCCCGCATGATTCGCTGCACTCCACCGCTTGTCACCGCCACGAAGCCATCGACCACCCCGAGGTTGGGGTAGACCCCGAGACCGAATATCGCGAAATACTCGTCCGATGACGGGTGCAGGTTGAAGTAGTAGCGATCGTAGAAATTGCGATCTGAGGTCGCCGGGTGGCGTACGTACTCAGACGTCTGATGTATCGGGTAGTCATCCCACGCCGAGACCGAAGACTCCGACACGACCCCTCCCTTGTCCGTCATCGAGAACCCACGGAAATGAGTGCCGAGAAGCTAGACGCTAGTCTGGCGGCCTGTCAGATTCCGGGCGATGAACGAGGGGACAATTGGCCAAGACTCGAGTTCCTGCGGTCGAAGGCATGTTCACGATGGATTCGGATGACCCCCATCTGCTCGGCGGGAAGATCGCCGGCCGCGACTCCTACTTCTTTCCCCGCCACCTGGCTGGGGGCGATCCCGGCGTCGCGGGCTCGGCACAACTCGAAGCGGTCGAGCTGAGCAGTCGTGGCACCGTGTGGTCCTATACCACCAGCGACTACCCGCCTCCTCCGCCGTTCATCGTCAACACCGATCCTTATAAACCGATCACCGTGGCAGCGGTCCAGTTGCGTGCCGAGAAGATGGTGATTCTCGGGCAGGTGGTCGATGGGTACGGGCCCGACGATCTCCATGTCGGCCAAGAGATGAAGCTGGCCCTCGATGTCCTCTATGAGGACGACGACAACGAATACATGGTCTGGAAATGGCAACCGACCGAACCCATCGAATCGGGGTTGGCCTGATGGAAGAGATAGCGATTCTCGGTGTGGGAATGCACCCGTGGGGCAAATGGGGCCGCAACTTCGTGGACTACGGGACCCATGCCGCGCATGAAGCCCTCGCCGATGCCAGGGTCGACTGGAATGACGTCGGATTCGTGTCCGGTGCCATCACGGTTCGGTGCGGCTACCCCGGATATGTATCAGGCTCGACGTTCGCAAGGGCACTCGGATTCAACGGCTCACAGGTCTCGTCGAGCTATGCGGCATGTGCGTCGGGGGCAACCGCTCTACAGGTGGCCCGCGGACAGATTCTGTCGGGGGCTTGCGATGTGGCGATCGTGGTGGGCGCCGACACCACTCCGAAAGGCTTCCTGGCGCCCAACGCCGGCGATCGGCCCGACGACATGGATTGGTTGCGGTTCCATCTGGTGGGCGCCACCAACCCGGTCTATTTCGGGCTGCACGCCCGGCGCCGAATGGATCTCTACGGCGCGACCACCGACGATTTCGCCATGGTGAAGGTGAAGAACTCCCGTCACAGCGTCCACAATGATCGGGCTCGGTTCACCAAGGAGTACGGCCTCGACGATGTTCGAAATTCACCGGTGGTGTCCAACCCACTCCGACTGCTCGATATCTGCGCCACATCTGATGGGGGAGCAGCCCTCGTGGTTTCCTCGATCGACTACGCCAAGGCCCACGGACATTCCGATCCGGTGCGAGTGGCTGGCATCTCCACCGTCACACCGACCTACCCCGACACCGTGATCGACCTTCCCTATCTGGCCACCGATTCCAGTGCAGGCACCCCCGAACCCGAGGTCGGATTCAAGGAGTCGATCGGGCACAGCGTCTACGCCGAGGCCGGACTCGGCCCCGACGACGTCGATGTGGCCGAGGTCTACGACCTTTCGTCGGCGCTCGAACTCGATTGGTACGAGCAGCTTGGCTTCTGCGCCGCCGGGGATGCCGAGAAACTTCTGCGCGATGGGGTCACCACCATCGGAGGTCGACTCCCGGTCAACCCCAGCGGGGGATTGGGGGCGTTCGGTGAGGCGGTTCCCGCACAGGCGATTGCCCAGGTCTGCGAGCTCACTTGGCAACTTCGAGGTGAGGCTGGCGCCCGTCAGGTTGATGGGGCCAGAGTCGGCATTACCGCCAACCAGGGGCTATTCGGTCATGGATCGTCAGTGGTGGTCCGCCGATGACCATTCATGAGTCGCTCGGCGACGGCGGAATACTCGAATTGGTGATGGACAACTCCACGGTCAACGCCTTGCCGATCGCCGATACCCGGAGAATCGCCGAGGTCTGCGACGCGGTGTCCACACGACCCGAAGTGAAGGCCGTAATTCTCACTGCCACCGGTCGCGGGTTCTGCGCCGGGGTCGACATCAAGGAAATGCAGTCGATGCCCGGCAACGAGGGCATCCTCGCAGTGAACCACGCCTGCTTCGAGGCCTTTCGGGCCATCTACGAGTGCTCGGTGCCGGTGATCTGTGCGGTCAACGACTTCTGTCTCGGCACCGGGATCGGATTGGCGGGAAGTGCCGACATCGTGGTGGCGGCCGAAGGCGCCAGGTTCGGGCTCCCCGAAGTCGACAACGGAGCGCTCGGAGCGGCCACCCACCTCAGCCGGCTGGTGCCGGAGAAACACCTGCGTTGGATGCTCTACAGCTGTGTGCCGGTATCGGCTGAGCAGCTTCTCTCCTGGGGCACCGTCTTGAAGGTGGTGCCGCTGGACGATTTGCTCGACACAGCCCGCGAAGTGGCGACGGTGATCACCTTGAAGGACCCCACCGTCATCCGAGCCGCCAAGAAGTCGCTCAACGGGATCGACGACGACATCTTGCGTAGCTACCGGTACGAGCAGGGATTCACCTTCGAACTCAATCTCCAAGGTCTCGGAGATGAAGCGCGGGCAGCCTTCATGCGGGGCGAGCGAGATCCCAACAGCGCAGCCGACTGAGGGCGGGTTCAGTCCTCAGTGAGTTCGGTGCCGAATGACCTGAGACGCTCGATCGCATCGGGGTCGATCTCGGGCCTGGTCTCACCCAGAGAGTCCTTGATCTTGGCGTAGGTGCGGGCTTCGAGCCCGCACTTCTTGCACTCTTCGAGATGTGAGGCGATTCGGCCCGCGAAGTCGGCCTCGACGTTGTCATCGAGGTAGCTCTGCAGGACCCGACCGACCTCGCGGCAGTCGACTTCGGGTTTGCGGCGGAACCATTTGCGTTGGATCATGTCGGTCGACCATCCACGTAGGCCCCGCTCGATTCCAAATGCTTGCGGAGGCGGGAACGGGCTCGGTGCAGTCGGCTCATGATGGTGCCGACGGGTACCCCGAGAATGTCAGCGGTCTCCTGGTAGGCGAGCCCCTGCACGTCGACGAGTTCGACCACGGTTCGGAACTTCTCGGGTAGCGAGTCGAATGCGGTCTCGAGGGCGGCGTTGTAGCCCCGGTCGAGAACGGTTGCCTCGGGCCCGTCGTCGTCGGAATCCTCGGCCGCCACTCGCTCCATGGTGGCGTCGGGGTCTCTCATCAATTCGGGCCGGCGACGCCGCACCCGATTGATCTGCGCATTGCGCATGATGGTGAGCAGCCAAGCCCGAGGATGACGGCCGTCGAATCGGCCGACCGCCCGGTAGGCCCGGAGCATGGTGTCCTGGACCAGGTCTTCGGCATCGGTGGGGTTGCGTGTGATCGACCGCGCTACCCGGTAGAGGACTTCGATCTCGGGCACGACATATTGATCGAACGCTGCCTTCTGCACCATCTCATCGGTCAACTGTTCGCCCACGACTCGCCAAACTAGCAATCACAATGGTCAATTCGGTGACAGGGGACTGTCGCGGCGGGAATTGCCACGGGCTGTGGTGGGTTCCGGCTGCGCATGGGACGGTTGCACCGTGCCCGATGGGGGCACTCTCTCGAGAAATGGATTGACGACGAACTCGGTGAACGCCGGGCTCAATGTGTCGACGCGCACGTCGAAGGTTGTGAGGACTGCGCCGGTGAGGTTGCGGCCCTGCTGAAGTTGAAAGCGTCGATCAGGCGGGTCAGGGGCGGGGCGGCAGTGCCCGAGGCCGTTGGCCGTCTTCACATCGAGGCCGACCGACTGAGCTCTCAGTGACCCCCGACGTGACGTTCTTTGCCGCCTTCGGGGCTGGAGTGATCTCGTTTCTGTCGCCCTGTGTGCTCCCGATCATCCCCGGATATCTCTCCTTGGTCACCGGTCTCGAGGTAAGTGAGCTGGAAGAGGGTGGGTCGGCCAACCTGGGCCGCATCGCCCGCGACACCTCGCTTTTCATTCTCGGATTCGGTTCGGTGTTCGTCCTCTTGGGTATGGGTGCCACCACGATCGGTTCGGTCTTCATCGACAATCAGCAACTCCTGACCCGAATTTCGGGGCTGATGGTGCTGTCCATGGGGCTGTTCGTGCTCGGATCCATGTATCTGCAGGCCCCTTGGCTCTATCGAGAGGCCCGCTTCCACCCGCAGGTGTCGCAATACGGTCATTTCGCGCCACCCGTGGCCGGAGTTGCTTTCGGCTTCGGCTGGACCCCTTGCATTGGACCGGTGCTCACATCGGTGTTGGCCGTGGCCGCCGCCGACGGAAGGGCCAGTCGAGGTGCGCTCCTTCTGGCGGTGTACACCGCCGGGCTCGGGCTTCCGTTCATGATCACGGGCCTGGCATTCGGCCGAGCCACCAACCTACTCAACGTCATGAAGCGTCACATGCGTGGCGTGACATGGTTCTCTGCTCTGTCTCTGGCGATCTTCGGAGCGATTCTCACGCTCGATCGCCTCACCTGGCTCACTGTCCAGATTCAACGACTTGCACGACTGTTCGGGCTCGACTTCCTTGTCGAGCTCGGCTGATCCGGAGGGGAAAGCAATGGCCAAGAAATCAACCGCCTCGACCACACGGCGCAAACGACCAACTGCAGAGGAGCGGCACGAAGCTGCTGTTCGGGCCAGTCGAAAGGCCCGACTGCAGTGGGTCGCCGTCGTAGGAGTTGGCGTGCTGGTCGTGGGCGGAGTGCTCGGCGCCTCTATCTGGAGCTCGCGCTCACTGAGCGGCGACACCACCATCAACGCATGGGATCTTCCGGTGCGCGACAACGACCCCAATGGCGACGGACGAATCACCCTTTCAGAATTCAGGGGCAAGCCGATCGTCCTGAACTTCTATGCCGATTGGTGCAGCGCCTGCGAGGCAGAGCTTCCGGCGTTCTCAGCGGTCTCGAACGAGTTCCGCGACGATGTCCACTTCGTGCACGTGAACTCGCAGGAAAGCGGCGACTGGCACCGTCTGGTCGACGATTTCGGCACCGACTGGTGGCCGATCGCCAAGGACATCAACGGCCAGCAGAGCGGCGGCTCGGGTCTGTGGCGCAGCCTGGGAGGCACCGGCATGCCGATCACAGCCTTCTATGACTCCAACGGCAACTACCTCGACACCGTCAACGGAGCTATGGATGAGGCGCGTTTGAGAAACGCCATATCGTCGTTGTTCGGCGTGACGTGACCTCTCCAGTAACGTGCCGGCGTGAGTGACGACGATCCGGCATCCCTGACCCTCCACACCTTGGTGGGCGGCGACCAGTTCTTCATCGATCTGGTTGATCGCTTCTACAACGACATTGCCTCCGACCCTGTGCTCGGCCCGATGTATCCCGACGACACGGTCGGTCCTCGTCGACGCCTCGCCGGGTTCTTGATCCAGTACTGGGGCGGCTCGACCGAATACAGCGACGAGCGGGGTCATCCCAGGCTGCGGATGCGTCACACCCCGTTTCGGATCGACGAGGCGGCCAGCGACGCATGGCTGGCTCGAATGAGGTTCGCTCTCTCCCAGGTGACGATTCCGCCGGAGGCCGAGGAAGCTGTCTGGGAGCATTTCGCTCGCTCCGCGGAGTTCCTTCGCAACTCCGACTGACCGGCGGGAAGGGTCTTGTAATTTGGATCGCGAGTATCGAGTCTTCGCGACTTGGCTTGTATTCCAAGGGACCCGTAACGTGAAACTCTGGGGAAATGCTTGACATTGCGTCCATTTTCGACTCGCATGTAATTCACGGAGCCACGACTTATGTGGCGAACAGAAGGAGTGCAGGATGAACAAGGGCGAACTGGTGGCAGCAATGGCCGACAAGGCTGGCGTCAGCCAGAAGGATGCCGGCGCCTGTCTCGACGCAATGTTCGAGACGATCGCCAGCGAGGTCGGCCGCGGTAACGACGTGTCGATCACCGGATGGTTGAAGGCGAGCAGGGCCAACACATCGGCTCGCACCGCCCGCAACCCGCAGACCGGAGCTGAGATCCACGTGCCCGCCGGCACCCGCACCAAGCTGTCGGTGGGGTCGAAGCTCAAGGCCGCTGGCAAGCGCTGATCGGTTTCGCAACTCAGGTTGGCCAAGGCCTGCCTGAATAGATTTGCGACGTGGGGGTGGCCTGTGCTGC
>JAJCXW010000260.1 GCA_029263235.1 Acidimicrobiales bacterium
GGTGCGCGATCTGGATGCGGCACGGGATCAGCTTGAAAGCAAGGGCGTTGCCTTTGATGGAGACACCATCGTCATACCCGGCATGGTCAAACTGGCCACCTTTTATGACCCGGACAAAAACGCCCTGATGCTGTCACAGAACCTGGGTGCCGAAGACTAAACACTTAGGGTCCAGACTCATTCATTTTTCCGATCATGGCTTTTTAAGATGTTGTTTTTATTACGCTATGCAAATAATACCCACTGTCATACCGGCGCAGGCCGGTATCCAGCTCTTATAATTGGTCGCGCCGTAAAAATTCTGGACTCCGGCCTGCGCCGGAGTGACGGGGTTTGTTTTGGTTTTGCAGGAATTGTTTATCACCGTTCATTTAACAGTGAATGGGTTTTGGCCCTAATGAATTTCGGTAGTTGTCACCGAAAGCCCACCGTAACCCAATCGAGATTCAGAAGGGGCCAAAGCGGTATCTAGGACTACTTGCGCGGTGAACACCGTCGCATTCAGCAATAAAATGAACACGAAGCAGGCATATCAAAACCTTCCGCTATAATGTCCTTCGCAAACATGAAGCCATGCGAGAGGACCTTCGCCAGAGCCGTAACGCGAAAACATAAGTGTGTAATATGTGTGTATACCTTCTTGACAAATACACATAATGTGTGTAAACATAGAGTGTGGGAATGAGAAATGAATAGCAGGCAAATCATTAAGGCGCTGAAAAAGGGTGGATGGTTTGAAGTTGCTCAAAAAGGAAGCCACGTTCAATTCAAACATTCTGAGAAAAAAGGTCGTGTAACCGTACCGCACCCCAAAAAAGACCTTCCTAAGGGAACGGTTACGAGCATTGAAAGACAAAGCGGGTTAAAGTTTTAACCTGCCAGCAGATGAGGACAGGAGAATGGATTATATTGCGATTATTCACAAGGATACGGATAGCGAATACGGCGTTAGCTTTCCTGACTTTCCGGGATGCGTAACAGCAGGAAAAACTTTGGAGGAAGCCAAAAATATGGCGGTGGAAGCCTTGAGCTTTCACATTGAAGGGATGATTGAGGACAAGGAGACCATTCCCGTACCGGCCTCTTTGGATGAAGTTATGATCGACCCTGTGTTTCAAAGCGGTGTCGCCTTTATTGTTTCTTATGCCGGGCGACCCAAACAGGTGCGCTTTAATCTATCTGCTATGGATGATGCGCTGGCGACAATTGATGCGGCTGCACAGAAAAGCGGCCTGACACGCTCGGCCTTTATGGTGCAATCCTCCCTTGAAAAAGCCGGATCAGCTTCGCATAAAGAGCGGCTTTAACCCGCTAAAATAAAGCAAACTGAGTCACATCAGGGTTATTAATTCCATACAATGCACCTCGTGCGCACTATTAAGAAAGGACATAACTTGAGGCTAGGGTTGATGCTTTAAACGCGCGGTTGCGCTATTTTTCACTTTTTTTAAGTTATGAAATGAATATCAATCAGGGGGCAGAATGTTACTATTTTTAGGGTCTGGGGTTTCCAGAGCTTCTGGTCTGCCCGGGGTTAGTAAAATAACCAACCAATTGCTCAATGGGGTCTATTTTCATGACATCGAGCAACCTGGAAAATTCTACCATGCCAATGAAATTTTCGGTAAAAACGTCGAACAAGTTGATAAAATTCAACGCTTTCTCAAAGTCCTAAAAAAGACAGATGAATACTATCTTAAGAATATCGCACCGTATCCATCAGGCGGCAGTTATAAATTTTCAGGTTCTGTCTATCGCAAAGAAACAAGCTATGAGGACTTATTCTACCTTTGCGAACAAATCAGGCAAAATGGCGTTGGGCTTACCGACGATGCTATGATCGGTGCTTTGGTCGACAAAATCGAAGCTGAAGCTGGAAAACTGCTGGAAGGTGGGGTAAGAGAACAACGTCTTGTATCTCTCTATCATCTTTCCAAAACTACTTTGGGTTTCATTGAGTGGGTCGTTTCAAGCTCATTGCATACAGTCCAAATTGAAGGTTTAGACCTAATTATTGAATTGGCGCGATCGCCGCTCATTCAAAAACTGGATATCGTGACCCTTAATCACGATATATTGGTTGAACGCTTATTGAGAGACAATAATATTTCCTATATCGATGGTTTTGGCCCCATAGACGGAGACCTACGGCTATACGACGACGACCTTTACGACACAGAATCCGACCAAATCCGTATTTTTAAGCCCCACGGGTCAGTTGATTGGTATCGAGTTCGAGGGCTGAGCTATCCCGCAATTTTCTGTGGCAAAGATATTCAAAATTGCCATCTCAAAAATGGAAAGATAAAAAAGATCGATATCAAAACACCTGCTTTTCTGTCAGGTACAAACAAAATATTGTCTTACAATCGTGATATTTACTCTGAAATATTCTACCGAGTCCATCAGGTTTTTCGGGAGCAGCGCTCGGTCATAATGTCAGGGTATGGATGGGGTGACACGGCCATAAATTTTCGAATAATGAACTGGCTCGGATATTCGAAGGAAAATGCTATTCTTCTACTCCACGAAGACCCAGAAGAGGTGAGAGATCGTTCACTGCAATTGAGTGAAGAATATACTTATTTGGTTAACAGCGGTCGACTTTTATTGCACAAAGCATGGCTTGAACATTCCCAACTGCCGGAGTTGAAGGCTTTATGGTTCGAAACCAATTGCGAGCTGGTAAATCTGGAATACCAATAACAAACATAGTATTCGAGATTTTCTGGAAACAAATGCTTATCGACGGGCTCAGGATTAGGTTGATTGATGGTTCCACCGGGTATCAATGACCGTCCCATAAACCATTGGTTTTCCCCCAAGGGGCAGTAAGGGGCACTTACTGACCCTCATTTGACCGTCATGTGACCCTTAACAAAGGCTTATGCAGCGGTAAATGAGCCTCTTCTGCCCCATATTTTACCCTTAATGCCCCTTAATGCCCTTATGCGTTTGGGGGTGTTATCCCCGCTTTGCCAAAGGGGCGCATAATAAGCCCGCGCGGGCCGGTGTATTACCGCCCTGCATGGCTGTTTGACATGGTAAATCTCTAACTAAAAGCGGCTTGCACTCAAATTGGCCAAAGGCTTGATGCCTCAAAAACCCGAGCTATTATTGCCATGGCCCGGTTTAACCGGGCAATCCTGCTTTGTTTTTAAGGAAAAACCCTGGCCGCCCAAATATTTCGGATGCTGACACAAAAAGGGCTGAATATAATACGGCTCCCTGCATATTTTAGCCGCGTCAGCGCACGCGCGCTTGGCTTATCCCCGCCTATTTCTCCCCTTTGCCCGCCAAGGGGCGCAAAACCGGGGTTTGTCCTTGCAAATTGCAGCGGCATTTGTGCGCAACCATAATAGGACATGCCTCCCGGACAATCGGGCGGGTTTGCCTGTTTACTCCGCCGCCGTAGCGCTGGCATCATCCGCGCCAAGCCCGCCCTTGGCGGCAATGGCGGAAACATAGGCCTTGCGGGCATCAAAGTCAGCGGCAATGCGTTCATCGTCAGCACCCATGGCATCAATATCCTG
>JAJCXW010000261.1 GCA_029263235.1 Acidimicrobiales bacterium
GGTCGGCAGTTGGCGATGCATGTGGCGGCGACCAAGCCGCAGGCGATCTCTCAGGATGATCTGGACCCGGAAATCGTCGAACGCGAGCGCGCCATTCTCGCCGATCAGGCCCGTGAGTCCGGAAAACCCGAGGAAATTATCGAGAAAATGGTCGATGGCCGGCTTCGGAAATTCTTCGAGGATGTGTGTCTCGTCGATCAAACCTTCGTCATCGACGGCGAAACCAAGGTCGGGCAGGTTATCGAGAAAGCCGCCGAGGAGCTCGGTTGCGACGTAGCGATCGACGGCTTCGAAATTTTCGTTCTCGGAGAGGGAATCGAGAAAAAAGAAGAGGATTTCGCCGCTGAAGTCGCTTCGGTGGCCGCCGGTTAAAAGGCGCGACGCCGGCAAACGGCAGATATTGCAAGGATGGTGAGTGCTATGCCGCAAGGTCCCAAATCCGAGCACAAATTCCGGCGGGTTCTACTGAAACTGTCGGGCGAGGGCTTGATGGGGGAGCGGGAGTACGGGCTTGATCCGCAAACCGTCGATCGGATTTGCGAGGAAATCAAAGCCGTGCACGAGAGTGGCGTTCAGATTTCCCTGGTTATCGGCGCCGGTAACATCTTTCGCGGCGTCTCCGGGGCGGCCGAGGGGATTGAGCGCACCAGCGCCGATTATATGGGCATGCTGGCGACGGTGATTAACGCCTTGGCTGTGCAAAGCGCGCTCGAAATCAAGGGCGTACCGACTCGCGTTCAATCGGCGATTCCCATGGCGACCGTTTGTGAGCCGTACATTCGCCGCCGCGCGGTTCGCCACATGGAAAAGGGCCGGGTGGTGATTTTCGCGGCTGGCACCGGCAATCCGTTTTTCACCACCGACACCGCCGCCGCGTTGCGCGCCGTGGAGATGGACTGTGACGCGTTACTGAAGGGCACGCAGGTCGACGGAGTTTACGATTCGGACCCGAAAACCAATCCTGACGCAATCCGATTCGATCATTTGAGCTATCAGGACGTGCTATCGCGCGACCTCAGGGTGATGGATACGGCAGCAATCGCGCTGGCCCGCGAGAACAAGGTTCCAATCGTCGTGTTTTCCATCCACAATCCGGGTGGTTTGGCCGCTGTCGTCGGCGGCTCGGGTCAATTCACAATAATCGAATGACCAATGAGGCTTGGTAGGGAGACAGGATCATGACGGCTCCGGATATTGACGCCATGAAAAAGGATCTTCGGCGGCGCATGGAAGGCGCAATCGAGGTCTTGCATCAGGAATTCGGCGGGCTACGGACCGGCCGCGCCGCGGTGAGTTTGCTGGAGCCGGTTACGGTGCATGCCTATGGTTCCGACATGCCGATGAATCAGGTCGGTACGGTGAGCGCGCCGGAAGCACGGATGCTGACCGTGCAGGTCTGGGACAAAGGCCTCGTCCATGCCGTCGAGAAGGCGATTTTGGAATCCGGCCTTGGCTTAAATCCGGCCTCGGAGGGGCAGGTCGTCCGGGTGCCGATTCCGGCGTTGACCGAAGAGCGCCGCCAGGAATTCGTCAAAGTCGCGCACAAATATGCCGAAGACGCCAGAATCGCCGTCCGCAACGTCCGCCGGCACGCCATGGACGAGTTGAAACGGGCCGAGAAGGATCATCAGATTTCGCAAGATGAACAGCGCGATCACGGCAAGGAAGTCCAGGATATCACCGACCTGCATATCGGCCAGATCGACGACACGCTGAACAATAAAGAACAAGAGATCATGCAGGTATGACCGCATGGTGACCGCATCTCTAAAAAACGCTGAGTTCCCAGCGCCTCCCGTTCATGTGGCGATCATCATGGACGGCAATGGGCGGTGGGCGCAGGCGCGTGGACTGCCGCGCACCGCCGGCCACCAGCGCGGCGCGAAAGCCGTCAAGCGAACCGTCAAAGCGGCGGTGCATGAGGGCATTGATTATTTGACCGTGTTCGGCTTTTCCTCCGAAAACTGGAAACGTCCGGAAGAAGAAGTCCGCGACTTGATGGGCCTGCTCCGGCTCTACCTGAAAAGTGAATTGGCTGAACTGAAACGTGAGGGCGTCCGCTTTCGAGTGATCGGCGACCGCAAGCGGCTGGCGCCGGACATCAACCTCCTGATCGAGGACATGGAGCGCGAAACCGTCAATAGCACGGGTATGGTTTTGACAGTCGCCTTGAGTTACGGCAGCCGCGCCGAGATCGCGGCCGCCGCGCGCCATCTGGCGGTCGAGGTCAGTGAAGGGCGTCTTTCGGTCGATGATATTGACGAGGAGGCGATTGCCGGACGGCTGTTTACCTCCGATCTTCCCGACCCCGACTTATTGATTCGAACCAGCGGCGAGCAACGGATCAGTAATTTCCTGCTCTGGCAGCTCGCCTACGCGGAACTGGTTTTCGTCGATAAGTTATGGCCCGACTTTGAGCACGAAGACTTGAAAGACGCGATCAAGGAGTATCAGAGTCGTGAACGTCGCTATGGCGCCACCGGACTCTGACCCCGGCGTCAGTCAGCTGTCACTCAGGCTGATGTCGGCGGTGGTTCTC
>JAJCXW010000262.1 GCA_029263235.1 Acidimicrobiales bacterium
GCGGTTCAGTTGTTGGCGGTCGAGCTGGTTCTCATCGGGGGAATCATCGTGTTGTACGACGCTTCGATCGAGGAGCCGTTGCTGCTGGTGGCCACATGCGTGGTCGCGACGGCTGGCATTGCCGCGGCCGGTACGCTGCTCGGAGCTCTCGTAGCTGGTGTCAGGGCGCGGGAAACGGTGCTGCCGATTCTCCTGCTCCCGGTGTTGGCACCGGTTCTCTTGGGTGCCACCCGGGCGTTTGACGACGCTCTCGGGGCGGTTGCTGTCAACGGATGGTCATGGCTTGCCATGCTCGTCGGCTTCACGGTCATCCATGTGGCATTCGGAGTGACTGCCTACGGCGTATTGTTGGAGGAAACGTGACCACAACGACAGCTAGCGACACCACCGGGGTTCGACCAAGAGGCACTGGTTCGCGCACGACCTTCTGGCTCGGTTCGGCCGGACTCGCTGGAGTGGTGGTGCTCATTCTTCTCGGGTTCTTCGCGGCTCCCGCCGACGACGATCAGGCCGACGCGGTGAGGATGATTTTCATTCATGTGCCGGTGGCCATGCTCACCTATGTGGCGTTCTCGATCACGGCGGTCGGGTCGGTTCTCTGGCTCTGGAAGAGATCGGTCTGGTGGGACACAGTTGCGCTGAGCGCAGCTGAGGTCGGGGTGATGTTCTGCGGTCTCACCCTGTTCACGGGTTCGATCTGGGGTCGTCCCACTTGGGGCACTTACTGGGATTGGGGTGATGTCCGCTTGGTCACCACCATGATCCTGTTCTTGATCATGGTGGGCTATCTGGCAGTCCGGTCTCTCGATGGCGACTCGGCCACGCTCGCCACCCGTGCCGCCGTGATCGGCATTATCGGTGCGGTCAACATCCCGATCGTGAACCGGTCCGTCACCTGGTGGTCGAGTCGGCGCACTCTTCACCAGAAGTCGAGCCTCACCGACGGCAATCTCGAAGATCTAACCCTCTTCACGATGATGTTCGGTCTCGCTGTATTCAGCACCTTGATGCTGTGGATGATGATCCACCGCTTCCGGATCTCTTGGCTCGAACGTCAGGTGAGCGAAGGCAACCTCTCTGAGGCTCTGATTGCCCGGCGGGCCGAGGCGATGGTTGCGGTCGAAACAGGGAGAGTGGGCGGAACAGCCCTCCCCGAACTAGGCAGACAACCCGGCAAGGCTGAAATCGACGAAGTGGAGGACTCGAAGTGACGCATCTCGGTTACCTACTGGTCGGTTGGGGAGTGACGCTCGGAGTGATCGGCCTCTACTCGGTCAATCTGATTCGAAGAGGTCGAGATCTCATCGGCCAGGTCCCGGCAGATCGCAGCAGATGGATGACCACTGAGGCGGACGAGAAATGAATCAGGACAGTCAGCGAGGCGACGACCCGGAGTCCGTCGACGCCGCGGGCGAAACCGCCGACCTCACACCGACATCACCGCGACCGCCCCGTAGCGCTCGGCGAAGGATCGCACCGCTGGCGATAGCACTCGGATCGGCCGCGGCCATAGCTGTCCTGGTGGTCAATCTTCTCAACGGCTCTTTGTTCTTCTACGACGCCAACGAGGCTGTCGCCCGCCGGGCCGAACTGGGCACAGATCGGTTCACCCTTCTCGGCTCGCCGATCGATGGTTCGATCGTTCAGGGCTTCCGGGGTGATGATTCGGTTGTGGCGTTCACAGTCGCATTCGACGGAGTCGATGTCGACGTCGTTCACTTCGGAGACCCGCCCGACCTGTTCAAGGCCGGAGTGCCCGTCGTTCTCGACGGCGCCTGGGTTCACGAGGTCGCTGATGTCGATGGATTCACGAGGAGCGAGTTCGACGGGTGGCATTTCTCGTCTGATCGAATGCGGGTGAAGCACGACAACGATTACAAGAGCGGTGATGAGTTCGACGAACGACTCGACACCGCAACGGTCGAAGGCCGGGACTTGGCCACTCTGGATACGAGCGGGGAATGAGCAACTCATCCCTTGGCGCTGCTGCGGTCGCGCTCGGTGTGGCGGCATCGATCACCGGCCTGGTCGTCGTCGCCATGGGCCTGAGCAATCGTCGAGGGACTTGGAAGCGCGAGGTCCATTGGCTTGTCGGAGTGATGACCTTCGCGGCGATTGCCGCGGTGGTCATCATGGAGCGGGCCCTCATCACCCGTGACTTCACTGTGGCCTACGTGGCGGAGAACGGTTCGTCGAGAACTCCTGCCCTGTTCAATTTCGCGACTCTCTGGGCCGCTCTCGAGGGTTCGATTCTGTTGTGGACGATGATCCTGACCGGCTTCGTGGTGGCTGTCGTCGTGAAGTTCCGCGACCGACACGACGATCCAATGGTCGGCTGGGCGCTGTTCACCCTGTTCGTGGTCACCACGTTCTTCTTCATGTTGATGATGGGTCCCGCCAACCCATTCGGAACATTTGATCCTCCGCCGGGTTTTGACGGGCCGGGCCCCAACCCGCTGCTACAAAACCACGTTCTGATGGCGTTTCACCCTCCTGTGCTCTATCTGGGCTACGTCGGGTTCACCGTTCCGTTCGCGTTCGCCATCAGCGCGTTGATCACCGGCCGCGTTGGCGAGGGCTGGCTGGTGGCAACCCGTCGCTGGACGGTCATGGCCTGGGGGTTCCTGACCCTCGGGATAGTTCTCGGGGCGTGGTGGAGCTACGAGACCCTCGGATGGGGCGGCTACTGGGCCTGGGACCCGGTCGAGAACGCATCGCTGCTGCCTTGGCTCACCGGCACGGCATTCATCCACTCGGTAATGGTCCAGGAGCGACGCGGGATGTTGCGGGTGTGGAACCTGTCGTTGGTGGTGGCGACCTTCTCGCTCACGATTCTCGGCACCTTCATCACCCGGTCGGGTGTTCTCAACTCTGTGCACGCGTTCGTCGAGTCGGGCATCGGGCCGTGGATTCTCACGTTCTTCGGGCTCATCGTTGTTGTGTCTCTAGGGTTGATCGCGTGGCGTGGAGATCAACTCCGGTCTCCGGGCCGCATCGACTCGCCTGTCTCGCGCGAAGGTGCATTTCTGGCCAACAATGTGCTGTTCGCGGCGTTCGCGTTCGTGGTGCTGCTCGGAACGGTTTTCCCGTTGATCGTCGAAGCGGTCGACGGTCGCACCATTTCGGTCGGCAACCCCTACTTCGATCGTATGACGATGCCGATCGGCTTCTCATTGCTGTTCCTCATGGCCGTCGCCCCGGTTCTTCCGTGGCGAAAGGCATCACCCGGTGTGATGAGCCAAAGGCTCATCGGCCCGGCCTGGTTCGCTGCTGCGGTAGTGGTGTTCTCGGTTCTGGTCGGGGCCCGCGGATGGGCTCCTTTGCTGGCGTTCGCTCTGGGAGGCTTCGCGGCAGGAGCCTCGGCGAGGCAGTTGATCCTCGCCACCCGCCGCCAGGGTTGGCGGGGCCTGGTGGGACGAACCAACGGCGGCATGATTGTCCACATCGGTGTGATCCTCATAGCGGTGGCGTTCGCGGCGAGCAACGCCTATGTCCGCCAGGATGAGTTCAATCTGGTACCCGGCCAGACGGCGACGATGTCGGGTCACGAACTCACCTATGAGGGTTCCACGGTGATCGAGTACTCCAACCGCACCGAGCGCGTAGCGCGAGTCCGCATCGACGGAGGTCAGGTGTACGTACCGGCGGTCGCGACCTATCCGTTCGCTGGTCAGAGCATCAACATCCCGTCGGTCCGCTCGACCGCGGTCGACGACATCGCCCTCTCGGTGTTGTCGTTCCCGGAGGGAGACGATGATGCGGTTCTTCTTCGTTCCACGATCCAACCCCTGATCGTCTGGCTCTGGATCGGTGGGATCGTGATCGCGGTCGGCACCGCCATGGCTGTCACTCCCGGCACCCGTCGTCGACCAACCGAGCCGGCATCTGCTCCGGTGGAGACGGTGGCATGACCGCCTCCACTGATGCCACCGCCCCGAGGGCTCGAATCGCGGTCTGGATCGTCCTTCCTGTCGCCGTCACCATGGTCTTGTTCCTGGTGCTTCTCGCAACAAGAGAGCCTTCGTCGCACCGAGTGAGCCAGAGCCATCTGGTCGGGGGAATTGGTCCGGCCATCGTCGGCGAGACGATCACCGGCGACACGTTCGACCTCGACCTTGAGCGCGGCCGCTGGGTTGTCGTCAACTTCTTCTCAACGACATGCGTGCCGTGCATCGTTGAACACCCCGAGCTGGTGAAGTTCCAGAACGCCCACAGCGAGGCTGGCGACGCCACGGTCGTGTCGATAGCGTTCGACGATTCAGCCGACAACGTTCGCGAGTTCTTCAGGGAGTACGGAGGGGGTTGGCCGGTCCTGGTTGAGGGCACCGGCACCTTCGCCGTGAGCTACGGGGTTGCTCAGGTCCCTGAGTCTTACCTCATTGCCCCTTCGGGTCTCGTCGTCGACAAGCTGATCGGCGGCATCGTCCAGGACGACCTCGAGTCGCGAATCACCGCGTTGCAGGTGGCGGCCGAGAACCGCTCCGACTCCGACTCCGAAACGGAAGGTAGTTGAGAATGCTCGGACTTGGTTCTGCGTCGCGATCGAAGTCCCGTCTCTGGTCGTGGATCGGCGCCGCCGTGATCGGGGTGTCGGCGTTGCTCTACGGATCGATTGCGTCCGGTGAGCCCCGGACCAACGCCGAGAGGGCCCACTCGCTCTCCAACCAATTCGCCTGTCCGGTGTGTGACGGGCAATCGGTGGCGCAATCCGATGCCTCGGTCGCCCGGATCATTCGTCGTGAGATCCGTACTTGGGTCGACGAGGGCCGCACCACCGACTACATCCGAACGCAGCTGGTGGCCGACTTCGGTGAGGATGTCGACTACACGCCTTCGGCCTCGGGAATCACCAGCCTGGTCTGGATTCTGCCGGTTGTGGCCGGCGCCGGCGCCGTCACCGGGCTGTTCTTCGTCTTCCGGCGCTGGAAGCTGGAAGCGGATCTCGAACCAACCAAAGAGGACGTGGCGCTGGTCGAGTCGGCCCGCGCCGACCAGTCGTGACATCCGAGGCTGCCTCTCGGACCAGGGCCGTCGACCGGCGTCGGACGGCGGCGCGAGTCGAACAACGCGATTTTCTGTTGCGATCACTTGATGATCTCGAGGCCGAGTTCGATGCCGGAGATCTCGATTCCGACGACTACGCGAATTTGAGGGCGGACTACACCAAGCGGGCCGCGACGATCATCCGCAAGATCGAGTCCCAAGAGGCGAAGGAGGCAGCTCGTGAGAAGGTTGCTTGGCTTCGCCTCGCAGCGTGGATCGCCACGGTGGTCGTGGTGGCGGGTTTCGCCGGCTTCCTTCTCGCCCAGTTCTCCGGCAGCCGATCGCCCGGCGGCTCGATCACCGGCGACATACGAGTCTCCACACGAGAGCTGTTGTTCGAAGCTCAGCAGACATTCAGTGGAGGCGATCTCGACGGCGCACTTGAGGTATACGACGAAGTTCTCGACATGCAGCCGTCGAATGTGGAGGCCCTCACCTACAAGGGTTGGCTGACCCGCCTGCAGGGCGATACCGGCGCGGCCAAGGTTCTTCTCGACGATGCCGTCGGGACCGACCCGGACTATCCGGACGCCAGGGTGTTCGCGGCGGTGTTGGCGATGGACCTCGACCGGCCCGAGGAAGCGGCCACCCATCTGGCGGTTCTCGACACCCTCGATGCATCGCCTTTCGTGTCCCAGCTCGTCGATTCGATGGGACTGCGATCCCGTATCGCCAGCGCACTCGACGGAGACTCGGTTGCAGCAGCCGAAGAGATCGCTCAGCGTCAGCAGGCCGCCCTCGACAAGGTCGGTCCGATCCTCATGGTCGACAGCCCACCCCCGTTCACCGAGACCGGCCTGAGGGTGAGCGAGGTCCTCGACGCTGCCGAGGCCTTGGCAGCAACGGGTGATCTCATCAACGCAGTGCAACTGGTCGATCAGGTCCTCGCCGATCTGCCGGACGATGTGGAGGCGCTCACCGGCCGCGGCTGGCTGCTGGCACGCACCGGAAACGCCGAATTGGTCGAGGCCGGCGAGGCCTACCTGGATACCGCACTCGAGTTGCGCCCCGGGTACCCGCAGGCGCTGGTCTACAGGGCCTTCTCACGCAATCTCAACGGCGACACCGCTGGTGCCAGGTCAGACCTGGCAGAGTTTGATGCGCTCGACGAGAAACCACAGGAGTTGATCGATCTCCTAGCCAACTTCGGCCTGAGGGAAGCGCTCAGCTGAACAATCGCGTTTCTATCGGCCATACTCCCTGCCATGTCTTGGCTCAGAAAACTCGATCTCGGGCGACTGTCGATCCTCGCGGTTCTTCTGATCGGTGCCGTCGCCTTCATCACGAAGGATCAGTGGGACTGGCTGTTGGCTGATGGCTCTGTGAAGTCGACCGGCGTATCGGCGCCGACCATCGACGATGTCGACCAGCAAACCGAGGACCTCTACAGGATCTCCGACCGATCGACCGCCACCTACACCGTTGAGGAGAAGGTCGCGGGTTCGTCACGAACAACGTCGGGTGTCACCGCTGCCCTGGCCGGCGACATCGTGGTCGATCTGGTTGATCCGACCGAGAGCAGGGTGGGCTTGATCGTTGTCAACGTAGAGATGTTCGAGTCCGACTCAAACCTCCGCGACAAGCGCATTCGTCATGACTTCCTGGAGTCGACCAAGTTCCCGTTCGTTCGGTTCGAAACGACCTCGCTCGACGGCCTGCCCGACGAGATCGTCGAGGGCGTGCCGTATTCGCTGACGATCGCCGGTGAACTCACCGTGAAGGAGACGACGGCCCCTGTGTCCTTCTCCGGTCCGGTGAGCATCAACGATGGTGTCCTGGCCGCTGAGATGACCGCCCAGATCCTGATGTCGGAGTTCGATGTGGGTCCGATCAGCATCGCCGGACTTGTCAGTACCTCCGATGAGTTGACGCTCGGGCTCAACCTCGTGGCCGATCGTGTCGCTCCAGGGTCCGCGGCTGACGAACCGCAGGTGTTCGACCCGGTGGCAGCGGTTCCGCCCGGTGGGGAATTCGCCGCCACCGTGATGCCGATTCTCGAGAAGAGCTGCGTGTCGTGTCACACCTCGGGCGCCTCCGGGGCCAGCACGTTCCTGCTCGATACGGCAGCGCACGCATCCGAAGTCGCCGACGACATCGCTCTGGTCACCGAAGCGCGCTACATGCCTCCATGGACCGCCAGCGACCGGAGCCTCGACTTCGCCCACGACTGGTCGCTCGATGACGAGGAACTCGCCACGTTGGCGGGCTGGGCCTCAGCCGGTGGCGGCCTGGATGTTGCTCCCGACACCAAGCTGGTAGCCGATCCGACCAAGGTACGAACGGTCGAGCGTGATGTCGTATCGAAGGCCGAACCCTATGTTGGCGACCTGGCTCAGCAGGACGACTATCGATGTCAGGTGTTCGAGGTGGGTGACGTCGCCAGCGACCGCTTCATCAGGGCATTCACGTTTGAAGCAGACAAGGTTGCGGTGGTCCACCACGCGGTCACGTTCGCGGCGCCGGGATCATCCCGAATCAGTGCCCAGGTGCTCGAGCTGCAAGACGATGCTCCGGGATGGGCGTGTTTCGGATTGTCGGAAGTTCGCGGGGCCACCCAGATAGCGGCCTGGGCTCCGGGAATGCAGCCAACCGAGTTTCCAGAGGGCTCCGCAGTGCACCTTGATCCGGACGGCTTCCTGATCGTGCAGATCCACTATCACTACGACGACGACGTTCCAGCCGACCAGTCTGCGATGGTCGTCGACCTGGCGTCAGACGACGAGATATCGGATGCCGGCGGGTTCCTCGCCCCGGTCGATTTCCGCCTCTATCTGGCTCCAGCCGAAATCCCCTGCACCGTCGATCAGACCGGACCACTGTGTGACCGATCAGTGGTGATGGCGGAGTTGGAGGAGCTGTACGGCGACTTCGCCGTTCGAATCCCCGACGGGCTGTTGTTCCTGTGCGGACAGAGCCTCGATCAGTACATCAACGACACCGACGGTGTGGTCACTTCGACCTGCGACCAGCGCGTTACGAATCCAGGGAGAATCGTCTCGGTCTGGGGCCACATGCACGAGATCGGAGTGTCGTTCACGATGACCCTCAATCCGGATACTCCGGAGGAGAGGATCCTGCTCGACATCCCGACTTGGAGTTTCGAGTGGCAGTTGGACTACCAGCCGATCGACGATGTTGTGCTCACTGAATCGGACACGGTGCGGGTGTCGTGCACATGGGACCGGTCGCTCGGATTCCAGGACGAACCCCGCTACATCACCTGGAACGAGGGCACGCTTGATGAAATGTGCTACTCCTCCATCGCCACGGTTCCGGTCGACGGCTGAGACACGGGCCCCCGGGCCTTGGCATCGTCGTGGCGCGGTAGTCGCGGAGCGAACACAGTGGAAGAGGTCGGGCTCGCGTCGGGTTGCTACTCCATGCCTTATAGGAAGATCGTGCCCCTACTCGTGGGTATTTCGGTGATAGCCGTTGCATGCGGGGGAGGCAGCTCCGACCTGCGGGCCGGCGCCTCGGGGTCCGGGGATCACCCAGAATCGTCCGGTGGGGGCGGATTCGGTGAGCAGAGGCCCGAGATCGAGGCGACGCTGCTACCGGCACTCGATCCTGGCGCCGACTCCAACCCATTTGAGGTCGATCAGATTGAGTCGACACCCGGCGAGGACGTCGATTCGGCGCTGCGCAACATCAACAACGTCAACTTTCCGGATCCTCTGATCTCCCCGGAGGAGGTTCGTTCCGGTGGACCTCCTCCGGACGGAATTCCACCGATCGATGAACCGAAGTTCCAGACCGCCGATTCCGTCGATTGGCTCAGCAACGTGGAGCCGGTGCTGTCGGTGGAGGTCAACGGAGAGGTGAGGGCATACCCGATCCAGGTGATGACCTGGCACGAGATCGTTAACGACACGATCGGTGGTGTGCCGGTCACGATCTCCTACTGCCCGCTCTGCAACTCGGCTCTCGCCTACGACCGAAGGGTTGGCGACAGGATCTTCGATTTCGGCACGTCGGGCAACCTTTTCAACTCGTCTCTGGTGATGTACGACCGTCAGACCGAAAGCCTCTGGACCCATTTCGACGGGCGGGCTGTGATCGGTGTTCTCGCCGGTGAGCAGCTGACCACCCTGCCGGTGGCGACGACATCGTGGCAGAGCTTCCGTGATGCCCACCCCGGTTCATTGGTTCTGAGCAAGGACACCGGATTTCGTCGTGACTACGGCAGGAATCCCTATCCCGGCTACGACGATGTCAACACCAACCCCTTTCTCTTCAACGGGGCGGTCGACGGTCGCCTGGCCGCCAAGGCTCGAGTCCTCGTGGTGCGTAGCGCCGATGGCCCGGCCGTCGCCCTAACCCTCGAGTCACTCTTCGAACAGTTGGTGGTTCCGTTCACGGCCCAAGGGCGTGAGGTTGTCGCAGTTCTCCAGCGGGGAACTGCCACGGCCCTTGGTGAGTCCGGTCTGGCCGATGGCTACGACCAGGGAGCCACAGCCGTGTTCGCGGCCGAGTTCGAAGGTGAGCAACTCGACCTGGTTTCCGTGTCCGACGGATTCCTCGACAACAACAGCGGAGTCACCTTCGACATCTTCGGAGTGGCCACCGACGGCTCCGGCCTGCGCTTGGAAGCGATCGAGCATCTCGACACATTCTGGTTCGCTATTGGCGCCTTCGAGCCCGATACCGAGGTCATCGGACTCTAGGGTCGGCCCTGGTTGCCGGCACTGAGTACTCGTTGGGTGGAACACGAAGCCACCATGGCGGGTTCCAACCTCCATGGCGACCACTGCAGACCGAAGCACCGATCTCGTTGAGTGGTTGGCCAGCTCCCTGGGAAGGGGGAATTTGGCTCCACTTCCTTGCGACGATCTGGAGGAGCTCTCGAGCCACCTCACAGAGGTCTCGTACGCCGGTGGCACCCAGATCTACGAGCGCGATCAGCTTCCCGATCGTGTTCACATCCTGCGCTCGGGCACTGTCGAATTGGCTCGCCAATTCGGCGGCCGGCGAGTAGTTGTTCAACTGCTGCGTCCCGGGGCTGTGTTCGGCGACATCCCTCTGTTTCTTCGCACAGGGGAGCCAACCGAAGCTCGAGCCGTCGAGGACAGCCTGGTGCTGGGGATCGACTCGCTGAAGCTGTTCGCCCTGCTGGGTGAGCGCCCGAAGTTGGCGCGACGATGGCTGGTCTCAGTGGCCGGAAGAATGTCGGAGATGCAGGACCGCGTAAGCGATCTGTTGGCCGGCAGCCTCGATCGTCAGGTGGCGTCGTGGCTACTGCGAGAGGCCGGCAGGGATGGCGTATCGGTGAGTCAACAAACCCTTGCCCGCCTTCTCGGTGCCCGACGAACAAGCGTGAATCAGTCTCTTCGTCGTCTCGAAGAGAAGAAGTACATAGAGACCGGCTATCGCTACGTGTCGGTTCTCGACCCCGAGGCGCTCGTCGCGGTCATTGCGGGTCAGTGACCCAGGGACCCGGTTCGTAGCCGACGCTCACGATGATGTTGCCTTGTGTCTGAAGGCTCCACACCGATGCCTTTTCGCAGCCTCTGGGGCCGCTGAGCACCGCTCCGTCTCTCACCAGAGTGGTGACGGTCTTCGGTATGAGGTCTCCATGGCTGCACATCACGAGGTCTCCGGGGACCGGAGCCTGTGATCGGAGCAGGTCAATGAGATCGGCTGGACGTGCGCCCTCTGTGAGTTCGGTGAAGGTCTCGACGACGAGGCCGTGAGCCACGGCCAAGGGCTCGACGGTCTCGATGCAACGTGTGGCCACGGATGACCACACTGCTCTCACTGGATGCGAGGCGAAGAAGCGGGACAAACCATCGGCTTGCTGATGACCCGTCGTGTCGAGGTGTCGTCGTAGATCGTCGTCGGTGGGTGAACGTCTGCCAGCGGAACCGTGGCGGACCAGGTGTAGGGCCATTCGTCGTGATGATACGGATGATCGTTCGGCTCTGCCAACGAGAGTCAGAGGGTTACGTGGGTGACACAGATGTCGTCGCCATTGGGTTTCGACGCGGAGGTGTCGAGGGTGGCGGGTCCGTACAGTTCGCTGAGTATCCCGCGCACCATGCCCCGGTCGACCGCACAGATGACCGGTGACTGGATGACGGCGTCGCCGAAGGGGCAGTTCTCCGAGATGATCTGGGTCTCGCCGGCGGACTTCTCGGCTCGCGCCGCGAATCCATGGCTCGACATGGCATCGGCGGCGGCATGCAACGCCCCACGGAACGAACGTTGCGAGGCAGTGGAGTCCATCGAACCGGTCATGGCTCTTCCGTACTCGATGCCCACCTCTTCGGCCATCTGCTCAGCAGCTTCGGGCGGAAGCATGGCCAGGGCCCGGCCGAGCAACGACACGAGAATGTCGTCGTGACGCACCGATACTTCGAGGCGAACCTCGGACTGCGATGCGCTGTAGCGCTTGGAGGGCCGCCCAGCTCCACCAGAAGGCTTCGACATCTCGACTTCGAGATAGCCGCCCGAGGCGAGCTTGTCGAGGTGATGGCGAGCAACGTTGGCGTGAAGATCGAAGGCCTCGGAGGCTTGGGTCGCGGTGACCCCATCGGGGTGTTCGTGAGCCAGAAGGTAGATCTTTCGGCGGGTTGGGTCCCCGAAGGCAGACGTGATTGCGGTCACGGCTGAGGCGAACTCGGTCGGGCTGAGACTTGCCGGTTCGGAAGGCCCGGAAGGGCTGGGGGAGGACTGATCCACGGCGGTATTGTACCTATGGCCGTAGGGGAAATCCCGGCGGCGACAATCTCCCACAACCCGGAGAGTTTCATGCCCGTGACCGAGTCCGAACTGATCGAGGTTCTCCGCAGCGTCGTCGACCTCGAATTCCGACGCAACATCGTCGATCTCGGGATGGTCCGAGGGGTCTCGATCGCCGGCGATCAAGTTGAGATCGGGCTCGATCTCGTGGTCGAGGGGCACCCTCATGCCAACGAACTCCAGGAGTCGGTCGTCGATGTGGTGTCAGCCATGTCGGGAGTATCGGTAGTCACCTTCGATATCGGCGTCATGAACGATGCACAGCGTTCGGAGGTCAGAGAGAAGCTGATCGGTGATCCGGCGGCAACCGCCGGGACACAGCCCGCCGCCGGTCACGCCGAGGGGCGCGCCATCCCGTTCTCATCCTCGACCAACCGGACCCGAACCCTTCTCATAGCCTCCGGAAAGGGTGGCGTCGGGAAGTCCTCCGTCACCATCAACCTCGCGATCGCTCTGGCTCAGACGGGTGCCTCGGTCGCCGTGGTCGACGCCGATGTGTGGGGCTTCTCGATTCCGCGAATGCTCGGAGTCGAGCACGGCCCGACCGTGGTCGACGACATGATCATCCCTCCGGAGGCGCACGGCGTGAGATGCATCTCCATGGGCTTCTTCGCTCGTGAGGACCAGCCGGTGATGTGGCGCGGCCCGATGCTGCACAAGGCACTCGAGCAGTTCCTCACCGACGTGTTCTGGGACGACCCCGACTATCTCCTCATAGACCTTCCTCCCGGCACCGGTGATATCTCCTTGTCTCTGGCCCAGTTCCTCCCACGAGCCGAGGCCTACGTCGTCACTACTCCGAATCCGGCAGCCCAGACCGTGGCTCAGAGATCTGCGTTCATGTTCCAGCAGGTCAAGATCGATGTCAGGGGAGTGATCGAGAACATGGCTTGGTTCACCGGCGACGACGGGAAGCGCTACGAGTTGTTCGGGGCCGGTGGAGGCGCCGATCTTGCCGAGAAACTGGGGGTGGAACTGATCACTCAGATCCCGATGCAGGTCTCGGTGCGAGAAGGTTCCGACTCCGGTCATCCTGCCATGGCCGAGGATCCTGACTCGGAGGCGTCAATTGCGTTCGCCCAGATGGCAGAGTGGGTTGCCGATCACGCCCCAACCAAGCGTGGGCATCCAGAGCTCAAGCTCATCTGATATCACTTCCCGGCGCGCTTCGAGGCGCCGATCAATCGAGGAGACCCCGTGGACATCCGAATCGGCGTGACCGACAATCCCAAAGAAATCAATCTGGATCTGGCAGCCAACACCAATCGCGAAGACGTGAAGGCTTCGGTCAAGGCCGCGGTCGACGGCTCCTCCGATGCGCTGTGGCTCACCGACGACAAGGGCCGTGAGGTCGTGGTGCCGTCGTCGCGTATCGCCTATGTGGAGATAGGTCCCGACGGCGACAACAATCCGATCGGCTTCGGCTGACATACAGGTCCGGTAGGGGTCGATCGTGTCGACACCGCTCGGCCTGCTCGACCGACGCCTGCTGATCGTCACCGGGAAGGGTGGCGTCGGGAAGTCCACCGTTTCGGCTGCTCTCGCGCAGTGTGCCGCGACTCAGGGTCGTCGAACACTCGTCTGCGAACTCGACGCCAAGGGTGACCTGGCTCGGATTCTCGGTACTGATCCAGTCGACTACTCGGGTCGTGAAGTCAGGCCTGATCTGGTCGCCATGACCATGGACACTGAGCGGTCGTTGGCGGAGTACCTCAAGGTCCAAGCCAAGATCCCATTCGTCGGCCGAATCGGACCGCTCGCACGCGTGCTGGAGTTTGTCGCGACGGCGGCGCCGGGAGTTCGTGAGATCCTCACCATCGGGAAGCTCGCGTGGGAAGCCAGAGAGAGCGACTACGACCTGGTGATCGCCGATGCGACCGCAACTGGCCACATCGTCGGTCAGCTCTCGTCGCCCGCGGCGATCCGAGACCTTGTCCGACTGGGAATGATTCGTCATCAACTCGACTGGATGCTCGAACTCTTGGAGGACCCTTCCAAGACTTCGGCGGTCGTGGTCGCCACTCCCGAAGAGATGCCGGTGGTGGAGACCATCGAACTGGTGGGCCGGGTCAGAGACGACGCTCACATCGATGTGGGGGCCGCTGTGGTCAACCGAGTTCTCCCGGCCCCGTTCACCGCAGCCGAGCGGCCGGTCTTCGACACCCTCGCCGCGATTGTTTCTGAGGACGACCGTTGTCCGCCCGGCTTCCTCGCCGCAGTCGAGGCGACCACACACGCGCTGCGCCGCCGCGATGTCGGATCCGCTCACCTGCGCCGACTTCGCGACGGTCTTCCGACGGGGTTGCCGGTCCTGCTGCTGCCGGAGATCTTCGATGCGGCCGCTACCAATGGCGGGATCGACTTGATTGCCGACGCCCTTGCCGCCGAGGCGAACTGGTGACCGGCTCGACCATCCCCAGCATTCTGGCTGACCACCGAACGGTGGTGGTCGCTGGCTCCGGTGGTGTGGGAAAGACGACTGTCGCGGCCGCGTTGGGGAGTCTGGCAGCCCGAACCCGTGAGGCCCGCGTTCTTGTTCTCACGGTCGATCCGGCCCGTCGCCTGGCCACGGCCTTGGGGGTCGTCGGTGTCGAGGGTGAACCGCGGCTTGTTGATTCGAGCGGGAGCGGTGAGCTGTGGATGGCGATGCTCGACGCTCGACAGGAGTGGGACCGGCTGATCGAACGCCACGCGCCCGACCAGCAGACGCGCGATGCGGTCATGCGAAACCATCTCTACGACAACATCACCCGACGATTCGCTCACAGCCACGAGTACGCCGCTATGGAACGCCTGCACCAACTACAGACGTCGGGGGAGTGGGATCTGATCGTGCTCGACACCCCGCCGAGTCGGAACGCTCTCGATCTTCTCGACGCGCCTCGGCGAATGCGCGACTTCTTCAGTGGGCGTCTCCTCGGTTGGCTCACCGTGCCAGCCACCTCGCGCCTCACCTTGCAGGCGCTTCGGCCGTTCAGACTGGTCGCCAACAGAATCCTGGGTGGTCCTTTCATTGCCGACCTCACCGATTTCTTCGTACTGATCAAGACCATGGAGAAGGGCTTCGTTGAGCGGGCGACCGAGGTGGAGAGCTCACTCTCGGACGAGTCGACGGCTTTCGTTGTGGTCACCACCCCAGAAATCGGTCCGGTCGAGGAGGCCGCGAGACTGATCGAGGAACTCGATCGCCGGAGCTGTCCGACCGGGGCGATCGTCGTCAATCGCTCAACGCCCAGAATCGCTGACGGCCGTTCGGCGGAGTTCCCGCCAGGCCTGGAGCAACGCCTGATCGAGGGGATCGAGCCACCTGAGCTCCTCGGGCGGGTGGTCGAGGTCATGCACGACACGCTGGGTCAGATGCGCCATACCGCAGCGCTGGAGGCTTTGCTCCTGGAGTCATTGCCGGGTGGTATGCCGGCCGTTTCTCTACCGATGATGCAGTCCGACATCGCCGATCTCGAAGGGGTGCTGGAGTTGGCCAACCACCTCGCCGCCTCGCCAGCGGCTCTAGCATGACGGCGTGCCGAGTTTCGACCACCTCGCGAGGTCAAGCACCAAGCTGGATGATGGGGCCCTCCGACACCTGCAGCGACTGGTCGGCTCTTGGGCACTGCTGTGTGATCTCTCCTATTCGGATCTGCTGCTCTACGTCGCTTCCGAATCCAACCCCACGGAGTTTCTGACCCTCGGGCACCGCCGTTCAGTGACGGGTCCCACAGTGCATCCACGAGACCCGGTCGGGGCGATTGTCACATCGGCACATCAACCCCTGATAGCGACGACCATGTCGGAGGGCCGACTGTTGGAGGGCGCTATTCCCGTGGCCGGGTTGGTTCACCCCCTTGCCGGCGATGATGAGGTCGTCGAGGAGGCCATGGCACCTCCGGGCGTCAACTCCCGCCTGTTTGGCGAGTACGTGCCGGTCGGACACCAGGGCGAGGTCATCGCGGTAATGGCGCGCCACTCCGATCCGGGCCTCATGCGCCAGACCGGCTCGCTCGAACACACCTACCGCAATGTCTGGCACCGTCTCGTCGAGATGGTCATGTCGGGGGACTATCCCTTCGCAGACGAGGAACGAGAAGGCGAACTGCGTGAACCCAGGGTCGGCGACGGCACCGTTCTGCTCGACCGGGAACGACGAATCGAGTTTGCGTCCCCCAACGCCGTCTCGGCGCTTCACCGGCTTGGTGTGGGCCAGAACCTCTCGGGTCGAACACTCTCCGATGTCGGAATCGAGGAGGGGGCCGTGCGTAGAGCGTTCACCTCTCGACGGAGCACCATCACGGAATTGGTGATCGATGATCAAGTGAATGTGGTTGTGCGGTGCCATCCGTTGGTGTCTGCCGGTCGTGTCACCGGGGCACTCCTTCTCATGCGCGACATATCGGAGTTGCGAAGCCGGGATCGCCTCCTGTTGTCGCGAGAGGTGACCATCCGCGAGATCAACCACCGTGTGAAGAACAACCTGCAGACCATCCAAGCGCTGCTACGTCTTCAAGCTCGGCGGTCGGCATCCGACGACGCCAGGACTGCCATCGAGCAGTCGGCACGACGAATCGGGGCGATAGCGATCGTTCACGAGACTCTCTCCGCTGATGTTGCCGATGAGGTCGAGTTCGACCGGGTGGTGGCCAGGATCCTGAGCATGGTGCAGGAGGGTTCGAGCGCACCGGAGAGACCCCTGTCGGTGGAAGTTGTCGGGAAGCTCGGGGTACTTCCGGGCGACGTTGCGATGCCGTTGGCCGTGATCCTGACCGAACTGGTGCAGAACGCGATCGACCATGCCGTCGCCGACGCCCGTGGCTCCGAACCAGGCTTGGTGACCGTTGAGCTCGCCTCCGGCAGCCGTGAGCTCGTCTTGCGAGTCGTCGATTCCGGTCCAGGCGTGGCCGACGGATTCTCGCTGGATCGCGACGCCGGACTCGGGCTCACGATCGTGCGGACGTTCGTCGTTCAGGATCTCGGTGGATCAATCTCCATCGGGGCACGCGGCGATGGAGAGACCGGTTGTGTCGTAGAGGTGAAGGTCCCAGCCAAGCGTGAGGGGCTACCGCTGGGGTAGGTGCCGACAGGGCGTGTCGGCGGTGGCTCAGATGGCGGTGGCCCTCTGTGCCCGGAGCTGACGTCGGATGCTTCTGCGCTCGTCCTCGGTGGTGCCACCCCAGACTCCGGTGTCCTGGTTGCTGGCAATGGCGAACTGCAGGCAGTCGTTGCTGCTGAGGCAACCGATGCACACCTCTTTGGCCGACTCGATCTGATCGACAGCCGGACCGGTGGTTCCCACCGGAAAGAAGAGTGTCGGATCGGTGTCGCGGCATGCCGCGTTGATTCGCCAATCCTGGCCGGGCTCGTACGAGTCGAAGCTGAGCGCCACGTTGCTGTCCCCCTGTCATCGGTCCGGGCGTGCGTACCGGCCGATCGATGTTGGTGCCGGGGAGTGTGCTCCCCAGCACGGAGATAATAGAAACCGGTTCTACTTTGCGCAAGGGGTTCTCGTAACACGTTCCATTTCCCGCGAGACTTCACCCATGACACTCGTGATCGCACACCGCGGGGCCTCGGCGGCCGCCACAGAAAACACACTCGAAGCCTTCCGGTTGGCGAGAGAACTCGGGGCCGATTGGGTCGAGCTCGATGCCCGTCGGTCGGCCGACGGCGTGGTGGTGGTCAGCCACGACGCGTGTCTGCCCGATGGTCGCATGATCGTCGAGACCAACTGTGACGACCTGCCAGAGTCGGTTCCGAGCTTGGCTGAGGCCCTCGAGGCGTGCGAATCGATGGGTGTCAACATCGAGATCAAGAACCTGCCCGAGGATCCCGACTACGACGCCGACAACGCGGTCTCCGATGCGGTCGCCGGACTCGTGCAGGCCTACCTGGGTTCCGAGCGATCTCTCGTGACGCGCTTCAACGTCGACACCCTCGCTCGGCTCGAAGCGGTCGACCCG
>JAJCXW010000263.1 GCA_029263235.1 Acidimicrobiales bacterium
GCCGTGGCCGACCATCGGCGACGCCATGGACAACCTGCCAACCGGATCGCTGCCCGACACCATCCGCAACGTCTTCGTGGCACCCGGCACCTACCAAGAGACCGTGACCATCGCGGAGTCCGATGTCCGAATCATCGGTGCCGGTCCTCACGAGACGACCGTCGACGGGACCACCGCCGCGGACCTGTATTCGCAAGGGGTCCCGAATGGGGGAGGACCGGTGTTCTCGATCGGAGCGACACCACTGAGCGGAGAAGTGTCGAACGTGATGATCAGTGGTCTCACGATCACCGGCGGAAGCGTGCTCGATGAGATCGGGTCGGGAATCTTCGCCGGTTTCTACAACCGAAACATCGACATCAACAACAACATCATCGTGCGAAATGGTGGGTACTACGGCGGCGGTATCTGGTTCCACCACTCGGTGCACGACGTGTCGATCTGGTCGAACACAATCGCCGAAAACGGTAACTACGGGGGATACGGCGGCGGAATCAGCGTCAACGACGAACCCGAGGATCACAGCCAACCGGAGCACAGCGAACCGGAGCACATCTACGACGACAATCCCACCGGTCCGCCACCCGGCACCTACAAGATCTACAACAACCTGATCTTCCACAATCTGTCGGCCGACTACGGCGGTGGCATCACCCTCTATGAGGTGAAGGACCGTCTCGAGGTCTACGGGAACATGATTGTCGAGAACGTCGCTCTGGACCATGGAGGAGCAATGTTCGCCGAGGACACAGGTCCGGTCATCGTCCACAGCAATGTCTTCCTACGGAACTTCTCACCCGATGACGGGGGAGCGGTCAGCTTCGAAGATGTGGGCGACAACGTCTTCGTCCCGGGCGCAGCCCATCAAGTCGAGGTGTTCAACAACCTGTTTGCCGAGAACATCGCGGACGATCACGGAGAGAACCACGCCCGTGGTGGAGCGCTGGCGTTCGACGACACCTTCGATGCGGTGGTCTACAACAACACGTTCGCCGGCAACATCGTTGCCGGCAGCGAGGATCCGGCGGGAGCTGCCATCGACAGCGAACGCAACGGCCACGAGTACAACGGCGACGATGCTCCTCTGATCGAACCCGGCTACAGCGATCCGGAGATCTACAACAACATCATCTGGGACAACTGGAAGCTCGAATACGACCAGCCGTTCCACGTCGAAGAGGAAGACCTGGACTACTCGTGGGCGGTCAACTATCGCTGGACGCCCGATCAGCTACATGTCGACAACCCCAATATGCAGGAGGAATGGGAGACGGCAGCGAACTCGCTCAGCTTCACCCATGTCGACAACAACGTGATCAGCTGCGGCTATCCGACAGGGGCGGGAAACCTCGACATAGATCCGAAGTTCGTTGATCCAGCCGGGTTCGACTGGCGACTGGCCTCCGATTCGCCAGTCATCAATATGGGTGTCGGAATATCGACGCTCGCCGAGATACCAACCGGGATCATGGGGGCCTTGGATATTCCGGTACGAGACCCGGACCTGTCGAGCGACTGCCCACCGACCCCGGCAGGACTCCCACCTGGGCTCTCGAAGGCTGGGGCAAGCGAGCCATTGAACGTGTCGGCCGTCGCCGATGATCACCAGGCCGCCGTGTCCTGGACCGAACCCGTTTCGGCCGGCGACTCACCGATCACCGGCTACACCGTCAGTTCGGTACCGACCTCTGCCGGATGTACCACACCGGACATCACCACGGTGAGCTGTGAGATCAGTGGCCTTGTCAACTTCACCGAGTACGAGTTCACGGTCGCTGCCAACAACGCCTCCGGCGCAGGCCTCGGAGGATCCGCCACCGCCATGCCAACCGGTACGACGTGTGACACCACTGCCGACACCGCGTTCACCGACCTCTCCGGGAGTTTTGCCGCCGCGAGGATCGCGTGCATCCAGCATCTGGGAATCACCGACGGCACATCCACCACGACCTACTCGCCCTACGACGTTGTGCCCCGCGATGAGATGGCCGCGTTCTTGGCCCGGCTCTGGCGGACCCTGTCGGGCACCTCTGCGGAGACCTCGAGTCCATTCACCGACATTGCCGGCAACTTCGCCCGCAGCGAGATTGGATTCATATTCAACCTGGGAATCACCAGTGGTACCTCAACGACGGAGTACTCCCCCAACAAGGAGGTGAACCGTGAGCAAACCGCAGCGTTCCTCGCCCGCACCTGGCGTGCGCTGGGTGGAAGCTGCGACGCATCAGCGACACCGTTCACCGACATCGCTCGCAGCTTCGCGGCCGCCGACATCGCGTGCATCTACAACCTGGGAATCGCCAGCGGCACCTCAACGACGAAGTACTCGCCCAACAGATCGGTAACCCGAGAGCAGGTGGCGGCATTCGTGGCCCGGCTGTGGCAGGCCGCCACCAACTGGGATCTGTGAAGCCTGGAACCCGACAGTCTCAATCGCCCGTCTTGGGTACCAATCGGTAGCGCAATGTCAGACAACGAGTGCTCTCGTCTTCGCAGTAGTACGAGTCGAAGTGGACCAGCGCATCACGGTCGCCATCGGTGCGCACCAAGAAGGTGTTGTCTCGAGCGTTGACGATGTGACGTAGGAAGTCGTAGCTGTACCAACCAGAAAGGGCTGGATTCTCCGGCTTGTCGTCGTCTTCGCCTCCCAAGGCATCGACGGCGAATGCCACAGAATCGGGAACTACGGCGTCGACCAGAGCCACTTCTCCGAGGTCGATCGCCCCTCCGGGACCGGCCGGGTTGGTGATTCCGGAGTTGGTGAGGATGGTGGTCTTTCGAAAGGCCAGATCCCACGACGGAGCGGTGAAGTCGCCCGCCACAACCCGTCCTTGGTTGAGATCGAACAGTGCATAGTCCTCGCCGGTGTCGACATCGACGGTGAACTGGGCCCATTGGTCGGTGATGATCGCCCCGGCTTCCGGATCGGTGGGAGCGAACCCGGGAGGTCGGGGCTGCAACTCCCCCCAGACGACCAGTCCGGCCAGAGCCAGGATGAGCACGAGAGGCAATCCGACGAACCACGTTCGTTTGTAGGCCCACCACCGCTTCGTCGACGTATCACTCGTTGCCATGATTTGCTGCCTGACGTTGGAGCGACCTGACGCCGGGAATGTCTCCGGCGGGACCCACTTGAAACGTATGCCGAAGGCCGCCCGAGAGGTAGGGGAGAAGGTCATCGTGGTTGGATCAGTGGCGCCGCAGCGGTAGCCATGAGGCAATGCCAACGCAGCCAGCACCTCGAGTTCTGAACACCGCACCGGGTTCCGACACCGGTGACTTCACGACTCGTCACTGGCTGTGGCTACTCAGCAATGCGGCGATATTCGGCTCGGCCTTTCTGTGGATCTCGATATCCCTGCGTGGTTTCCCGGCGCCTGTTGTGGCGATCGGCCGGGTGGCGCTCGGATGTGCCGTGCTCGCCTTGTTGCCGGCATCACGAAGACGAATAGAGAGGGCCGACTGGTCGCGGCTCGTTGTCGTGGGGATCTCCGGGCAGGGCGGACCAGCGCTTCTGTTCGCCATGGCTGAGGAACGAATCTCTTCGGCCCTTACGGGGATGTTGGTGAGTGCCGCTCCGATAGCGACCGTCGTGTTCGCAACAATTCTCACCCGCACTGCTCCCGGCAATAGGCGCATGCTCGGACTCGGAGTTGGCAGTATCGGGGTCATCCTCATGGTGTCCCCCGCTCTCGGGGACACTTCGGCCCGCCCAAGTGGAGTGTTCCTCGTCCTGCTGGCGGTCATGGGCTACGGACTCTCGGGCAACCTCTACGTTCCGTTGCAGCAGAAGTACGGCGCCATACCGGTTGCCATGTGGGCTCTCGCCGTGGGCACAGTGCTGCTGGTTCCGGTGGCCGCTCCCTCGATGGGCAACATCGAATGGCGAACCGACTCAACTGTGGCTCTGGTGATCCTCGGAATCCTGGGTACCGGCATCGGAAGAGCGATGATCATCACCCTCATGGGGAGGGTCGGGGCGGAGCGGGGATCGATCATCGCCTACATGGTGCCGATCATGGCGCTCGTGCTCGGTGTGGTCGCCCTCGATGAGTCGGTCGAGATCGTTCAGGTGATCGGTGTCGGAGTGGCGCTGCTCGGTGGCTGGTTGGTGAGCCGCCAGGAGTAGGTCGGTTCTTGTCAGGTTGAGCCTGAATCCGGCCCGAATCGCTTCACGATCTTGGCCGGCACTCCCGCGGCGATCGAATAGTCGGGCACGTCGCCCCGGACGACCGCCCCGGCGCCGACGATCGAGTTCCTACCGATTCTCGAACCGGCAAGAATGATCGCACCGTGGCCGATCCAGGAATTGTCGCCGATCGACACAGGCTCCACCGACCCCTTCTGTGATCCGATCGGCTGGTCGGTGTCGTCGTAGCCGTGGTTGCCGTCGGTGATGAATACGTCCTGACCCAGCCAGACGTCGTCTCCGAGCTCGACGCTCTGGTGAGCGATGATTCCCGAACGCAGCCCGATCACACAACGTTCGCCTATCACGAGAGCCCGCGGGGGTGTGTCGGGGTCGTCGGGTACGTAACCGGCAGCGAGCGTGGCCCATGAGGCCACGAGCGTCCCGGCCCCGATGTGTATCGACTTCTCTCCATCGATGGCGGTGGATGGAAACGAGATGATGCTGCCCTCTCCGAGGTGGCCGAACTTCTCGGAGCGGTGTGAGCCGGGATGAATTGCGCCGAACGTTCTGATGCGTGCCCAACCGCGGTGAACCAGCTTTCCTTTCAACCGGTGCAGCCGACCTCGCATCGGCTTCACCGAGTCCGCCCCGTCTCGTTCATGGTTCGACTCTACGGTCGTTCGGGCTGATCGTCGGAGGTCCGGTAGTCGCCGTAGGGGTCGTCGCGGTCGGACAGGGTGGACGTGAGGCCCTGCTCACGAACCGTGCCGATGAAACTCTGCAGCGACTCGCTGTGAATGCCGAGTGCACACAACTCGGTGCCCTGACGGATTCCAGTTCGAATACCCATTACCTCCATCTGGCGATGCACGGCTCTCTTGTTGAGCTGAGCCACGTCGGTGGGTGTCTGGGCGACTCGCTCAGCGATCTCCAACACTCGGTCGGTGAGCTCGTCGGCGGGGAACGCCCGGTTGGCCCACCCTTCGGACACGGCTTCAACTCCTGAGATCGAGTCGCCCGTCATCATCATCTCCATGGCTCTGCGCATTCCGAGAAACCAAGCATGGAAATGCATGTCGGGGACTCCGAAACGAGTTGCCGGATATCCCATCTGAGCATCCTCGGCCACATAGACAAGATCGCAACAGGTGGCGAGCTCGCTTCCACCGGCGAGGCAGTATCCGTGAACCTGCGCGATCACGGGCTTGGCCAGGTCCCAGATGCTCATCCATCCGTCGGTGACATGACGCGGCCATTGGCCCTCGCCCCCGGCGGTGAAGAACGGCAGGTCGTGACCCTGGTTGCCCCCGCCCAGGTCGTAGCCCGCCGAGAACGACGGGCCGTCGCCGCGAATGATCGAGACCTTCACCGAAGGGTCGTCGTCGGCATCACGCAAAGCGCCCAGGATCGCGCCCCTCAACGGGTGGATGAGCGAGTTTCGCTTGTCGGCGCGATTGAAGGTGATCCGCCTGACCTCCGGAAGTGGGTCATCGAGGATGACCCACTGATGATCGGCCGCATCGTCGCCGGAATTGGCCGGGCTGGGGGTGGCCTCACCGTATTCGCTCATCGGAATCCTCCTGGTCTCACTTCGGCGTGCCGATGATGACACGGGGCGGTGCCAAGTCCGAAATGGGGCCCTGGCACAGCCCTGATTGACACCGTAAGGTAGCCACCTCACTACCTCGACTCGATTCCCGCATGTCGTGGCACCACAGGAGTACTCCGATGATTGACGAGTCATATGCAATCCCCGTCGAGAAGACCGGCTGGGAGACTGGAGACGGCGCCGGCGAGGTTCGGTTCACCTGGTCCTACGACCACGGTCGCGAGAAGCTCCTGAATCTCTACTCCAAGGGCAAAAGGCGTCAGTGGGACTCCGATTTCCGAATCGACTGGGATCATGAGATCGACACCGACGACCCACTGGGCGCTCCGGACGAATTGGTCCCGATCTTCGGCTCCGACATGTGGAACAAGTTGTCCGACGCCGACAAGGGCGTCATACGCCGCCACATGGTGGCGTGGCAGTTCAGTCAGTTCCTGCACGGAGAGCAGGGTGCGCTCGTGTGCACCGCCAAGATCGTGCAGAACGTGCCCGATATCGAATCGAAGTACTACGCCGCCACCCAGGTGATGGATGAGGCCCGGCATGTCGAGACCTACGCCCGCTATCTCGACAAGCTCGATCTCGCCTACCCGATCAACCACAACCTGAAGGCAATTCTCGACAACATCCTCACCGACTCGAGGTGGGACATGACCTATCTGGGCATGCAGGTGCTCATCGAAGGGCTGGCCTTGGCAGCATTCGGTGGGATTCGTCAGTTCGCCACCGATCCTCTGGCCCGTTCGCTCAACGCCTATGTGATGCAGGACGAGGCCCGTCATGTGATGTTCGGACGGCTGGCACTGCGCGACTACTACCCGCATCTGACCTCGGCCGAGATCGCCGAGCGCGAGGAGTTCACCACCGAGGCCTGCTGGGCCATGCGCGACCGGTTCCTCGCCGAGGAAGTGTGGGAGACCCTCGACCTCGACACCGCTGCGTGCATTGACTACGTGAAGAACAGCGAGGCACAGACGCTGTTCCGTAGTCGCTTGTTCGAACGAATCGTGCCCACGCTTCGCGACATCGGGCTGTGGGGCGAACCGGTTCGCACCGCCTTCGACCAGATGGGTGTGATGGTGCACGCCGACGCCGATATCGAGGGCCTCATGGAAGAGGACGAGCGAATCGCTGAAGAGATCGAGGCTGAGATCAAGGCCATGAAAGAGGCTCGCGAGTCTCAGGTCTCGACGATCATCGCCGCCGGGGTCGAGTAGCCGGCCGGGCTCTCGGCCTGGTCACCTCACGCACTGACAATCGACGGTGTCGTCTAGAGCCTGCCACTTGAAAGGTCGGGCCTCGGAAGCGACACCACAGCCTGTGCATCGCAGCACCCATTCTTTGCCCTGGCGCTGCAGGGTCACCGGATGCTCTCCGGTCGACAAACGGGGTTTCTTCTTCACGACCTTGGGCTTGGCGATATCAGGCAGCTCAGGTGCCTCGATGGCGAGATAGTCGGTGTCGTTCCACCTCTCGACCAACTCCTCGGCGGTGAGGACGGGAGCGGCGAACGTGCCAACCGTCTCCGGCTCGATCACAACAGCAGGGCCGTCGTAGTCGAGGAACTTCGCCAGAGCCTCGGTTTCGTTGGGTTTGAAGATCCGGGTGGACTCGGCGATGTGCTCGATCTCCTCGAGGAACCCATCGCGACCATCGGTCATCCGAGGGTCCTCGAGAGTGTCGGCCGCGAACAGGATCACGAACCGGGCGCCGCTTCCCAGCGGCTTGCGACGAAGGATTCGACCCATTCGTTGGATCATCTGACGTCGGGTCCGAGAGGCGCTGATCACGACCCCGAGATTGGCATTGGGAACATCGACTCCCTCATCGAGCACCCGTGGCGCGGCAACCGCATCGAGTTTGCCGTCGCGAAGATCTTCGAGGATCGCACCACGATCGCGGCGTCCCGTCCCGCCGGTGATGATCTCGATTTGTATGTGGGGATCGAGACGTACGATCGCGTGGTTCGCGGCCCGAACCGTCTCGGTGAACAGCAGCGTTCCGTCGGCGGCCTTGATGGCCGGAGCGAAACTTCCGAGTGTCTCGTATTTGGCTGAACTAGAAGCGACGATGTCTCGTCGGGATCCCAGCGCCGCGAGGTACTCGTTGGCCGCACTCCCTCCCGGCCCGGCGTCGTGTTCGGCCAGATGGGCCACTGCGGCCAAGAACGCTCCGAACGGAGCATGAGGAACGCCCGGAATCTGGCGCAGAGCTCGGCGGGAATCGACGATCTTGGCTTCTGTGGCGTCGTATTCATCTCTCTCTTCGCGAGTGAGAGGGACAGCCACGAAAGCGATCCGTGGGTGGGCGCAGACCCCATCGGCAATGGCGTCGACGAAGCCGTAGCGATACGAGATCCCTCCGAAATATGGGAGAAGGATCGACTCGACCGCATCGTCGGAGCGCTGGAGCGTGGCAGTCAGACCCAGACGCTCCACGTACTCGGGCAGAAGTGACTTCCGCAGAATGGCACCGCCGAAGCCGTGGCACTCATCGGCAATGAGCAGGCCGCCGAGTTCGCCCGGAGGCAGGGGAACGCGTGCGGCGGCTGAATGCCGCGTGGTGATCAATACGTCGCAGTCGATGGGTCGGTCTCGGTAGCCGTCGCCGAGGCGGCCGATCTCGCGGCCCGGCATGGATGTATTGAGGCGCTCGTTCCACTGCTCCATCAGCACCCGAGAAGGGACTATGACGAGCACGAACAATCCACGATCGACAGCGTCGATGATGGCGGCGATCGCGACATCGGTCTTGCCAGATCCGGTCACGGCCTCGATCACGCCGCGACGACCGCATTCGTGCCAGGCCTCTAGCGCGTTGTGCTGCCATCGGTAGAGCGACCGAGTCGGCGCTTCGAGGATTTGGTCGGGCTGGGCCGCCGATGAAGGTCCGGTCACGGCGAAAGGCTACGGGCTGAGGAGGGGCAATACGCCCGCCGCATCAGCCCAGGATCACACCAGCCTGGCGCAAAGCGTCGATCGCATCGTCGTCGCGCCCCGAATCTCGCAGGATCTCCTCGGTGTGATCGCCGAGCTCGTCGATCTCGCGACGAAGTGCAGTGGGGGTGGTCGTGAACCGGACCGGCGGCGCCGGTTGGCGGAGAGTTCCGACCACCGGATGCTCCCACTCGACCAAGCACCCGTTGTGGGCTATCTGGGGGTCGTGGGGTACTGCTGAACGGTCGATGATCGGTCCGCACGGGACAGCCTCGTCAGAGAGTCGCTGCACCGCTTCGTCGGTGCTCAGGGTCGCGAATCCTCCGGCAATCGCATCGGACACCGCCGACAGAAGAGCGGGATCGCGAGCGAGTGACCGGACGTTGTTGTATCGATCGTCGGCCGCCATGTCCGGACGTTCGAGAGCCCGGAGAAGTCCGGCCAGCTGCGCATCGCTTGCCGTGTAGTAAACGACTTGCCCGTCGGAGGTATCGGTGAGGCGGTAGGCATCGGAGATTCTGCTCCCCGAGAGTTCGTCGTCGGGTTCGGTGAGGTCGGCCATTCCGTCAACCCAAAACCACGCCAACGTGGAGTCGAGCATCGGAATCTCGAGATGCTGGCCACCGGCCCCATGATCTCGAGCGTAGAGGGCAGCGGTGATCGCCTGCGCAGCGGTGTAGGCGGTGGTCTTGTCGGCCACCAACGTCCGAACGAAGTCGGGAAACGGAAGCTCATCACTCACCTGGCCGGACACCATGCCCGTGTAGGCCTGGATCACCGGATCAAGGGCCGGCCTGTCGGCGTACGGGCCGGTCGGGCCGAAGCCGTTGATCGACACATGAATGATCTCTGGCGCCACCGCCCGGATCTTCGCCTCGCTCAGGCCGAGTCGATCGCACACTCCGGGTCTGAAGTTCTCGACGAAGACATCGGCGTCGGCAACGAGGTCGAGCGCCACCTGTCTTCCCGCCTCGAGACTGAGATCTAGGGCGATGGAACGCTTCCCCCGGTTGTTGTTCGCGTAGTTGGCTCCGAATCCGGCCGTGCGACCAACCCGCAGCAGGTCGCCGGTGAGCGGCTCGACCTTCACCACGTCGGCTCCCTGTTCGGCCAGAAGCTGTGTGGCGAGAGGGCCCGCGACGATCTGGGTGAGATCGACGATCTTGATCCCCCTCAGCGGTCCGGTTGCGCCGCCTTCTGGGCTCACTGCATGTCCAGGAACGAACCGCCACGTTCGAGCGACTCGATGCACTCTTCGACCATCTCGAAGACCACGTCGGCGCTGCGTTTCACCTTGTCCATCGTGCCGACGATCTGCCCGACCGGATTGAATGCGACGGGCTGCGACTTGTCGGGGTAGCGATTGCTGCGCACCATGGCCTCGCGCACCGCCATCATTTGCAATGGCATGCCCAGCGTGTCGGGAGCGTCGGGATGCTCCCATGCTTCGGTCCAGTCGTTTCGCAGCATCCGGCACGGCTTGCCCGTCCATGCCCTCGACCGCACGGTGTCCCTGCTCGTGGCGGTGAGGTATGAATCGATCTGAGAAGGCGAAGCTGCGGCTTCCTCAACCGCGAGCCAGAGCGAGCCGCTCCAGACTCCAGCCGCTCCCAGAGTTAGGGCCGCGGCCATCTGCCGGCCGTTGCCGATACCGCCGGCGGCGAGAACAGGAAGCGGAGCAACTTCGTCGATGACTTGCGGCCACAACACCATCGAACCGACGTCGCCGGTGTGGCCACCGCCTTCCGATCCTTGGGCAACGACGAAGTCGAGCCCGGCCACGGCATGTCGACTGGCTTGAGCCGGCGAACCGCAGAGAGCGCCAACCGCCCGGCCGCTCTCCTGAATCCGCTCTACCAGGTCTGGAGGTGGGGTGCCGAGAGCGTTGGCGACCAAGACGACGTTGGGGTGTCTGAGAATCTCGTCGACCTGCGGGTAGGCCGTTGCCGCGTTCCAGCCCATCAGGCCCGACCCGAGGTCTTCATCCGCCGGCAACTCAGGGACATCATGGTCATCGAGGATCTGGTGAACGAATCGACGATGTTGCTCAGGAATCATGTCGTTGAGGCTCTGGGTCATCTTGGTGAGGTCCATCTCACCGGCGCCCTGGTACTTGTTGGGCAGGACAATGTCGACCCCGTAGGGCTTGTCGCCGATGTGATCATCGATCCAGTCGAGTTCGATTTCGAGCTGCTCGACGCTGAACCCCACGGCCCCGAGAACACCCAGACCGCCAGCCTTGCTGACAGCCACGACCACGTCTCGGCAGTGGGTGAACGCGTAGATCGGAAACTCCATCCCGAAACGTCGGCAAAGCTCGTTGCGCATGTCGGCCCCCTCGGCTGGCGTGTCGGCACGGTAGATCGGCGAACAGAGGAAGGGAAACCGGTAGGTTGCCGGATGTGACAAATATCGACGATTTCGAACGAACACCGGGCGGTGCTGTGCTGATGGACGGAAAGCGGCTCCGCGACGAAATAGTTGCAGGAATTCGAGCCGAAATCCGCCAACTCGGTGACCCCAGCATCACCCTCGCCACAGTGCTGGTTGGCGCCGACAAGCCCAGCCAGATCTACGTACGGAACAAGCACCGCAAAGCCGAAGAGTCAGGCATGGTGTCTCGTCATGTCGAACTCGCCGCCGACTCCAGCCAGGACGAAGTCGAGGAGGCGGTGCGTGATCTCGTCAACGATTCTGCCGTCCACGGCATCCTCGTACAGCTGCCTCTTCCGGAGGGCCTCGATGCCGAGCGGGTGCTCGACCTGATCCCTCCGGAGAAGGATGTCGATGGTCTCACCGAACGTTCGATGGGCCGCCTCGTGCGTGGCCGGCCCGGTCTTGTGCCGTGCACCCCGCTCGGGGTGATGCGTCTGCTGGACCGCTACGGAGTCTCCACGAGCGGCAAGCGAGCAGTGGTGATCGGCAGGTCGACCCTCGTGGGGCTGCCTCAGGTCTTGTTGCTCGGCCGCAAGGGTGTCGACGCCACACCAACTCTGGCCCACAGCCGAACCACCGATCTCGCCGCCCAGTGCCGTGAGGCCGACATCCTCGTGGCCGCCGCCGGCATGGCTGGTCTGGTTACCGCCGACTTCGTGAAGCCAGGAGCGGCAGTGTTCGACGTCGGCATCTCGCGCACCGAGGGGGGCATCGTCGGCGATGTCGACTTCGATGGCGTGGAGTCGATCGCCGGGGCGATCACCCCCATGCCCGGCGGCACCGGGCCCATGACCATCGGTTGTCTGATGGAGAACACTCTCACGGCGGCGAAGCTGCTCGGAGCGATCTGACCTCCCGCCGACGGTTGCCTACGACGGCGTCAAGTGGGCAGTCGCACCGCAGCCCAAGATGCGTAGGAAGATTCCCGACCGGGGCTTCGGTGAGAAGTAGGACGACTTCGGGGGCATGAGATCGCCGGCCTCGGCCACGGCCATCAAGTCGGCGATGTCGGTCGGGTAGACCAAGAAGCCGACAGAGTCGTCGAGATCGCAGCGCCTCATCAGTTCCTCGACTCCAGAAGGAGCCGGCACGTAGTCGACGCCGCTCCGTTCGGCCAGCTCGTCGACCCCCATCACACCGCCGATGACGCTGTGGCGAAGGCGCTCGACATCGAGTGAAGCCAAGGCCGATGGATGGTCGGTCGAGTGAAGGTTGAGCGTGAACCAGCGCTTGTCGGTGTAGACCCCGATCTCGCCTCGTTCGGTCGGATCGGCGGCTGAGGCATTGGCGACAGGAGTGACGGTGCCGGTGATCGACAGGGCCTCCAGGAAGCTGTCGGTGTCGTGGACATCAGAGCCCGGGGATTTCCGGTGGAATGCCTCGATCCGAAGCTCGGTGTCGGGAAACAACACCGCGAGGGTTCGGGAGAAAGCGGGGTCGTCGGGGTGGGCATCTCGGCCGGCGACGGCAGCAGCCGAACGGTGGTGCCCATCGGTGACAAAGACCGCTTCATTGGCGAGGAGTCGAGCAGCGTGCCCGGTGTCGGCAGTGCTCAGGGTCCAGACTTCGTGCCGGACGCCCTCGATGAAATGGTCGACCTCGGGCTCCGACTCTGTTGCATGGTGCAGCAGCGACTGCAGCTCGGGGTTGGTCCGGTGGGTGAGAGCCACCGGAGATGAGGTGGCACCGACGACCTCGAGATGATGCCCGAGCAGCTGCGCTCGCTCGGGCCGTACATTTTCGTGGGTGAGGATTCGCCCGTCGAAGAATCCACTGACATCGAGCGCCGCCACCACGCCGGTCTGGGCATGGTCGGGCCCGGTGAGGCGATAGACGTAGAGGGCCGGGCGGCCGGTGGGGGTGAACGCCCCAGCCTCGAGAATACGGGAGAGCGTGGTTGCGCCTCGGGCCAGAAGCTCCTCGTTGGTGGGATTGTCGCCGGGCTGGAGGTCGGCCCGTGAGCGAGTCACCCCGAGGTAGCTGAACGGGTTGTCGTCGACTTCGTTTCTTCGCTGGGCGGGAGACTTGGAGTCGTACGCGCCGGCTACGACGCGATCGGCCCAATCAGGTCTCACGAGCCAGCCAGCGAACGCGGAGAAGAGTGGTCGGGTGCTCATGCGTGGGTGACCGACACCTGGATCACGTCGTTGAGCTGCTGAATGTCGTGGAGGGTCGACTCTGGCACCAGTTGGTTGACATCGATCGTCGCCACGGCTGCGGTTGCTCCAGCGAAGACACGGTTCCGCATGTTGGAGATGTTGAGGTTGGACTTCCTGAGGACCTCGAGCACCGACGCCAGGACGCCGATGCGGTCGAGATGTCGGACGGAGATGGTGGCAGCGCGAGGGGAAACCTCTTCGAGGTTGACGCAGTTGGACACGAGGCCGTGCCGGTAGGCGTCTATCGCGTCGATCGTGCCTTCGGCCACGGCCGCCTGGGCCTGATCGGTCGAGGCGCCCACGTGGTGGGTGGCCACGACATTGGGGTGGCGGGCCACGACGGAGTCGAACTCGGCCGACCCTCCGGCTGGCTCGTTGGCGAAGACATCGAGACCGGCTCTGATACCGCGGTTGTCCATGGCATCGATGAGAGCGGCCTCGTCGACGACGTTGCCCCGCGATGTGTTGATCAAGGTGGCACCGTCGCGCATCTTCGCAAGAAAGCCGGAGTCGACCATGCCCACGGTCGACTCGGTCCCTGGCACGTGGAGGCTGACGATGTCGGCGGCGGCCAGCAATTCGTCGAGGGTGTCGACGAAGGAGATTCCGGCGGCTTCGGCTCGGTCCAAGGTCTCGGCCGACCGTCCGGGCTTGGCGACGGCGATCACCAACATTCCGAAACCGGTCGCCCTCTCGGCCACGGCCAATCCGATGTCGCCGACCCCGATGATCGCCAAAGTGCGGCCGAACAGTCCGTTGGCCTTGGAGTAGGTCTTCTTGTTCCACCTTCCGTTGCGGGCATCGGCGGTGGCGTCGGCAATATGGCGGTCGCCGCTGATCAGGAGTCCCAGTGTCAGCTCAGCGACAGCCAAGGCGTTGCGGCCCGGAACGTTGCAGACGAACACGCCGAGCTCGGCGGCACGGCTGCAATCGATGCTGTTGGTGCCGGCACCCGCCCTGACCACGAGTCCGAGCTTGGCGGCGGCCTCGAGGGCAGCACTCGTGACCTTGGTGGACCGGACGATGAGGATTTCGGCGTCGGCAATGTGATCGGGGAGAGTTTCAGCAGTGAGGTCGGGCATGGAGACGACCTCGTCGCCCGCGCTCTCGAGTCGGTTCACGGCGTCGTCGGGAAGTCGATCGGCGAGCAGTACCTTCATCATCGTCTCCAGATCATCGAGTCGGGTCCGGTCTTGTATGGCGGAACAGTTCCGGATAGCGGAATGACTCTATCGGCGTGACCCCCGCTGGCCGGATGCGACGATTCGCCGGCTCATCTATCCTCGACTCCATGGTGTCGCAACCGGCATGCTGACATCCAAATGACCAAGTTCCCGGAGTCCGAGATGTCGGAGCAACCCATCGACGAGACCCAGTTCAGGAATTGGCTCGATCGTCTGGCTGCCTCACGCTCGCCGCGGGGCGCGGAAGGCCTTGAATACGCCCGAGAGTTCTTCGCGTTGCTCGGCAATCCCCAGAATCGGGTGAGGTCGGTGCATGTGCTCGGCACGGCGGGCAAGGGCACGGCAGCCCATCTCACCACGCTTCGTCTGCTCGCCGCCGGCATGAGTGTGGCCACGCACATGTCGCCCCATGTCCATGATCCCCGCGAGAGATTCCTCATCAACGGGGTCATGCCGCCCTGGTCTCTGGTGCTGGCCGCCGTTCCCGAGATGGTCTCGGCCGTCGAGCAGACACGCCTCCACGCCGGTCGGCCACCGAGCTACTTCGCGGTGACGGCTGCCATGGCTTGCCTGCTCGGCCGGAGGTCGGAGTCCGATGTCCTGGTGATCGAGGCTGGAATCGGGGGCCGATTCGACGCCACCAATGTGATCGACCGCCCCGGCCGCATCGTGGTCATGACGGCGATCGGGCTCGACCATGTCGACGTGCTCGGCTCCTCCATCGAGGAGATCGCCCTGGAAAAGGCCGCGGCGATCGACGGGGCTGCCTGCGTGGTGCTCGCTCCTCAGCCCAATCAGGAGGCAGCCAGAGTGGTGACGAGCGAAGCCGAAAGCATGGGCGTGCCAATTCGGCCGGTCGATCTGAGCCCGGACGAGGACTGGAGGTTTCAGGCCGATGCGGTGGCCGCTGAAGTCGAGAGATTCATCACCGGTAGAGCGGTGGCGTCAGCAACTATTCCCAAGTCGCTTCCTCCCGGCCGCTTCGAGGTCCGAGAGGTGGCCGGGAGGCGTCTGGTGCTCGACGGGGCCCACAACGCTGTCAAGCTCCGGGGGCTCCTCGACACATTGCGGAGATCGGACGCGGGTCGGGTCGCCTGTGTCGTGGCGGCCGTGGGTCACTCCAAGGACCTGAACTCATGTGCCGAGGCGATGGTCGAGATGTCGCCGATCGTGATCGCGACGGAGTTCATGCCAGATGTGGTCGGAACCGCTCCGCGATCATGGCCGGTCGACGACCTGGCCAATGCCTTGCGGCGAGCATCGTCCGACACTCGGATAGTCGTCTCACACGACCCGATAGAAGTGGCCGATCAGGCGATCGCGCTTTCAGACGAAGGCGACACCATCGTTGTCACCGGATCGTTCTTTCACCTGGCAACAGTGGCCGACACGATCGCCAGTCGGGTCAGCTGAGACCGACGATGTTGCCGTCGGCGTCGATGTCGATCGACTGAGCCGCCGGCTTCTTGCCGAGTCCGGGCATGGTCCGCATCTCACCGCAGATCGGGTAGATGAATCCGGCACCGACCGCGGCGCGCACTTCGCGAACCGGCAGGGTCCAGCCGGTGGGTGCGCCCTTCATTTTCGGATCGTGAGAAAGCGAGAGGTGGGTCTTTGCGATGCAGACGGGCAGCTCGCCGAGTCCGGCCTCGGTGTAGCTGGCGAGTTGCTTGTCGGCTGCCACCGAGTACTCCACTCCGTCGGCTCCGTAGATCTTCGTGGCCACCGCGTGGATCTTGTCCTTGAGTGGTGCCTCGTCGGGGTAGAGGGTGCGGAACTCACTGGGTTCGGCAGCAGCTTCGGCCACGGCCTCGGCGAGTTCGATAGCGCCCTTGCCGCCATTGGTGAAATGGTTGCTGACGGCTGATCGCGCACCGTACTCCTCGGCGATCTCGGCGATGGCCGCAATATCGGCTTCGTGATCGCCCGGGAACGCGTTGATTGCCACCACGGGTGTGGCCCCGTGGAGCTGCATGTTCTCGAGTTGTTTGCGGAGATTGTCGCCGCCCATGTGAACTTCTTCGGGGTTCTCGGCGAGTAGCGCCTCGGGGAGAGGCCGTCCGGCCACGATTCTGTGGTGGCCGGAGTGGGCTTTGAGGCCACGAACGGTCGCTACCAGCACAGCGGCATCGGGCTCGATCCCCGAGTTGCGACACTTGATGTTGAAGAACCTCTCGGCACCCATGTCGGCGCCGAAACCGGCTTCGGTGAGAAGGAAGTCGCCGGTGTGGATTCCGATCTGGTCGGCCACGATCGACGAGTTGCCGGTGGCGATGTTTCCGAACGGTCCGGTGTGAACGAGAGCGGCTGTGCCCTCGATGGTTTGCATGAGATTGGGCTTGATCGCTTCACGGAGAATCACAGCCATCGAACCGGCTGCACCGATGTCGTCGGCGCTGACCGAGGTCCCGTCCTTGGTGTAGCCCACGACGATGCGTCCGAGCCGGGTGCGGAGATCATGTAGCGATGTGCACAGGGCGAGGGAGGTCATGACCTCAGATGCTGCGGTGATGTCGAAACCGGTCTCGCGCGGAATGCCGTCGAGACGCCCCCCGAGCCCGATCGTGGTGTTACGAAGAGCCCGGTCGTTGACGTCGAGCACGCGCCGCCAGGTGACGTTGTGGATGTCGAGGCCGAGGTCGTTGCCGTGGTAGATGTGGGCGTCGACCATGGCCGAACACAGATTGTGGGCTGCGGTGACGGCATGCATGTCGCCGGTGAGATGCAGGTTGAAAAGTTCCATCGGAACGACCTGGCTGTACCCGCCTCCGGCCGCTCCGCCTTTGATGCCGAAGGTCGGCCCCATCGACGGCTGGCGAATGGCGATCGTGGCCGTGCGCCCCAGGTATTGGAACGCCTGACCCAGGCCGACCGCAGTGGTGGTCTTTCCCTCGCCGAGCGGCGTCGGGGTTATGGCGGATACGACGACGTATTTGGCTCGGGGCCGGTCGCTCATCTTCTCGATGGCGTCGAGCGAAACCTTCGCAGCACCCTTGCCGTACATCTCCAACGAATCGGCCGGAATACCGGCTTCAGAGGCGATTTCGCTCAGGGGCCGAAGCGTGGCGTTGTTGGCGATTTCGAGGTCGCTGGGGAAGGTCATCGGGGCTCCGCTTTGTCGACATTCAGATATGGGCATTGTTAGAGTTCGTTCCGTATCTTGGAACAGTTCCAACATACAGAACGTGACGAGGTAGACGGGTACGCCCCGAGGATTCCTGAGCACCTCCGACCGCTGCACTGCGACAGTAATAACGGCCTCTCGAGGAGTGAACGTGAGCGATCTTCCAGCCAGCGCCAAATGTGTCGTCATCGGTGCCGGCATCGTGGGCAATTGTCTGGTTGGTCATCTCGCTGATCTCGGGTGGACCGACATGGTCCAGATCGACAAAGGACCACTGCCCAATCCCGGTGGTTCCACCGGTCACGCCTCGAACTTCATCTTCCCGGTCGACCACAACAAAGAGATGGCCCTTCTCACGATCGAGAGCCAACGCCAGTACCGCGAGATGGGTTTCAACAACACCTGTGGCGGCATCGAGGTCGCCCGAACCGAAGAACGAATGGAGGAGTTCCGGCGTCGTATGACATCGGCCAGGGCGTGGGGGATCGAGTCCGAGCTGCTCAGTCCGGCCCAGGTCAAAGCGCTTGTTCCGTTCATCAACGACGATGTGGTCATCGGTGGTTTCCATACCCCGTCGGTTTCGGTCGTCGACTCGCTCGCCTCTGGCACCGCCATGCGGGATCATGCGGTCGAGACGGCCGGTCTGCAGGTCTTCGCCAACACCGAAGTCCTCGATGTGGAGACGGTCGCCGGACCAAACGGCTCGAGCGTCGTCAGCGCTGTCGTCACCGATCGAGGCCGAATCGAGGCGGAGTACGTCGTCGTCGCGTGCGGAGTGTGGAGCAACCGCATCGCCAACATGGCCGGGGCCTCCATCCCGCTGGTGCCGGCGGTTCACCAGATGGCCGACGTCGGACCGATCGACGTGCTGGCCGAGACCAACAACGAGATCGGCTACCCGGTCGTCCGCGACATGGACACCTTTTGCTACGAGCGCCAGTCGGCCGGTTCGATGGAGGTCGGTTCCTACGCCCACCGGGCGATTCTCCATCATCCCGACACCATCCCGTCCAACTCTGAATCGGCTTTGTCGCCCACCGAACTTCCCCTCACCCAAGACGACTTCGATCCGCAGATGGAAGAGGCGATCGAACTCATGGACATGCTCGGCGACGCCGAGATCAGGTACGCCATCAACGGTCTGCTCTCGCTCACGCCCGACACCATGCCGGTTCTCGGAGAGACGGTCGAGGTGACGAATCTGTGGTCGGCCGCTGCTGTCTGGATCAAGGAAGGTCCGGCGATCGCCCAGATCGTCGCGGAGTGGATGACCTACGGCTATCCGCACCTCACTGATCCCCATGGCGCCGACATCGCCCGGCTCTACTCCCACGAACGCGGCTACGACCACATCAGCTCGCGGTGCGAAGAGCACTTCAACAAGACCTACGGCATCGTGCATCCCCGCGAACAGTGGGTCGGCCAACGCGGGTTGCTGAAGAGCCCGTTCTACTCGCGTGAGGAAGCTCTCGGAGCCGAGTTCTACGACGCACGGGGATGGGAACGGCCGCAGTGGTACGAGTGCAACGCCCCCCTCGTCGAGAAGTACGGACTCTCACGGCGCGACCACGAATGGGACGATCGCTGGTGGTCGCCCATCACCGATGCCGAGCATCTTGCTCTGCGCGACAACGTCGGCATGGTCGACCTGAGTGCATTTCAGATCTTCGACCTCGAAGGGCCGGGCGCGATGGCCCTGGCCGAGTATCTCGCCTGCAACAAGGTCGACGTACCGGTCGGCCGGGCTGTGTACACCCCATGGTTGACCCCCAACGGAGGCTTCCACTCCGACCTCACGATGATCCGACTCGGAGACCAACACATTCGGGTCGTCACCGGCGCCTTCGACGGCGGACGCGACGAGTTCTGGGTCCGCAAGTACCTGCCGGCCGACGAGTCGGTCACGTTCACCAATCGAACATCCGACATCTGCACGATCGGCCTGTGGGGCCCCAACGCGCCGGTCCTGGTGGGTTCGCTCACGGAGATCGACCTGTCGCACGACGGCTCGCCCTACGGTTCAGTGATCAAGGCCGAGATCGCGGGGATCGAGTGCGAGCTGTTCCGCATCTCCTATGTCGGTGACACTGGATGGGAGATCTACACCTCATGGAGCGATGGTCCCGCCTTGTGGGACGCGCTCTGGGAAGCCGGGCAGCCTCACGGCGTCCTGCCGGTGGGAATGGGTGTCTACGGAGGCACCGGCCGGTTGGAGAAGGGCTATCGACTCTTCGGTGCCGAACTCGAGAGCGAATACAGCCCGGTCGAGGCGGGTCTGGCGCGGCCCAAGGTGAAGGCCGCCGACTTCATCGGCAAGAAGGCCTACATCGCCGACCGCGAAGCCGGGCCCGCGGCTGTCATGTGCACCCTCACGCTCGAGGACCACACCGACAGCGAGGGCAAGAGACGATACCCCCAGGGTGGCAACGAGCCGATCCTCACTCTCGCCGGGGAGCGCATCGTCGATTCCAAGGGCCGGGTCTCCCGAGTCACTTCGGCCGGCGGAGGTCCGTCGGTCGGGAAGTACCTGTTGCTCGGCTACCTGCCGCCCGAACATGCGGTGATTGGCACCGATCTGCAGATCATGTACATGAACGAGACGTTCCCGGTGAAGGTTGCGGCAACCGAGGGCTCGGTGTTCGATCCCGACGACACCCGGCTCAAGGGTTGACGGGTTCGAACGGCCAAGCATGAGAATCCTGGTTTGCATCAAACGGGTCCCGGCGCCGGGCGCCAGGATCAACGTGACCCCGGACGGGCTGGCGGTCGACTCGACCCAACTCGGATTCGCGACGAGCCCCCACGAGGAGTGTGCGCTGGAGGGTGCGGTGCAACTCGTCGAACAACACGGTGGCGAGGTGACAGCGCTCACCGTCGGCCCCGAAGAAGCCGAGGAACAGTTGCGCTATGCGGCGTCTGTCGGTGCTCACGCTGGTGTGCTGATCCCGACCGACGGATCGGCCTGGGATCCGCAGCGAACCGCCAAGGTGATCATCGAGGCGGTCAGGATTCTGGAGGCCGAAGGCGGCAGGTTCGATCTCGTGATGTTCGGCAACGAGTCGGCCGACTCGGGTGGCTCTCAGGTCGGAGTGCGTGTTGCCCACGCACTGGGGCGCCCTGCGGTCAACGGCGTCAAAGGCATCGACATCGATCACGAGTCGGTGACTCTCAGGCGCGAGATCGACGGCGGCTTCGAGGTGTATCAACTTCCGCAACCTGCGGTGATCGGAGTCAAGGAGGGACTCAACCTTCCGCGGTATCCCACGATGAAGGGGAGGCTGGCGTCGAAGAAGATCGAGTTGAGGCATGTAGCTCTCGACGCCGAGCCCGGCGGCCAGACCTTGGTGAAGCTCCACCGTCCCCCGGAGGTGGTTTCCAACACTGTGATCCTCGGCGAGGGCCCCGAGTCGGCGGCGGCAGTGGTCGACATCCTCGAAGAGTTGGGGGTGCTCTGATGCTGCTGGTCGTACTCGAGCATGATCGCGGTGAGATGGCGGAAGGCGCCCGCGAAGCCCTCACCTTCGCCCGTCCCCTGGCGGCGAGGTTGGGGGTTGAACTCCACGCGGCGTTGATCGGTTCCGGCGATTCCGACCTGGTGGCGGAGGCTGGTCGCCATGGCGTCGCAACCGTCCATGTCGTTCGCCACGAGATCCTGTCGGACTACGGCCCCGAGGCGGTTGGATCGGCGCTGGCCGAGTTGATCGACGAAGTAGATCCAGCGGCGGTGCTGGCTTGTGCCACCGACAGAGGAAACGAGACCATGGCGTATGCAGCCGCCTGCCTCGACCTGCCGCTGGTGACCAACTGTGTGGATGTCGCCCCGGGGGACCCTTGGGAGATCACCCGGATGCAATGGGGCGGTTCGCTGCTCGAGAACGTCGGTCTGGTCTCTGATCGGCCGCTGCTCACGTGTGGGCTCCATGTGGTGGCGTCAGAACCGGGTGACCATGTCGAGGCCGCGGTGGAGGAGTTCGAACCCGACCTCGACGAGTCGCTTGCCCGGTCGATTGTTCGAGATCGAGTCGTGCTGACCCAAGGCGTGACTCTCCCAACGGCCCAAGTCGTTTGTGGTGGTGGCCGCGGCGTCGGCTCGGCTGAAGGGTTCGCGATTCTCGATGAGTTGGCCGCCGAACTCGGCGGTGTCGTCGGCTGCTCCCGGGCTGTGACCAATCTCGGATGGCGCCCGCACAAGGATCAGGTCGGACAGACCGGCACCCGGATCGCCCCGGAGGTCTACATCGCTTCGGGCATATCGGGCGCGATTCAGCATTGGGTCGGAGCGATGAGCAGCAAGCACATCCTCGCCATCAACACCGATCGCGACGCCAACATCGTCGCCAAGGCCGACTGGGCAGTAATCGCCGACCTCCACGAAGTGATCCCCGCCATCACCACCGAAATCCGCCACCGCCACCCCTCCCCCAACCCCAACCCCAACCCAAATCAGGGGGCGTAGGCCACAAGGATTGTCGCTCCCAGCCCCTGATTTCGGTTGGGGGAGGGGTGACGGGGCCTTGATTCGGCACACTGATCGGGACTTCCCCCATTTCGTCACAAGCGATCGGGAGAAGACAGGATGGATGACGATCAGGTCATGGCCATCATGGTGCGACAGCACGGCATGATCACACGAGCCCAAGCGCGACTCACTGGCATGTCGACACGGCAAGTCAACTACCGACTACATACCGGGCGATGGACTGCCTCCTCACTTGGGGTGTACAGGCATGCCCAGCTTGAGCGTTCTTGGTCGGGCCGAGTCCTCGAGGCTTGTTTCGCCCACCGAGCGTTGGCCAGCCACCGGACCGCTGCGGTGTTGCACGGAATCGACGGATATCAACCGGGCCGGATCGAGGTGGTGGTGGGGGCGGGGAACTGGAGCGTCCCGGACGACCTCCAACTGCACCAATCGAGTCAGATGGATCGCACGGATCCGGTTACGAGGGAGTCGATTCCGTGCACTGGACTCGGGCGTACGGTCCTGGACCTCGCGGCGGTCGTATCCAGACGACGACTCGAGTTCACGGTCGACGCGGTGATTCGTAGTGGCCGACTCGGTCTCACCGATCTCTGCCGGGTTCTTTCGAGTCACTCGCGGCGGGGCCGCGACGGTTGTGGTCGCCTGCGTGAATTGCTCGACGATCGAGTTGGTGAGACTGCCGTTCCGCTGAGCGACTGGAGCCGCATGGTGTCGGGTCTGCTCGTAGAGCGGGGACTACCCGCTCCAAAGTTCGAGCACAGGGTTGTCCGCGATGACGGCAGCTTCGTGGCCCAGGTCGATCTCGCCTATCCGGAGGTGAGGGTCGCCATTGAGCTCGACAGCGTCGCATGGCATCTCAACCGGGAGGCCTTCGAACGCGACCCCCGACGTCGCAACCGTCTGGTCGTGGCCGGCTGGACGGTGCTCGCCTTTACCTGGGCCGACTATGTCGACCATCCGGGGGCCCTCTATCGCACCGTCAGGTCCACAATCCGTGAAATTAGGGCCGCTGAGCTACAAAATTTGTAGCTCAGACCCCCTGATTTCGGTTTGGGTTTAGGGGTGGAGGTCTTGGGAGAGGGTCTTGGCGGCTTCGGAGACTTGTTGGCCGATGTGGTGGGCTTGGTCGGGTTGGGGAAACCGGTAGGCGGGGCCGTGCACATGGATCGCCGCTTCCACACTGCCGGCGGGTGAGATCACCGGCGCGGCCACCGAGTTGATGCCCTCGGCGAACTCCTCGTAACCCCAGGCGTAGCCGAGCTCACGGATCGAGGAGAGGTTCGCTCGAATCGTGTCGGGATCGGTGATCGTGTGACGGGTCGAGGCGGCGAGCGAGTGGCCGAGAAACGAATCAAGTCTTGCCTCGGACCAATGAGCCAGCACGACAAGACCCGACGGAACAGTGTGAAGCGGAGCCGACTCGCCGGTCCAGTCTCGAACCTGAATGTCGCTCTCGGCCTCAACGTGTTCGAGGTAATACATGGTGCCGTTGTCGACCACAGAAATGCCGGTGGTCTCGCCGGTGGCTTCCACCAGGTCGATCAGATGCGGTCGGGCGGTGGCCACCAGATTCCGTCCGGGCTGAGCCGCACCGGCAATCTCGAGCAGGCCCTCTCCGAGGCGGTACTCGCCGCCGGCGTGGTCCTGGGTGACCACTCCCTGGCTTTCGAGCGATGCCAGAAGACGGGCCACCGTGGACTTCGGAAGATCGACCCGCTCCGCGATTTCGGTGACGCCCATAGGCCCGATCGCCAGCGCGCGCAGGATGGAGAACGCCCGCTCGATGGACTGGACCGTCATGGCGGCGAGGGTATCGCATGGAGGTACTGTTCCACGATGCGGAACAGCGGGCGGCCGTCGGGCCGAAGCCGGATCTAGCGAGCGGCCGCGATTTCGGCCGAGACCTGCTCAGCGATGCTCCCGACAGCCACCAGATTTGTGACCCCTACGGAGCGGTCGGTGTGCTCGACATCGCCTTCGGCCAACGTCTTGGGCCCGATCGTGATCCGATGGGGTATCCCGATGAGCTCGGCATCGGCGAACTTCACACCGGCCCGCGCCTTGCGGTCGTCGAGCAGCACATCGACACCCCGAGACCTCAAATCGGCGTAGACCTGTTCGGCCGCCGACATGGATGCCTCATCCTTGATGTTGACGATGGTTACGACGACCTCGTAGGGCGCAACGGCCACCGGCCAGATCAGGCCGCGATCGTCGTGGTGGGTCTCGGCGATAGCGGCAACGGCCCGGCCGATACCGATGCCGTAGCTGCCCATGATCAGCGGCACATGCTTGCCGTCCGGGTCGAGCACGTTGGCGCCGAGAGCCACGGCGTACTTGGAACCGAGCTTGAAGATGTGGCCGGACTCGATGCACCGCACCACCTCGAGCGGTGTGCCGCAGGACGGACAGGCCTCACCGGAGTTGACGTCGCGGAGGTCGGCCCATTGGTCGACGGCGATGTCTTTGTCGACGGACACCCCCCGGTAGTGCCAGTCGTCGGAGTTGGCACCGGTGGTGAGGCCGGATCTCGAGCGCAGCTGATCGTCGGCGACGATCCTGAGTCCCTCGACACCGACGGCCCCGAGACTTCCGGGGCTTGCACCGAGATGCTCGATCGTCTCTTCGGGATTGGCCGGTCGGGCATCGATGGCGCCGGTGGCATCGATCAACTTCTGAATGTTGAGTTGGTGGTCGCCTCGCACGAGAGCGAGCGTGATCTCGCCATCGAGGACCATCACCATCGTCTTGATCTGGTGGACCGCGGGCGCTCCTCCTTCGATCTCCTCGAGCGCGGCGATCGTCCGGACGCCGGGGGTCGGGAAGCGGGAGAGCTCGGTTTGGCCGGTGAGGTCGGGGATCGGCGGCAACGTAGAGGTGGCGCGCTCGGAGTTGGCGGCATAGTCGCCGGTGGGGCACCGCACGACGTCGTCCTCCCCGGCATCTGAAGGCACCATGAACTCGGTGCTGCCCGAACCGCCCATGGCCCCCGAGGATGCCTCAACCGGCATCGCCGGCAGGGACAACCGATCGAAGATCCTCACGTAGGCGTCGTGGTGCAAATCGAAGCTGCGATCGAGCCCTTCGGGGGTGAGGTCGAAGCTGTAGGAGTCCTTCATCGCGAATTCCCGAACCCGAAGCAGTCCGCTCTTGGGGCGAGGCTCATCGCGGAACTTGGTTTGGATCTGATACCAGATCTGGGGCAGCGTCTTGTAGGACGAAATCTCGAGAGCGAGCGACGTGAACACTTCTTCGTGGGTCATGCCGAGCGCGAGTTCGGAGCCCTTTCGGTCCTGCAGGCGGAACATCTCGTCGCCCATGACTTCCCAGCGACCTGACTCTTGCCATATCGCGGCCGGGTGCATGGCCGGTAGCAGAAACTCCTGGGCGCCGATCGAGTTCATTTCGTCGCGGACGATCGCGGCGACCTTGTCGTGGACCTTCAGCCCGAGGGGCAGCAGCGAATAGTGACCGGCGTGAAGCTGGCGGATGAACCCCCCTCGGACCAAGAGTTTGTGGCTGGCGGCTTCGGCGTCGGCCGGGGCGTCGCGCAGCGTGGGAATGAACAGATTCGACCAGCGCATGGCCATGAACCGTAGCCAACATCGCAGGCCGATCCGGCCGGTAATGGAGACCCGTTCCCGGGCCCTACTCACACATCTCGTTGCTGTACTGTTCGGAAGTGAAGAAATCCCGTTACACGAAGCAGCTTCCCCGGCTCACCACACCGCTTGTTCGCCACGACGGAGAGCTTCGTCCGGCGACCTGGGATGAGGCCCTGACTCGGGTTGCCGACGGCTTCCGACACATTCGCGACCAACACGGCCCCGACGGCTTCGGCATGTTCAGTTGCTCCAAAGCGACCAACGAAATGAACTACGCGGCGCAGAAGTTCATACGCACCGCGATGGGGTCCAACAACATCGACTCCTGTAATCGAACTTGACACGCTCCTTCGGTCGTCGGTCTGGCGACAGTGTTCGGAGCGGGTGGCGGCACCGTGTCATACGAGGAGATCGAGGAGACCGATCTCATCGTGTTGTGGGGCTCCAACGCCCGCGAGGCCCATCCGATCTTCTTCCATCATCTGATGAAGGGCCTCGACAACGGCGCCCGGATGTTTGCCGTTGATCCTCGGCGAACCAGTTCGGCGAAGTTCGCCGACGCCTGGCTCGGGCTCGACGTCGGAACCGACATCGCTCTCGCCAACGCCATCGGGCGAGAGATCATCCACGCCGATCTTCACAATCGTGATTTCATCGCCCACAGCACCGAAGGCTTCGAGGCCTACGCGGCCGGGGTCGAGCCCTACACCCTCGACATGGCAGCCGAGGTCACGGGAGTGCCAGCGGTAGCGATCCGTGAGTTGGCTCACGCCTACGCCGGTGCCGGCACGGCCCAAATCCTCTGGACCCTCGGCATCACCGAACACCACAACGGAGTCGACAACGTCTTCGCCCTCTGCAACCTGTCACTGCTCACCGGCCACATTGGTCGTTGGGGATCGGGGTTGGTTCCGCTGCGAGGACAAAACAACGTCCAGGGCGGCGGCGACATGGGGGCGCTTCCCAACAAGCTGCCCGGGTTCGCCGACCTGGCCGACGCCGCCGATCGGGCACCGTTCGAGGCGGTCTACGGAATGGACCTCAACCCCGTGCCCGGCCGTCACCTCACGTTGATGTTCGAGTCGATGGAGGAAGGCACCATGCGTGGCGCCTACATCATCGGTGAGAATCCAGCCGACTCCGAAGCCGATGTCGAGCGAGTCCGGCGCTTGCTGTCCGATCTCGACATCCTTGTCGTGCAGGACATCTTTCTGACCCGCACCGCCGAGATGGCCGATGTCGTTCTGCCGGCTTCGGTGGCTTGGGTCGAGAGTGAAGGCACCGTCACGTCGAGCGAGAGAAGAGTGCAGCGGGTTCGTGCCGCTGTGGCTCCACCCGGCGAGGCCCGCGACGACATCGAGATCCTCGGCGATCTGGCCCGACGCTTGGGGGTCGAATGGGGTGATCCCACCCCCGAGGATCTCTGGGATGAGCTGCGATCACTGTCGCCGGCTCACGCTGGGATGAGCTGGGAGAGGCTCGAGTCCGAAGGAGGCCTTCAGTGGCCGTGCCCGACCGACGACCACCCCGGGAGCCCCTTCCTTCATGGTTGGCTATGGGAGGACGATCTCGGTGGACGAGGACCGGCGCCGTTCACTGTCGTTGAGCATGCCGGCCCGGCCGACGAGCTCACCGACGAGTACCCGCTTCGTCTCACGACGGGCCGGGCCCTCGATTCCTACAACACCGGTGTGCAATCGGGAGCCATCGATTCGCCGATCCGGTACGGCGACGCCATTGAGGTCAGCCCGTCTGATGCCCGCCGACTGGGTCTGGTGGACCAAGAGAGGGTGAGGGTCAGCTCCGCCCGAGGATCGGTGGAGATGGACGTGCGCATCCAACCCGACATACCTGAGGGCCTGACCTTCACCACGTTCCATTTTCCCGATCTGGTCGACACCAACGTTCTCACCAGCGACGCCTGGGATCGTCAATCGGGCACGGCCGAATTCAAGGCGGCGTCGATTCGCATCGACAAGCTCGTGCGAGCCGGAGCCGGGGATGACTGATCTTCATTTCACAGACGACCGGGCCGACTCAACCGAGATCGAGGCCGTTGCCGCCGCCATCGGCAACGAGACGGTCGTGGTGGTCGACACCGAACGGTTGATTCGCGGTGGAACCGAGCGTCGCCACCAGAGCCGCCATCTGCTGTTGCCGGCTCTTCACGCCTTGCAGCGAGCCAAGGGCTGGATCACTCCTGGCGGTCTCAACCATGTCGCCGATGTACTCCAGGTGCCACCGGCCGAGGCCTACGGCGTTGCCACGTTCTACGAGATGTTTCGAACCGTTGATCCCGGCCACTCCGAGTCGGTCACCCACGTGTGCGTCGACGCTGCCTGTCAGATAGCGGGCAGCGACACGTTGGGCGATGAACTTGCTGCCAAGGGAACGGCCGTACATCGGTCGCCTTGCCTTGGCCAGTGCGAACGAGCCCCGGCTCGATTTGTGCAGGGCGTGGGCACGCCCGATGAGGTACCCGCCGACTCCGAGCCGTTGGTGTTTCACCAGCAGGGCGATCCTTCGCTGCGCCTACTCAAACGAATCGGAGTCGTCGATCCCGGGAGTCTGGATTCGTATCGGAGCAACGGTGGCTACGTGGCGCTCGATCGGGCGATCGAGATGGGCGCCGCAGCTGTGCTCGACGCCGTCGCCGATTCGGGCCTGTCGGGGAGGGGAGGAGCGGCGTTTCCCACCGGCGTGAAGTGGCGGGCGGTGGCGGCCGAGGAGGGCTGCCCCAAGCATGTTGTTGCCAACTGCGACGAGTCGGAACCGGGCACCTTCAAGGATCGTGTGGTCATGGAGAACGACCCGTTCTCGATCATCGAGTCTCTGACCATCGCCGGCTTCGCCACGAGTGCCGAGAACGGCTGGATCTACATTCGCGGCGAATACCCGCTGGCCGCGGCCCGGCTGGAAGCCGCAATCGATCAAGCTCGCAATGCTGGCCTGCTGGGACCCGACGCGGCCGGAAGCGGCCACACGTTCGACATCGAGATCCGACGGGGTGCCGGTGCCTACATCTGTGGCGAGGAGACTGCGCTGTTCGCCTCGATCGAGGGCTTCAGAGGCGAACCCCGAAGCAAGCCTCCCTTCCCGACGACCCACGGACTGTTCGGCCAGCCGACCGCCATCAACAACCCCGAGACGTTGCTCAATGTCCTCGACATTGTCGCTCTCGGAGCCGACGAATACCGCTCCCGTGGGACCGAGAAGTCGCCGGGCACGAAACTGCTGTGTCTGAGTGGGCGGGTCGCCAATCCTGGTCTCTACGAAGTCGAGTTCGGTACATCGCTGGGCCAGGTACTCGAGTTGGCCGGAGGTCTCACCGGCAGCAGTGAGCTTCGTGCCGTGCTACTCGGTGGTGCGGCCGGGTCGTTCGTCGGCCCCGAATCGCTCGGGCTGCCCCTCACCCTGGAAGACACCCGCAACCTCGGCACCACCCTCGGCTCGGGAGTGGTCATGGCGTTCACCACCGATGTCGACATGACACCGGTCCTGATTCGGATAGCGGAGTTCTTCCGTAACGAATCATGTGGCCAGTGTGTGCCGTGTCGCATCGGAACGCAGCGTCAACACGAGACTCTCGTTCAGGTTGGGCGAATCGGTTCGATCACCGCCGATCGCCGCCAACTCGTCGACGACATGGCCAGAGCCATGGCTGATGCATCCATCTGTGGTCTGGGCCACACCGCCTCCTCGGCCGTTTCATCGGCCTTGGCGTTGGGTCTCATCGGAGGGACGACATGACATCGTCCCAGACCAGCGTGTCGCTGTCGATCGACGGCAACCAGGTGCAGGTTCCCGAAGGTACGACCATTCACAAGGCCTGCGAATCGGCCGAGATCAACACCCCGACACTGTGTTGGGCCGAGAACCTCACCCCGGTCAATGTGTGCCGGGTCTGTGTGGTGGAAGTGGAAGGCAATCGGACTCTGGTCCCGTCGTGTGCGAGACCCGCCGAGGAAGGGATGGTCGTCCACACCGACTCCGAGCGGGTCCGGCACAGCCGCCGAATGGTGCTCGAGTTCCTCGGCTCCGGGGTCGACCTCGATCAGGCCACACCGCTCCACGAATGGATCGTGCGCTACGACGCCGACATCACCCGCTACGACCAACCCGAATTGCCGGCCGCCGTCATCGACGAGCCCATCAAGATCCAAGACGACCTCTACATACGTGACTACAACCGCTGCGTGCTCTGCTACAAGTGCGTCGAGGCCTGCGGCGATGACGCCCAGCACACCTTTGCCATAGCGGTGGCCGGGCGCGGCTTCGACGCACGGATCTCCACTGAGTACGACGTCGAACTGCCCGAGTCGGCGTGTGTCTACTGCGGCAATTGCATCGGCGTCTGCCCCACCGGTGCCATCCAGTTCAAGACGGAGTTCGATCTTCGCCTAGCCGGTGATTGGCGACCGGACCAGCAGGAGATCACCCGCACCGTGTGTTCGTACTGCGGCGTGGGCTGCAACCTCGAAATCCACACCCAGGACGGCCGCATCGTGAAGGCAACTTCGCCCGCCGATCATTCGGTCACCAGCGGGCACCTCTGTGTGAAGGGTCGATTCGGCTGGACCTACGTTCAACCGTCGACTTGACCGATCGGATAATCAGTCGGCGGCGATCAGAGCCACACCACCGATGGCCCCCACCAGACCGACGACCTGCCACCAGCGAAGTCGCTCTCCCCGGATCAGCCAGTTGAGCGCTATACCCACCACCGGGTAGAGCGAACCGGTGACGGTCACCGGGCCGATCGGGCCCCGTTGGGCTCCGAGAATGATCGAGGCCACCCCGGCACTTCCGGCGACTCCGCTGATCGAACTCCATTTCACAGCGTCGCGGCCGGCGAACGGCGGTTGGCGCATCGCCAGTGCGGCGAGGGTGACGAGAACGCCGGCGGTTGCCCGCTGGGAGACGATCGGCCATACCCCGCTGTCGACCGACGTGTCGCCTCCGACGACGAACATCACCGCGAACATCGAGCCGGCGGCGAGTCCGTGGGCGATGCCCTTGGCGGGGGATTGATCGGACCGGGTCCAGGAGGTGAGCAGGAGGGAAGCCACGCCTGCCACCATTCCGATGGTGCCCAATGTCCCCGGCCCCTCGCCGCGAGAAACGTCGACCAGAACGGGCAACGCTGCGCCGGCCACGGCGGCGACTGGAGCGGTCACCCCCATCGAGGACACGACGTAGCCCCGCCAGAGAGTCCAGAGTGCTCCCGTGACGGCGACGCCCGAGATGGCCCCCTTGACCATGTCGTCGGCGGTTATCGATCCGGTGAACGGAGCAATCACAAGAGCCGCGATGGCTCCGGCCCAGAACGCCGCGTTGATGGTCTGCATCGCCGTCGAACGATTGCTGGCGTGAGCCCCGAGAAAATCGCTGATGCCGATGAGGACCATGGCGGCCAGCCCGAACGTGATTCCCTCCACTAGCCCATCTCTCCGATCAGACTTCTGGGTGACAGGTGTGCCAGCGGTGGCCCTGTTCGAAGTCGTGGGCGAATTGCAGGACACCGCGGTCGTCGAACAGACGCCCGGTGATCATGAGACCGACGGGAAGACCGGCGGCCGTGAACCCGCACGGAACCGACACCGAGGGTTGGCCGGTGAAATCGAAGATGCTGGTGTTCTTGGTGGCGTGGTGCCCGTAGTCGGAAGGTCGATCGTCGATCGGAGACGACGCGATCGTGGAAGTGGGTGCAACCAGGACATCGCACTGGTCGAACAACTCCTCGACGCGGGCTGCGAACCCCTGCCGAAAATGCTGAGCCGCTACGTATTGCGCCGCGGTGATCTCTTGATCGTTCCTCAGCTTGGCGAGAATCTCGTCGCTGAACGCTTCCGGTCGATCTCGCAGGTCGGCCTCGTGGAGCACAGCCGCCTCGGCCGACATGTGATCGATGGCCTCCGCGGCTTCGGTCAGATCGGGGATGTCGAGCTCGATGATTCTCGCCCCGCTCTGTCGAAGTGAATCCAGCGCCGTCTCGACGACCTCGGTCACATCCCGGTGTCCTTCGAAGAAGTCGCGCCGCACCACTCCGACCACAGCTCCATCGAGAGACGAGGCGGCGGGTACGAACGACCCGACGACCGGACGCGGAACCGAATAGGGGTCGGCTGGATCGTGACCAGCGATCACATCGAGCACCAGGGCCGAGTCGCTCACGCTCCTCGTGAGCGGGCCCACATGATCCATCGACCACACAAGATCGAGTACCCCCGCCTTGCTCACCAGGCCGAACGTGGGCTTGTGGCCGACGATCCCACAGCAATGGGCCGGCTGGCGCACCGAACAACCCGTGTCGGTTCCCAGCGCTGCGTAGGCCATGCCCGCGGCGACCGCCACGGCAGAGCCGCCGCTCGAACCTCCCGGATCGTGGTCCACCGACCACGGATTGCGTATCGGGCCGAAGAACGGATTGATGCTGGTGACGCCGTAGGCCAGCTCGTGCAGCCCGGTCTTGCCCAGCAGAACCGCCCCTGCTTCGCGTAGACGGCCGACGACGGACGCGTCTTGATCCGGGATCCAGTTGTCGTGGAGTCTCGACCCGCCGGTGGTGAGCGTGCCCTCGGTTGCGAAGAGGTCCTTCACCGCGATCGGAATGCCGTGGAGGGGGCCTCGGTCGTGGCCCGAAGCCAGCTCGGCGTCGGCCCGTCGGGCGTCGTCACGCGCCATGTCGGGGGTGACGGTTATGAAGGCGTTGAGAGTGGGGTCGAGCAGCTCGATGCGGCCGAGCATTAGTTCGGTGAGCTCGCAGGAAGTGACGTCCCCAGACCTGAGTTTGGTCCCCACTTCTGTGATCGTCTCGAAGTGCACTGCCATTGTTGGGCCCCCGACCCGTTCGCACATCGGATGTCGCTCGTACAATCCCGAACGTGCACGTGGTCCCCGAAATCGTACAGCCCCGACTCGGTCCCCCCTGTCGAAGGTCAGAGCTGATGGGGAGGTCGGAGTGAACGAAGCGTCGACCACCTCCATGTCCCGCCTGGCCCTGGCCGCTGCGATCAGCACCATGTTCATGTGGGCGTTCGGCCTTGTCGCCGTCAAGTCGGTCGACATGCCGGGTGTCCAGATAGCGTTCTGGCGGGTGGTGCTGGCCGCACTTGCCTATCTGGTGGTGCTCCGGGTGACCGGGAGGCGACTGACGGTCGCGCATCTTCGGCTGACGGCACTGCCGGCTCTGGCCTTCTCGATCGAAGTAGCGGTGTTCTTCGTGGCGCTCAAGCTCACCACGGTGGCCAACGCCACGATCATCGGAGCAATGCAGCCGCTCGTACTCATGCTCGTGGCGTCTCGCCGGTTTGGCGAACGGGTGTCCGCGGTGGTGGTTCTGTCGGGTGCTGTCGCTCTTGTCGGGGTTGGACTTGTCGTGTTCGGTTCGTCGCTCGACGCGACATGGAGTCTGGAGGGAGATCTGCTGGCGGTGCTGGCCATGGTCCTGTTCGCCGCCTATTTCGCGATGGCCAAACAGGCCAGGAACAAGATTCCGGCTCTCGAGTTCCAAGCCGGGATTTGGGTCATCGGGGCGTTCGTGTTGCTCCCGGTCTCGCTGATCGACGAAGGCGGCCTCTACCTCCCGACCGGCTGGAATTGGGCATGGATGGCCCTGCTGGTGCTGATTCCCGGCACCGGACATCTGTTGATGAACTGGGCCCACAGTCGGGTGAGGCTGGTGACCGCATCGATGCTGACTCTCGCTGTGCCCGTCCTGTCGACCGCGGCCGCGGTGGTCTTTCTCGACGAGTCGGCAGCGGTTGCGCAATGGGTCGGCATGGCTGTCGTTCTCGGAGCCCTCGCGATGGTGATAAAACGCGAGACTGAAGTTCCTGATCCGATCGAGGCCCAAGTTCAGTAAGGAGTCTCCCCGATGACGATCGCAGAAACCCCGAGATTTGTCAGGGCTGACGGCCCCGACAAGGTCACCGGCAGCGGCCGCTACACCGCCGACATGCAGCTCGCCGGGATGCTGGCGGCAAAGTTCAAGTTCGCCGAAATCGCCCACGCCCGGATTGTGCGGCTCGACCTGAGTGCGGCCCGACAGATCCCGGGAGTCCTGGCTGTCTTGACCGACGACGACGTTCCCGACGTGAGATACGGCGCCGGATTGGCCGACCGCACTCTGTTTGCCCGCGACGTGGTGCGCTACGAGGGAGAGGTGATCGCAGCAGTTGCGGCCACCACCAAGGAGGCCGCCCAGGCCGCGGTCGATGCGATCGTCGTCGAATACGAACCGCTGCCGATCGTCGATGATCTCGAGATGGCTACCGCCGACGGAGCCGTGTTGGTTCACCCCGAGTGGGAGAGCTATAGGGCCAGTCCGGGCGTGCCCCGAGACGGCAACGTCGCTTCTCATTCTTCGGTGGTCAGAGGCGACGTCGACCAAGGACTCCGCGAAGCCGACATTGTCGTGACCAGCCGGTACATCGCCGACGGGTCACACGCGGCCCCGATCGAGCCGCGGGCTGTCGTCGCCCAATGGGAGGGCGACAAGGTCACCATCTGGACCTCCACCCAGGTGCCGTTCACGGCCCGCGACGGTGTGTGCCAGACCCTTGGTTTGCCGACCAACCGGGTACGCGTGATCGTGCCTCACATGGGCGGAGGGTTCGGTGGCAAGTGCGGGTTCCACTACGAGGCTCATATAGCGGCGCTGGCTCGGACCGCACGGCGCCCGGTGAAGCTGGTCTTCACCCGCCGGGAGGAGTTCATCGCCCCCGACCGCCGACGCGAATCGATGATCGTCGACCTAACCACCGGCGTGAAGTCCGACGGCACGATCGTGGCCCGTCGGGGCCAGGCCTTGCTCGACAACGGTGCCTACACCGCCGACTCATCGTTCTTCACGCAGCTCGCGGTCATGCACCTGGCAGGTCCCTACGTGATCCCCAACGTCGACATCGGCGCTGAGCTCATCTACACCAACCACCAACCCTCGGGATCAGTCCGTGCCCCTACGGCCCCGCAGGCGACATGGGCCCGAGAGTCACACACCGATGAGGTGGCCGCGGCGTTGGGAATGGACCCGGTCGAGTTCCGACTGCTCAACGCAGTCGAGACCGGCAAGGTCGGCCCGTCCGGGCAGACCTACGACGAGATCGGGCTCACCGAATGCATTCGCAAGGCCGTGGCCGCATCCGAGACCGCCGGCCCGCTCGCCGACAACGAGGCAGTCGGTGTGGCCATCGGATGGTGGCCCAGCATTCCTTCTCCGTCGGGCGCGTACGTGAAACTCGACGGCGATGGTGCCGGACAGATCATCACCGGCGCCCAGGAGTGCGGCACCGGATCGGTGATGACTCTGCGCCAGCTTGCCGCCGACGAACTCGGGATGGACCCTGAGGACTTCCAGATCGTCCACCAGGACACCGCCGTTGCTCCCTACGACACAGGCGCCACCGGATCCCAGACCTTGTTCAACAACGGCCGCGCCGTGATAGCAGCAGCTGGGCAGATCGCCGAGCAGCTGAGGGAACTGGCCGCCGACCGGCTCGAGGCATCCATGGCCGACATCGTGCTCAGCGAAGGCGCGGCCCATGTGGCCGGCTCACCGGATCGCAACGTGCCGATCGCAAAGCTCGCCCGCATCGCGTCCTACGGCGAGTTGCTGATCGGCCATGGATCGGGCACGCCCCCGAGCGCACCCGAGATCTCCGGTGCAACCTGCGCTGGTGACGCCGGAATGGCGGCATGGGTGGCGCCGCAATTCTCGTGCCACGCCGCCCGGATCCGGATCGACCGCGACACAGGTGTGGTGAGGGTGGTCCGAGTCGACGCGGTGCACGATTCCGGCACGATCATCAATCCCATCGGGGCGCTCGGACAGGTGGAGGGTGGCGTCGTCATGGGTATCGGCCAGGCGATCTCGGAAGGCACCGTCTACGGCGCCGACGGCAGACAACGCAACCCGGCCCTTCTCGAGTACAAGCTTCAGACGGCCGCCGACGTGCCGGAGATCCACACCCAATTCGTCGAGATCTTCACGCCCGACGCCGGCCCCCGCGGAGCGAAGGGCATTGCCGAGGCTCCGAACGTGCCCACCGCTGCCGCCATCGCCAATGCGGTCACCAAGCTCATCGGCAGACCGGTCACACATCTCCCGATGACCCCTGAGCGGGTGTGGGAGGCAATGCGATGAAAGAGCTACGAATAGCCACATCTCTCGATGAGGCCTTGGCGCTCGTTGCCGACGGATACCAACCGGTTGCCGGAGGCACCGATCTCGTGGTCGCGGCCCGGGGCGGCAAGTCCGAACTCCCGGACCATGTCGTGGCAATCGACCGGCTGACAGAATTATCGGAGATCGACTCATCGGATGGAGGCCTGCAGATCGGCGCGACCGTCAGCCATGCCCGATTGATGAGAGATGAGAGCGTGATCGACGGCTTCACAGCACTCGCCGATGCCGCGGCCCTCGTTGGCTCACCCGCCACCCGCAACGTCGGGACCATCGGTGGCAACGTGATGAACGCCTCGCCGGCCATGGACACTGGGTCGCCGCTGATGGTGCTCGACTCAGAGATCGTGTTGCGATCGGTGGGAGGGGAGAGGCGGGTGCCGGTGTCCGATTTCTGGACCGGTCCGGGTCAGACCGTGTCCCAGCCCGACGAACTGTGCATCGCGGTTGCCATGCCCGACCTCCCAAGCGAGTCCGGGAGTGCCTACGTGCGGCTCGAGTATCGACGGGCCATGGAGATTGCGGTGGTCGGAGCTGGGGCCGTCGTTTCTCTCAATCCTGAAGGCGACGGAAGAGTTGTCGGCGTATCGCTGGCGCTCACTGCGGTCGCTCCCACCATCATCGCGGTCGGAGGAATCGCCGATGCTCTGATCGGCAGAGCGATCGATGAGTCGGCTCTGGCCGACGTGGCCGCGCTCGCTGGCGATCAAGCCAGCCCCATCAGTGACCTACGGGCGAGCGACGACTACCGCCGTCACACTGTCGGTGTCATGGCCCGCCGAGCGGTCGAGGCGGCGTCACGACGAGCCGCTGGGGCCTCCATCCCCGTACCCGTCAACAGAAGCGTCGGCATAGGAGCGGTGACATGAGCCACGAGTTCGAGCTTGTAGTCAACGGAGTCACCTACCCCGTCGATGTCGACCCGTCGCGAAGCCTCCTCAACGTCATTCGTGAGGAGGTCGGACTCACCGGCACCAAGGAGGGATGCGACGATTGCGAATGCGGAGCCTGCATGGTGCTCCTCGATGGTCAGCCGGTGAACTCGTGCTCCTACCTCGCAGCTCAGACCGAGGGGCGAAGCGTCACGACCATCGAGGGAATCATGAACGGCGACGAACTCGCCGAGATCCAGAAGGACATGCTCGACGAAGGTGGCGTGCAGTGCGGATTCTGCACTCCGGGAATGATCATCTCCGCCACGGCGCTGTTCGCCCGGAACCCCGACCCGACCAAGGACGAAATACAGATCGGTCTGTCGGGCAACCTGTGCCGCTGCACCGGCTACGGGCGAATTCTCGAGGCGATGAAACACACGGCAGCCGACCGAGGCTGACTACGACCCTGGAGGGCCGGTTGCGTGATCACTACGACTACGTGATCGTCGGAGGAGGATCGGCCGGCTGCGCCCTTGCCAACCGAATCTCGGCCGACCACTCGGTCTCTGTGTTGGTCCTGGAAGCCGGCCGCAGCGACTATCGCTGGGACGTATTCGTGCACATGCCTGCCGCATTGGCATTCGGTATCGGAAACCGTTTCTACGACTGGAAGTATGAATCCGAACCTGAGCCCCACATGGGTGGTCGCAGGATCTACCACGCTCGAGGAAAGGTTCTCGGTGGTTCGTCAAGCATCAACGGAATGATCTTCCAGAGGGGTAATCCCCTCGACTACGAGCGTTGGGGCGCCGACCCGGGAATGTCCAGCTGGGACTACGCCCACTGTCTGCCGTATTTCCGGCGCATGGAGAAGTGCCTGGCCCCCGACGACGGCGACGACCACCGAGGCTCCGACGGGCCACTCGTTCTCGAGCGCGGTCCCGCCGACAACCCGTTGTTCAAAGCGTTCTTGGATGCCACGGTCGAAGCGGGCCACCCTCGATCCAGCGATGTCAACGGCCACCGTCAAGAGGGGTTCAACGCCTTCGATCGCAACATCCATCGGGGCCGCCGGCTCAGCGCGGCGCGCGCCTATCTCCATCCGGTGAAGAATCGCCCCAACCTCGATGTGGTCACCCGGGCCTTGGTATCGAAGGTCGAGTTCGACGGGACCCGAGCGGTTGGTGTCGAGTTCAGCCACAACCGGCGCAAGCGGGTCGTGGCCGCCACCGAGGTTGTCCTGTGTGGCGGCTCGATCAACACGCCCCAATTGCTCCAGCTCTCCGGTGTGGGGCCATCGGCACTTCTCGAGAAGCACGGAATCGGGGTCGTGGCCGACGTCCCCGCGGTCGGCCGAAACCTCCAGGACCATCTCGAGGTCTACGTGCAGTACGCCTGCCGTCAGCCGGTGTCGATGCAACCGATGCTCGCAATGTGGCGGCGGCCATGGATAGGTCTGCAATGGCTGGCTCGAAAGGGGCCGGGGGCCACCAACCACTTCGAGGCCGGCGGTTTCATCCGAAGCAACGACGAAGCGGCCTACCCCAACCTGATGTTCCATTTCCTACCCATAGCGATTCGCTACGACGGGTCGACGGCATCGAAGGATCACGGCTACCAGGTTCACGTTGGCCCCATGTATTCCGATGCCCGCGGATCGGTCGAGATCGCTTCGACCGACCCCCGTGTGAAGCCGTTGCTTCGCTTCAACTATTTGTCCACCGATCAGGACCGCCGAGAATGGGTGGAAGCGATTCGCAACGCCAGGCGCCTTCTCGAACAACCCGCGATGGCCGACTTCAACGGGGGTGAGACCTCGCCGGGGTCTTCGGTCGAGACCGACGAGGAGATTCTTGCCTGGGTGGCCCGTGATGCCGAGACAGCGCTCCATCCTTCGTGTACGGCACGCATGGGCATCGGTGCCGACAGTGTTCTCGACCCGACGACGATGCGCGTGCGTGGAGTCGATGGCCTCCGGGTGGTCGATGCCTCGGCCATGCCCTACGTGACCAACGGCAACATCTACGCCCCGGTGATGATGCTGGCCGAGAAGGCGGCCGACCTCATATTGGGTAACACCCCTCTGGCTCCCGAGCCCGTCGATTTCTACCGTCATTCAACGGCGTGACCCCAGCCACGACCTCCCAGAAGCAGAATGGTGAAGCTCAGTGGGTGGCGTCGGGCATCTCGGCCTTGCGGCGGCCCACGAACTCGAGCAATTCGGAATCGATGGCATCGTCGAGGGGCGGTGCTTCGTAGTCGGCCAGCAGGTTCTTCCAACCGGTGTTGGCGCGTTGAGCCGCGGTGAGACTGCCCTCCTCGGACCACTGTTCGAAGCTGTTGTTGTCGGCGGTCGTCGAGCGGTAGAACGCCGTCTCGAAGTTGTCGAGAGTGTGGGCGTTGCCCAGAAAATGATCGCCGTGGGGGTTGGTGCGAAACGCTTCCATGGCCTGACCGTTCTCGCTCAGGTCGATGCCGCCGCCGTAGACCTCCATCATCCCGAGATGGTCGGCGTCGAGAATCATCTTCTCGTACCCGAAGGTGAGCCCTCCTTCGAGCCATCCGGCGGCGTGGAGAACGAAGTTGACCCCCGCCAGCATGGTGGGAAGCAGAGTGGAGGCTGACTCGTATGCGGCCTGAGCATCGGCAACCTTCGATGCGGTGAGTGCCCCTCCCGACCGAAACGGCACTCCCAGTCGGCGAGCCAGCGATGCCATGACGTGTATCGCCTGTCCGGCCTCGGGGGTGCCGAAGGTCGGCGCGCCGGTGGCCATCGACATCGATGATGCAAACGTTCCGAACACGACCGGCGCCCCGGGCCGAATCAACTGGCAGTAGGCCATACCCGACAGCGCTTCGGCGAGGGCTTGAGCAGCCAGCCCGGCCACAGTGACGGGCGACATTGCCCCGGCGAGAATGAACGGTGAGATGACACACCCCTGATTCGCCTGGGCGTACTTCGTTGCGGCCCCGAGCATGGTGGCGTCCCATCGCAACGGTGAAGAAGCGTTGATCAGCGAGATCATGACGGTGCGATCCATGAGATCGCCCCCGAAGGCGATTTGCGCCAACTCGATCGAGTCGTCGGCGTGTCCGGCTGCAGTGACCGAACCCATGAACGGCTTGTCGCTGAACTTGAGGTGGGAGTACACCATGTCGAGGTGTCGCTTGTTGATCGGCACGTCGACCGGTTCGCACACGGTTCCACCCGAATGGTGGAGTTGCGGGAGGGCGTAGGTGAGCTTCACGATGTTGCGGAAGTCTTCGATCGTGGCGTAGCGACGTCCGACGTCGACGTCGGTCACGAAAGGCGAGCCGTAGTTGGGTGCAAATACCGTGGCGTTATCGCCGATGAGCACGTTCCTCATGGGATTGCGGGCGTGCTGGATGAAGCTGCTCGGGGCGCTCTCCTGGATGATCCGGCGACACATCCCGCGGGGAAACCTCACGATCTCGCCCTCGACGTCGGCACCGGCATCGCGCCACAGATCGAGAGCAGATGGGAACGACTGAAAGGCGACACCGATCTCCGACAGGATGGCGTCGGCGTTGGACTCGATCGTTGCCAACCCCTCCTCGTCGAGCATCTCGACCGGAGCCATGCCCCTGGTGATGTACGGACGCGTCTCGTCGGTTGCAGCCGAGCGGGCAGCCCGCCGGGCCGACCGACCGCCACCGCGGCGACTCGGACGAGCGCTCGGGTCGGTCATGTGTCGTCCCGGGCCGTCCTGTCGCGGCGGCGTCGGCCTCGTGGACGGATCGCGGCGCTACTGGGCTCGGGGAGGTCGATGATCTGCCGGAGATGAATCGACGGAGCGGTCTTGTGGGGGAAGGCCATGGCATCGACGAACAGTTTCTGAAACCGGGGCTCCGTCGCGGTTTCGATCTTCTCGATCTGGCGGACGGTCTCACGAATCTCGGCCCGCTGCGATGCCGACACGAGCATCCTCACCGCGCCGGCTCCAGCAGAGTTTCCGACCGACTGGACTCCTTCGGGAGGGCAGTCGGGCACCAGCCCGAGAACCAGCGCGTAGGTGGGATCGATGTGGGCGCCGAACGCTCCCGCCAGTCGAATGTCGTGGACTTCGGTGATCCCGGCGTGCTCCATGAGGAGATCGATCCCGGCCCTCAGAGCCGCCACGGCCAACTGAATCTGCCTGACATCGTCCTGGGTGATGGCGAGTTCGTCGTCGGCGCGAATTACGTACTTGAAGGTGCGGTTCTGTGGCTGGACTCGCTGGGTACGGTCGGCGAACGAACCAGCGATGACGCCATCGCTGGTGCATATTCCGGCGAGATACATCTCGGCGATTACCTCGATGATCGCCGATCCGCAAAGGCCGATAATGTCGAGATGAGCGGTCGATTCGGAGAACCCGGGGTCATCTGACCAAAGGTCCGAGCCGATGACCTTGAAGCGAGGTTCGAGGGTCTGGCGATCGATTCGAATTCGCTCGATCGCCCCCGATGTTGCGCGCATCCCACATGAGATCTGAGCACCCTCGAACGCCGGCCCGGTCGGCGATGATGCCGCATAGGTGGTGGTGGCGGTGCCGAGCA
>JAJCXW010000264.1 GCA_029263235.1 Acidimicrobiales bacterium
TCACCGCGTCGGCGACGACCTGAAGATCTTGGTCGACACCGACCTTCAGCGCCTGCCGGTTGAGGTTCTGGTGGTGACAGGTGGGCTCTTGGGCCGCTCACTCGACGCCCGAATCGACGGCATCGACGGGGCGCCCTGCCCGATCCACATTCTGCGCTGAGCCACGTGCCTCGATGCAAGACGGCTGAGCTGCGTCAACGGCGCTCGAGTTCGCCGGTTCTGTGGCGCGAACATGGTGCCTGCGGGCCGTGGTCATTGAGTGCGCTCGCCGGGCGCCAGGCCCGCTGTCTCCCTGATCGATACCTGACGATATTGAGCGGGCTTGGGCGTAGTTCGACAGGGGCACCCGGGTGTATGGGATGTCTGTGGAGAGATGTCTATTCGGAGGCGTGTCACCCGGAGATGGGGTTGGTGGGATCATGAGGGTGTGAGGGCTGTTGACGTTGCTGAGTCGTATTCGAGGCTTTCTGCTGATTTGATTCGTTTCTCGGCGACGGTTGTCGGTCCGAGCGACGCGGAAGACGTTGTGGCGGCGGCGATGGTGAGTGTCCTCACAACCGGGGTGTCGGAGGTGGTCGATCCGCAGCGATATCTGTATAGGGCGGTGTTGAATGCTGGCCGAAAGCACATCCGTGCGAACAATCGGCGGGCGCGACGGGAACGATTTGTGGCACCGCGGGATTCGGTCGATGCCATTGAGCCTGACGTTGACATGCGTCATGCGTTGGCGCTGCTCAGTCCGCAACAGGCTGCGGTGGTGCATCTCGCATATTGGGAGGATCTCAGTGCTTCGGCGATCGCTGATCGGCTTGGGGTGACGGATGGAACGGTGCGGCGCCAGTTGGCACGCGGGCGTCGCCGACTCTCGGAGGTGCTCGATGAGCCGACCTGATGTAGATGTGCCCCGTGTCAGGGAGACGCTGGGTCAGCTCGGTGACGAGGCAGGTCCGGCACCCGACTTTGAGCAGGTCGCGTTCGGAACCCACGCGTCAGACGTGCTCGCGGCAGCTCGACGATGGCGACGCGCCGCGAGAGTTGGCGTTGGTGTCGGGGCTGCGGCCTGCATCGTGCTTGTTGCCATCCTCTGGGCTCAGACAGAGTCGGGCACGCGGGTTGTTACCGCTGAGCGAACTGAAGAGGCCGTCGACGACCCCGGCCTGGCGACCGCCGAGGGTCAGTCATCACCGGAGGCCGTTGTCGCTGCGCACTATGAGGCGCTCAGCTCTGGCGACCTCGATCTTGCCTTTGGTCTCGTTTCACCGGAGCGTCGCGAGGGCGTGACGGAGTCCGAATGGACAGCGTGCATGGTTAACCGCCTCGGCGCGGACCGTCCAGGCTCGATCTACAGCTATGAGCATGACAGGACGCAGACCGACCAGAGCGGGACGTACGTCGCAGGGAACGTCGCCGCCGAGGCCGACGGGACCGTTTGGGCGAACAGGTTCGTTGTGATTCTTGTCAACGAGATCGACGGCGTGTGGTACTGGGTCGCAGAGATCAGCGCGTCTTCTCCCGACTGTTTAGGGTCACCATTTGGCAACGGCTGACTGCCGCCTCCCTATCCGGCATCGAGCTGAGCATTTCACCGGTCAGGCCATCCAGGCTGGCCCTGCCCGAGTTTGCCGACGCATAGTCCCGCCGACGAGCACAGCTACCGCACAACACCCCGGCCCAAATGCAGCACTGCATAGTCTCGGCCGTCATCTGCAGCTGCGGTTCCGTGGTGGATGGGGACTAGTCCATGTTTCGAGGTGTCGGTCGACGCCCACACGAAAGGTCGCGAGCTCGATTCCTATCGCCAACATCGCGTCGGCGAAGGACTCAGAATTCTTGTCGACAGCGACCTCCATCGGCTGCCGATGGAGGTGCTGGTGGTCACCGGAGGACTCTTCGGCCGCTCACTCGACGCTCGAATCGACGGCGGCGACGGGGCGCCCTGCCCATTCACATTCTGCGCTGAGACACGGGCCTCGATACATGACGGCTGAGCGACGCCGTTGGCGCAGCTACATTGTCGCCGTGAGACACCCGGCTGACCGCCGTTTTGGGGGTCCGCTGCGCGTGATTATCGAGCGGCCTGGGTGGCGCCAAGTGCGCTCGGGTTCGCCGGGTACCGAGTACCCAATCCTGAGTTTCTACCCGCGATCATCGGGCAGGGCTCGTCGGTCGGACTACTAAGGCGACGCTATCTAGGAGTGCCGATCCTTCGGTCGACGACTGCTGTTTGGGTGAGGGTTGGTCCAGGTGGATATCACTCGTTCTGGACGGCGGAAGCCAGGCTCGTCCGCTCTATCAACAGAGGCCGTTCGTAGGTCTGGACTCTGGTCGGGTTCGGTCTCGACCGGCTTCATCTGCCTAGGAGTTGGTCGAGTAACGCACGGTCGGTTGTTCTGCGTTGCCGGTCGGTCAGGCTGCTGATGCCGAGGTCGCCGCTCACGCGTCCTGAGAGGGCGGGCGCGTCGAGGGGTTCGGGTTCTGTGAAGCAGTCATGTAGCCAGTGGGTTCGCTCGCTTCCCCAGTAGCGCAGCATCGTGAACGCCCCATCACCAATCGGAGTGACACAGCCTTCGGTGGTGATGAAACCGGCCCAACTCAGATGCACCGCGTCAAAGGACTCCGCCACGCTTGACCAGTCGGGCAGCAAATGGGAGGACAGCTCACCCACAGCGGCCCGTTGGTGTGCGACATCCAGAAGCCCGGATTGTTCGATCCGCTGATTGCGGCCAGGGAGTTCCCAGCCGCCATGCGGCCGGAGGGCTTCGGTAGGGTGGGTGGTCACGAGCGCAACCCAGTCTTCGGGGCGATGCACCTCGAACACACGGACACCGGGCCGCGCCGGTAAGCGCCATCGACTGGTCGGCCCGGGAGAGATCTCCCAGACGTCGACTAGTGCGTCATCCACCTCAGGGGGAGGGTCAGTCACCGTCCACAGACCGGCCCAGGTGAACTCGCCGTTGCCGTAGACATCGCCATAGCGCTCAAACAGCGGCAGCCGATCATCGGGCTGATCAGGACTACCTGCGGAATTCCACCACTGCTGACAGCGCGGATCCATCGGCGCGTGAAGCTCAGCGCCAAACCGCTCTGCGATCGCCGCCGCAATTGGTCGCCGCTGCTCGGCGCACCGATATGCGGCCGCCGCGGACTGGGCCGCGTCGACGACCCAGGGACCGACAAGCGATTCTGCCGCGTTGACCGCCACCGAACACAGCTCACCAAACCGCATCGACCCCACTGCACCCACTGCCGCATCCACCGCCGCTGGTGTGCTGTTGGACGGCGCTACGAACCAGCTGACATCGTCGCGCTCACGGGCCTCGAGCGCGGCAAGCAACGCAGTCCCCGCCGGCGAACTCACACACGCATCCTCAAACCCCATCACCAGCCCATACTGACAGCCCGAGCATCAACCCGCCGTCGCTTTCTAGAGCCCTCATCGTCGATCAACGCGGTGGGCTCGCCGGCAACAGTGGCGCTCGGCTACCGAGGAGCACCACTTGGCGGGGATCATGCCTCCCCACAAGTCCGACCACGTCCTCTGACAGCCGCACACTTCGCCACGCAGTATCGCTGTCTTCAGCGCGTTGGACGAGCCGCACTGCGGCCCCTGTGCGGCGTCACGAAATCGCAGCACTTCAGGTGCGCTCAACGGTGCCGTATATATTGATAGGCGAATGGTATATACTCGCGCCATGACCAAGCGATTGATCGACGTCGATGACGATGCGCTCGATGCGGCGCGCTCTCATCTCGGCACCCGCACCATCAAGGACACCGTGAACGAGGCGCTGCGTAGCGCCGCGCACCAACGCAACGCCCAACTCGCAAACGCGCTGTCTGTTCTCGCTGATGCCGATCTCGACGACCGTTCCGCGGCCTGGCGCTGATGTTCCTGCTCGACACGAGCGTCCTGACCAGAATCAGCGCCCCGTCGATTCTCCGGCGAATCGAAGAGCTCGACCGCGACGGCCTCGCACGCACGTCCATGACCGACCTCGAGATCGGCTTCTCGGCGCGGAACTCCGACGAATGGGACCGCCTCCACGTGGCGCTCGGAGCGTTCCGGCGAATCGTCGTCGAAGCGCATCATTTCGACCGCGCACAACAGGTCCAACGTGACCTCGCCGCTAGCGGGCTCGGGGGACGCAAGGTGCCCGATCTCCTCATCGCCGCAGTCGCCGAGGCCATGTCGCTCACAGTTCTGCACTACGACGCAGACTTCGACCACATCGCAGCCGTCACCGGACAACCAACACAATGGATCGTCGAGCGCGGATTGATCGATTAATCAGCTGCTCAAGGCCGCCCGGCCAGGATCACACAGCGTCAGACGACAACCGGCGACGTCTTTGGACTGAGCTGGGCGTGGTTCAACTCGGGCAGTACGTATCGGGCGAACAGGTCGCACTCGGTGGCATGCGGGTAGCCCGAGAGAACGAAGGCGTTCATGCCCACTCCCGCCAGCTCGATGATCGTGTCGCGCACCTGGTCGGGATCACCGACGATCGCCGCTCCGGCTCCACTGCGGGCACGGCCCACTCCGGTCCAGAGGTGCCGCGAGGCATAGCCCTCATCGTCGGCGTCGGTACGTAGCTCGGTCTGCCGGTTGACGCCGGCGCTCTTCGAATCGAGCGACTTGGCACGAATGGCATCACCCTCTTCGTCGTCGAGCTTCGACAGAAGGCGACGGGCCGCAGCTCGCGCCTCGTCCTCGGTTTCGCGAACGATCACATGCGATCGCCAGCCGTAGCTCAAGGACCTGCCGAAAGCCGCGGCACGAGCATCCATGTCGGCCTTGACCTCAGCCACCTTCTCTGGGAGATCGGGCCACATCAAGAACACGTCGGAGCCTCGGGCCGCGCATTCCCGGGCCGCCGGTGACAGGCCACCGAAGTAGAACGCAGGGCTGCCTGCGATCTCCTCGACGATCCGAGGCGGATCGAGCGTGAGGTCGACAAAGTCTCCGTGGAAATCGACCGAACGACCGTCGAGCAGCTCACGGATCACGTACATCAGCTCGGTGGAGCGGCGATACCTCGGCTCCGAGTCGAGCTTCTCTCCGGGCACATCGCTCGAGATGATGTTGACGGCCAACCGGCCGCCGGCGATCTGCTGCAGACTCGCCACCTGACGAACGACCTGCGGCGCCACCAGCTCACCCATGCGGATCGCCAACAGAAGCTTGATCTGCTCGGTCAGCGGAGCAACTGCAGCCGCGAACGCGGTGTTGTCGATGCCGAGCCCGTATCCCGACGGCAACAGCACATTGTCGTAGCCATAACGTTCGGCCGTGAGAACGATGTTGCGGCAATGACTCCAAGAGCTACGAAGCGCCGGATCGGGAACCCCCAGAAACTCGTAGTCGTCGTCGCACAAGGCCGAGAACCAGGCGATCTCAAGCGGGTCTGTCGCGTGTGAGGCAGTCATGGCAGAGGAGTTCCTTCTGACGCTTCGATGATTCGGTAGACGTCGGTTCGCGTCAGTGTCACGCCAAGCGCATCCTGAGCACGGACAAGTCGGTCGATGTTCTGCGATCCGATGATCGCGACCGGCCGTGACGGGTGGGCCAAGACGAACGCATACGCGATCGCCGCCCGATCGACGTTCTCGCGTTCGGCCAGATCGCCAATCACCCTGATCAACTCAGGGCGAATCCCATCGGAGTTCGCGTGGTCTTCGTCGACAGCGAGCCGGCCACCGGCGAGCGGGCTCCACGCGAGGGGCGTGACCCCATCACGCATGCACCGATCGAGAGTTCCGTCTCGCAGAGGCTCGAGACTTGCCGCGGAGTACTCAGGCTGGTTGGTGGCAAGCGGAAACGGCAGATGGGCCCGCAGCGCGTCGTACTGGTCCGGGGTGTAGTTCGACACTCCCACCGCACGAATCTTGCCCTCGTCTCGCAGTGCCGTGAGAGTGGCAGCAACCTCGGCCGGATGGGAGAACATGTCGGGACGATGGATCTGGTAGAGATCGATCGTGTCGACCCGAAGCCGCCGTAACGATGCTTCACACGCCGATCGCAGGTAGTCGGTGCTCTGGTCGTAGGGGATCCCGGGCATGATCCCGCCCTTGGTGGCGAGAACCATCCGGTCGCGCAGGCCAGCATGGGCCGCCAGCACCTCACCGAGAAGCTCCTCGTTGGTTCCGAAGCCGGTTCCGCCCCAATCAAGCCCGTAGACATCGGCGGTGTCGACAAGGTTCATGCCGGCGTCGAGAGCCGTGTCGATGAGCCTGAACGACCGATCGATATCGGTGTCGGTGAAACGCCAGCAACCGAAACCGATCGGGCCGACCGGGGCCAGGCCCTCGGCCAATGTTCTGGGAGTGACGTCGAGAATCGTGTCCGACATGAGACGTACAGTACCGGCGAGGTCTGGGTTCCGAAGAGTTCGAGGGAGTCACCATGGCAAGCGACGAGGTCCGATACGGGGTGATCGGCACCGGCATGATGGGGATCGAACACATCGAGAACCTCAAAGCCCTCGACGGTGCCGTCGTCACGGCGCTCTGCGATACCCACGAGCCATCACTGGCAGCCGCCCGGGAGGCGCTGTCTGAAGAGGCCACACCGTCCGTGTTCGTCGACCACCGCGACCTCATCGACTCCGGAACCTGCGACGCGGTAGTGATCGCCACACCAAACCACCTTCACCTCCAACCACTTCTCGATGTCCTCGACGCCGATCTCCACGTTCTGGTCGAGAAGCCTCTGTGCACGACCATCGACGACTGCCTGACCGTTGTCGAGGCCGGGCGACGCCACAAGGGAATCGCGTGGGTCGGTCTCGAATACCGCTACATGCCTCCGATTGCCCGCCTCATACGGGAGGTGCGCGGCGGCACCGTCGGCGATCTACGGATGCTGTCGATCCGCGAGCACCGCTTTCCGTTCCTCGACAAGGTCGCCAACTGGAATCGGTTCTCGGCCAACACCGGCGGCACCCTCGTCGAGAAGTGTTGCCACTACTTCGACCTCATGAACCACATCGTTGATGCCCGGCCGGTACGAGTGATGGCGTCGGGGGGCCAGGACGTCAATCACCTCGACGAGATCTACGACGGCAAACGCAGCGACATTCTCGACAATGCCTATGTGATCGTGGAGTACGCCAACGGAGTGCGCACCATGCTCGACCTGTGCATGTTCGCCGAAGCGACCCGGAATCAGGAAGAGGTCGTCGCGGTCGGCGACATCGGCAAGGTCGAGGCACTGATCCCCGAATCCGTTCTCCGGATCGGGAGAAGAGGCGAGCATTGGATCGGTGGGGTCGAGGAACACGAGATCGCCGACGAGCGAGTCCGCTACTCCGGGTTTCATCACGGTTCGTCCTATCTCGAGCTCTCCGATCTACTCGACGCCATACGCAGCGATGGCGAACCGTTGGTCACGCTCGAGGACGGCCTGTGGGGTGTGGCGGTCGGAATCACAGCGCATCGATCCATCGACGAACGGCGCCCGGTCGACATCGCCGAGGTTCTCCCGCTGCCCTGACCGGCCCGATCACCACTGCCGGTAGGGATGCAGGCCCAACTACGTTTCGGTCATGAGGATCCGAAGGGTCGTTGCCGCAGTCACCTCCGTGGTGGTGTTGGCTTCGGCGTGCAGTTCCGACGGTGCGGGGCCTGCCGTTGTCTCGAACCCCGATCAGGACGTCACCGAAACTCCCGGAAGGATCGCCACCGTCGGTGTCGATGGACTACACCTCGTGCGCTCCGACTCAACCCTCCTGGCATCGCCGCTGGTCGGCGACCTCGTCACCCAACCCACGTGGTCACGCCGCGGCAGCCGAGTCGTGGTGTCCACTCAGACCGGCGACGACTGGGAAGTCGCCGTGGTCGACGGTGCCAGCGGTGAGGTCATCTCCACAACGAG
>JAJCXW010000265.1 GCA_029263235.1 Acidimicrobiales bacterium
TCAGGCAGCGCGCCGCATCGCCGGCGTCGGCGGCGACATTGGCCGGGCCGAGAAGGTGCGCGGTGACCAGCGCACCCTCGGTGAGTAGGAGCAATTGACGGGCCAGGCGGTCGGCGTCGACCGCGCCGGCTTGTTCCGCCAGATCGCGGACGTAGTCGTGCAACAGGCGTTTGTGCTTGGCCGAGAAATCATGAATCGGGTGACCGGCGTTCTGGTATTCTGAGGCCGCCTTGATGAACACGCAGCTCTTGAAATTCTTCTGCACGAGAAACTCACCGAGCGCCTCGAACCAACTGGACAGACGGTCGCGTGGCAATTCCGCCAATTCCTCGGTGCGCCCGACCAGCCATGCCCGCAAGTCATCGGCGCGATAGTGCAAGACCGCGAGGATCAAATCCTCCTTGGTTCGGAAGTGCTTGTACATGGAAGTTTTCGAGATGCCGGTTTCGGCGACCAGTTTGTCCATGCCGGTGGCGTGAAAACCGTCGCGGTAAAAAACCGCGAGCGCCTTTTGCACCAGTTCATCGCGTTTTGAAGCGCTCATTGTCCATTCTCGATCGAGTCGGAAAGGTGTACAGATCAGTACTTATACACTGGATGTTACAAAAAACTCAACCACTTAAGAAAACATAATTTTCCCATTGACAGCATGAACCGATCGGTACAGTTTACCGATCAGTAAACGTCAATGGCCGGACCCGTCCCGCCGAATCCAACAATGAAAGGCTCTCATTCCATGACCGATACCGTTCGCATTCACCGCAACCCGCTGTCCGGCCACGCCCATCGCGTTGAACTGTTCGCCGGCCTCGCCGGGATCGACCACGAGTTGGTCGATGTCGATGTTCTCAAGGGCGAGCATAAACAACAGCCGTTTCTCGATATCAATCCGTTCGGCCAAATTCCGGTTATCGAGCATGGCGACGTGACCCTGGCCGACTCCAACGCGATCCTGGTTTACCTGGCGAAAACCTTCGCCCCCGATTGGCTGCCGGAAGAGCCCGAGGCGGCGGCGCAGGTCCAGCGGTTCCTTTCGACCGCCGCCGGCGAGATCAAATACGGGCCCTGCACGGCGCGCCTGATCGTCGTCCTCGGCGCGCCGCTCGACGCCGAGCGGGCCGCCGCCATCTCGGCCTGGGCGTTCGAGCGCATCGAGGCGCATCTCCAGGGCCGCCAATGGCTGGTCGGCGACAGGCCGACGCTCGCCGACGTGGCGATCTACAGCTATACTGCGCGCGCGCCGGAGGGCAACGTCTCGCTCGACGCCTATCCCGAAATCCGCGCCTGGCTGGCGCGCGTCGAGGCGCTGCCTGGGTTCGTGCCGATGCTGGTGACGAAAGCCGGCCTCGCCGCCTAACTCTTGAAGGTCGCCGGGGCGGGCGTTGCGCGTTGACGCCCGCCCCGGCGTGTTCAAACATCGGAGCCGAAGACCATGACCGTTAAAAAACTTGGTTGGCATGGAGACGCCTCGCCGTTTCACGAAGGCGAGAAAATCCTTCAGGAGCGGGCCGGCCTGAGCGACGAAATGGAACAGTTCGCGCGCCGGGTGTTCAGTGAAATCATGCCCGATCAGCATCGCGAGTTTTACGGTAATTTGCCGTTCGTCATCGCCGGTCATGCCGATGACAATGGCTGGCCATGGGCCTCGATGTTGACCGGAAAGCCGGGGTTTATGAGCAGCCCCGATCCGGCGACGCTGGAGATTTCGACGGTCCCGCATCCTGGCGATCCGCTCGCCGATAGCCTGTCGGTCGGTCGGCCGGTGGGGTTGCTCGGCCTGGAGTTCGCGAACCGCCGGCGCAATCGCATGAACGCGCGGATTTCCAACGTCGGCGAGGGCTCGATGACCCTGAAGGTCGATCAGGCGTTCGGCAACTGCCCGCAGTACATCCAGACCCGCGCCTTCGAATTCGTCCGCGAGCCGGGCAGCGGCCTCGCTGCCGCGCCGGAGTTATTCGAAACCCTGGACGCGGAAGCGACGGCGATGATCGCCGCCGCCGACACGTTTTTCGTTTCCAGCTACATCACGGCGACGAGCGACGCCCGGATTCAGGGCGTAGATGCTTCGCATCGCGGCGGTCGGCCCGGCTTCGTGCGAGTCGATGGCGACACCTTGACGATCCCCGATTACAGCGGCAACAACTACTTCAACACACTTGGCAACATCTTGCTCAATCCGAAGGCCGGCCTGCTGTTCGCCGACTTCGAGAGCGGCGATTTGCTGATGCTGACGGGCGCCGCCGAAATTATTTGGGACGGCCCCGAGGTCGATGCCTTCAAGGGCGCCGACCGGGCCTGGAAGTTCACCCTCGACCACGGCCGCCGCCTGCGGGACGCGTTGCCGCTGCGCTGGTCGTTCGGCGCGTACTCTCCAAATTCATTGATCACCGGCGATTGGGCCGAGGCCGAGGCGACGCTGGCGGCGGAAGCCCGGCGCGAGGTGTGGCGGCCCTACCGGGTCGTCCGCGTCGTCGATGAAAGCAGCGTCATTCGCTCGTTTTATCTCCAGGTCGCCGACGGCGGCGGCCGGTCGAGTTTCCTGCCCGGCCAGTACCTGACCGTCCGGGTGATGCCTGATCCGGCGGCGCAGCCGCTGGTCCGCACCTATACATTGTCATCGGCGCCGGGCGATGGGCTGTACCGGATCAGCGTCAAGCGCGAGGGCGTCGTTTCGCGGTTTCTGCATGAGCAAATCCGCGTCGGCGACGAAATCGAGGCCAAGGCGCCGCGCGGGGAATTCACCTT
>JAJCXW010000266.1 GCA_029263235.1 Acidimicrobiales bacterium
AGGGTCGGTCACGATCGACAGCCGTCCGACCGCGCTCCAGGCGATCTGCATGGCGCTGGCAGCCGCGGTGGTTGCGAGCGGAACCGACGACGCCACCCGCCGCGGGTACATGGCCCCCCACTCCAACACCTGCATTCCACCCATCGAACCGCCCACCACCGAACGCCACCGATCGATGCCCAGACGGTCGCCGAGCAGCTTCTGGGTGCGCACCATGTCACGAACCGTCACCTGAGGGAAACTCGATCCGTAGTGATGGCCGGTCTCGGGGTCGACCGAAGCCGGTCCGGTCGTGCCCTGACAACCGCCGAGGACGTTGCTGCACACCACGAAGAACTCATCGGTGTCGATCGCCCGCCCCGGGCCGATCAGCTCGTCCCACCAACCGGCGCTGGGATGACCCGACGAAATCGGGCCGGCGGCGTGGCTGTCGCCGGTGAGGGCGTGACAGATCAACACAGCGTTGGATGCGTCGGAGTTGAGATGACCCCACGTCTCGTAGGCAACCGTGATCTCCTGCAGCCGACCGCCTCCTTCCAACGCGAAGGGCCGGCCGTCGGTGACAGTCATGAATCGCCGCGCGCCAACCGGATCACCGGGCATCAATGCGCCGGTGGCCGGTAGATCGACGGGGAACCGTTCGGCGGGTACAAATCGCCGAGGTTCGGATTCTTCTGCCACTGCCTTCCTATTCCGAGACATAGTCACCTGGCACCCCGTGGCGGAGGGGCCAGCCCTCCGGACACTTCGTTGCACCGACTTTCGCCGGCACCACATCCTCGCCGAAACGAGAGGGCACCTTGGGTGTCCGATCCCAGGTTGCCGGGTCCGGGCCGCTCCTCTTGCGAGCAGACAACCGCGAACCTCTCCAAATGCTCCCCACAGTCAAGTCACTACCCGGTGCGGGGTCAAGCACTATTCGGTCATTGTGGGCGATTGATCTCACCGCGGTGAGGCAACCGAGCGCTCCACCAGGACAAGAGTTCCTCGTCGTGGACCCCATATGCGGCGTCACAGAGTCGGGCCACAGCCACCAGATCGGTGGGTTCACCGGCGTCGGCAGATTGTTGAGCCGCCCGCGCAGCAAGGGCCGCTTCATCCCACCGCGGGCCCTCAGGAGGAAGAGCGGTGCCGGCCAGCATCGACGCCGAAACTCTGATGGCATCAGCCGATAGTCCGGAACCCGCCGCTGAACCCACCAGCATGGCCGAGACCACTGGCGACGTCAGAGCCGCCGCCACATGCCAGACCATGGCCGGGTCGTGGGGTTCCACCACCACCACCGGAGTGCACGGAACCGCCACTCCGAGATCGTCGACCATCACCTCGACCACACGAGTCTGGGTGGCCACCATCACCTTCGGCCGCAGCCGGTCGTTGACCCATCCACGAATGGCTGGATCAACCCGGTCGATGACAACCGCCGGCGACTGCCAGGTTTGACGATCGAACCGGCAAGTCGTCGATCCTCGACGGAATCGAAGCGGATCGATCAGACCCGATGTCACCAAAGGATGGTCACCCTCGGGGTCCTCGACGATGGCACCACGCAACCCGTAGTACTGATCACGAAATCCGGCTGTGACATTGGCAATCGACGAGAGCGACTCGCCATCCACCGCCACGTCGGGGACTCCCGACATTCCCGAGAGGAGCGTCGACCACGACTCCGGTGACGGCCGCAGGCACGAACCGGCATCGACAGCCGGCAGCCCCTCGAATCGTCGAACCGACGTCTCGGTGGAGCCCGGCCGACACACGATCGCGCACACATCCACGTCGGCATCGAACACCGGCTCTCTCGACCACCAGAACGCCGTCGGTGGGGCAACGGCCTCCAGGTGTCGGCGAACCGACTGGGCGTCGCGGGCTGAGAGAAACGAAGTTGGCTGTATCAACGCGACCGTTCCCCCGTCGGCCGACTCATCAACCGCAGCCAGCAGGAACGCAACCGACTCGTCGACGTAGCCACCGAGCTGAGGCCACCGACCACGCAGATCAGAGCGACGAGCCCGGCCGCGAACCGTCGACCCTCTGAGCTGGGAAAGAAACGGCGGGTTCCCGACCACGGCATCGGGTCTTACGCCTCCGAAGGGGTCGCCAGCCATGAAGTCGGCCACACGTATCGCCCCTCTTGGCGGCTCGATTCCACCCGACCAGAGAGCGAGGGCCGCCTCGGTGGTGGCCACCGCCAACGGGTCGATGTCGCATCCGGTGAGCCGACCGAGGATCTCGTTGGGCTCGCCCGCCAGTTGCTCAGCTGCGGCCAGAAGGAAGACGCCGCCGCCCACCGATGGATCACCCACCACGTCGGTGGACCTGTCGCCCAACGCCATAGCCACCAGAGCCGAGGCCAACTCGATCGGGGTGTGGTGGACTCCCGAGCTTCGTCTCACCGAAGGCCCGGTCAGGACCTCACGCACTGCCCCCGGCAGGAAATGTCCCTGTTCGCGTGCGAGGTCGGGATCGATCTCGACCGATGACACCGCCCAATCAGGTTCCACGACCTGATCTTCCACACGAAACTCAACTTCGAGCCCACGAGCACGAGCTACCGCCGAGACCGCTCCTGCCAACGATTCCGCAAGATCCTCACCAGAAGCGTCGACCAGTCGGGCGACGGTTGGCGACAACCGCGGATCAGTCGGCTTCGGGATCCCAGCCGGCCAAGTCGGTGAGCCGCTTGTCATTGGAGAACATCTCGGTGATCGGCATGATCACGCCAACACGCTTCTGGAGGCGCTTGATATCGAGCTCCTCGTTCCACATCGACAAAGTCACGACCATTCCGCTCTCGCCGGCGCGAGCAGTGCGTCCGGCGCGGTGGACGTAGGTCTTGTGATCCGACGGCGGGTCGTACTGAAGTACAACATCGACATCGTCGACATGAATGCCTCGGGCCGCCACGTCGGTGGCAACGAGCACGTGGAGTCGGCCTTCGCTGAACTCCCTCAACGACTTCTCGCGCTGCGACTGGCGCAGATCGCCGTGGATCGCTGCGGCGTCGATGTCGAGGATTTCAAGTTCGCGGGCCAAACGGTCGGCCATGACCTTGGTGCGCGTGAACATGATGGTGCGGTCGGTCGACCTGGCGATCGTGGCCGCCACCTTCGCCTTGTCCATCTGATGGACCGCCACGAACCGATGAGTCATCTCCTCGACCGTGATCTCTTTGCTCTCCACCTCATGCATCGCCGGATCGGTCTGGTAGCGCCGAATCAGGGTGTTGACCGCTCCGTCGAGCGTGGCAGAAAAGAGCAGCGTCTGACGGTCGGAGTCGACGTTGCGGAGAATCCACTCGACCTGGGGAAGGAACCCCATATCGGCCATGCGATCGGCCTCGTCGACGACGACGTGCTTGACCGCGGTGACCGCGACCGCTTCGCGTTCGATGAGATCGATCATGCGTCCCGGTGTGGCCACGACCATGTCGACTCCCCTGTCGAGACGCGCGATCTGCTTCTCGATGGGGGCACCGCCGTAGATGGCGAGCACCGAGCGGTCGACCGCCGAAGCGGCCGGCTGGAGTTCCTCGCATACCTGGTTGGCCAGCTCGCGGGTGGGCACCAGAACGAGCGCTGTGGGAAGTCGGGGCTCGGCGGCCTGAAGCTTCTGCAGGACGGGAAGTCCGAAAGCGAGGGTCTTTCCCGAACCGGTCTGCGCCTTGCCGCACACGTCGTTGCCGGCGAGAGCGTCGGGGATCGTGAGGGCCTGAATCGGGAAGGGCGAGTCGATGCCCTTGTCGGAGAGAGTGGTGACGATTTCGTCGAGGAGGCCAAGGTCGGCGAACGTTGAGGTGGCAGTTGTTTGAGACATGATTACGGCGTCAGGGTACCGCCGGGCAGGGTCGCGCCGCGCCTACCGCCACCAGTTGGACCCAATGGTTCGTCAGACAAGTCGACCCCTACGAACCACCACACCCTCCTCCGAGAGTCTCCTCGCTTGGTCGGCGACGTCGCCCGCGGCCAGCCGCCCGTCGGCGGTCACGACTCGCCACCAAGGGAAGCCGGCGCCATCGGAGCGCCGCAGCATCGACCCGACCGCCCGCGCCGCGCCCGGCCGACCGGCCTCTTGAGCAACTTCGGAATAGGTGACCACGTCGCCGGGACCCAATTCATCGAGAACAGCCGCCACCGCCACCTCGAACTCGGTCCAGGTCGAACGGTCGAAGGGATCCATTCCGGACACCGTAACCATCGGAGGCAGCCCATTGTGGCTGAGCCATCGGGTTATCGTCGCCCCATGTCTCCACTGTCTGCGATCGACGACTGGCCGGTCGATCATGCCGCGGCCGCAGTCATCGGCCCGTCGGCGACCACCACGACCGGAGACCTCGATCGACGGTTCGAACTGGCGTCGCTCACCAAGCTCATCACCTCGATGGCCGTGCTCATCGCCTACGAGGAAGGCTCGGTCCGGCTGGAAACCGTTGCCACGCCGACAGGAGCCACCGTGGCCGACCTACTGGCCCACTCAGGCGGCATCGCCCCCGACGAACCCCGATCGATGTCAGCGCCCCGTCAGCGCCGCATCTACTCCACCTCGGCCTACGACCTACTCGCCGAACACGTGTCGACCGAGTCGGGGATGGCCTTCGACGACTACGTCCGGGAGGCAATCCTCGAACCGGTCGGCATGGAATCGACCACCTTCACCGATTCGGCCGGCGCCGGCGCCGCCAGCACCCTCGGCGACATGATCCGACTGGCCGAATGCTGGCGCCAACCACTTCTCATCTCCGAATCGACCCTCCGCTTGGCCACGTCCGTTCACCTGCCGGGTCTGGCCGGCGTGCTGCCCGGTTTCGGTCGACACGACCCCAATCCGTGGGGTCTCGGTCCCGAGATCCGCGGCGACAAGAGTCCCCACTGGACAGGTGCGCTCAGCTCCGAATCCGCTCACGGACACTTCGGACGGGCCGGCACCATGATGTGGACCGAACCCTCCAGAGAGATCACGCTCATCGCTCTGACCGACCGGAATTTCGGGCCATGGGCCGCCCACGCTTGGCCTCAATTATCGGATTCGGTGCTTCACAGCCTCCAGAACTAGGCCTTTTGGCCCATTTCACGAAACATGTGCCGCGCGGCTCACTCAGTCCACGAATCCAGCTGCCGATGGACTCTCATGTGCGCAGCACTGAAATTCCTCTGGGTGGCAAAGTGAACGACAGCACCAGTAGCCCGATGGCCATGGCCCGTGCCCGCCATGCCCTGCTTCACGCCGGCCTCGACGCCAGCGTGCCGCTCGAGCCTGCATCCAGTGTCACCAACGAGGTCTGGCTGTCACCACATCACGTCGTGAGGGTCAACCGCCGACCCAACCAGCGGCTTCGACGCGAGGCCATTCTCGGCCCGACCCTGCCCGCCGACATCGGCTACCCGATGGTGGTTGCCTACGGCGGAAAGATGGGCGCCGACTACCTCGTGTTGCGTCGTGTACCCGGTCGTCCGTTGGCCCATTGCTGGCCCGAGATGACCATCGCTGCTCGCCGCGATTCAATCCGACAGTTGGCTTCCAAGCTTCGTCGCCTTCACGAGACTCCCGGACCGGCCCACCTTCCGGCCATCGACGCCCCTCAGATGCTTCGCAGCGACACCCTCTCACCTGTCATGTCCCTGCTCGTTGCCCTCGACCAGCTGCGGTCGCTGCCCTACATCGATTCCGGGCTCATGGACGGCGTCGAGCGTCTCGTGTTCGAGATCAGCTCAGCGATCGAGCCGTTCGCAAGCGAATTCCTCATCCACGGCGACCTGACATTCGAGAACATCCTGTGGGACGGACAACAGATCACCGCTGTCCTCGACTTCGAATGGTCTCGCCCCGCTCCAAGTGACGTCGACCTCGACGTCTTCCTGCGGGTCTGCTGTCTACCGAAGCTCCACGTGGCCGACGCCTACTACGACGCCACCCGCGCCGAGGACTACGCCGACGTGCCCTGGTGGATGCAGGAGGAGTACCCCGAACTGTTCGCGGTTCCGCGGCAGCTCGATCGACTGCGTCTGTATTCGATCGCCTACGACATCCGCGACCTGACGATGTTCCCGCCCCAGGCTCCCGCCAATCAACTCAACGAGTTTCACGCCCTCAATCGGCTAGGAAACACCGTCTCCGGGCGGAGCCACCTCGACCTGCTCGACACCGCCACCGGTATCGCCTGAGTCGACCTCCCGGCCCTTCCAGAGCAGCCAGCCACCGGCGGCTGCGATGCCGATGAGACTCATCCAGATGTTGATTCGAACCCCACCGACATCGGTGGCCGGATCGATTCTCACCGTCTCGAGCCAGAGTCTGGCTGTGAGATAGCCCAGCACGTAGACCGCGATGAGGCTGCCCCGACGAATCACCCGCTTGCCGTCGAGCCAAATCAAGAACAGCACGAGCCCGATGTTCCACAAGGATTCGTACAAGAACGTGGGGTGGAACGTCGTCACATCGGGATGGCCGGCCTCGGCCGCCAGTTCGGGCTTGATCTCGACCGCCCACGGCAGATCGCTGGGCCCACCAAAGAGTTCCTGGTTGAACCAGTTTCCCCACCGCCCGACGGCCTGAGCCAAAGGAAGCGACGGCACCAACGCGTCGAAGACGTTGGGCTGGGACAGTCCCTTCCTCTTGATGATCCACATCGCCGCGAACACGCCGGCCGCGATTCCACCGGGGATTCCCAGGCCGCCTTCCCAGATCTTGAACGGCTCGAGCCAGCCCTCGTCGAATCGCCAGTCGGTGAGGACGTGATAGAAGCGGGCACCGAGCAGACCAGCCGGAACCGCCCACATGGCGATCGAGGCGACGTCGTCGGGATCACCGCCTCGCTCGGCCCAACGTTTCTGGGCCAGCCACACACCGGCCACCACGCCCAGGGCGATCATCAGCCCGTAGGCCCGCAGCGTGAGGGGGCCGAGTTCGATGACACTGGACGATGGGCTTGGGATCGACGCGAGCAACTGGCCCTCCGAGGCTTCGAGCTTCAGTGGAAACCCTAGTCAGGCCCTTCAGCTTCCACGACCGCGGGATCAGCCGGCGAGAATGCTCCGGCGGGCCGCCGACAGATCGGCAACCCCGGATTGGACCCCGGCAACCAAGCCGGGCACACGGGCCAGCCGATGGGTGGCGAAGAAACGGGCCAGCAAGGCCTTGTCGTCGGCCGAGTCGGTGTCGCGGGCCGCCATGGCAGCGTCGGCGAGGATCTGACCGCCGGTGGTGGCCGCCAGCATGGCGAGGTAGTCGGTGGCCCCGGCCAGGACGTCGAGCGGGTTGACCAAACCGACCTCCATCAACCATTCGGTGGCTTCACGGGTGGCGTCGAGCGCCGCCGAGAGATGAATGGCCACTGGTTCGAGACCGTCGACGCCATTGATGTTGGCCAACGTGGCCGCGATCGAATCGAGGTGGGCCCTGACCACCGCTCCCCCGTTCATCGGCACCTTTCGGCCGACCAGGTCCATGGCCTGAATTCCGTTGGTGCCCTCGTAGATCGGGGTGATGCGAGCGTCGCGGAAGTGCTGGGCCACACCCGTCTCCTCAACGAAGCCCATACCGCCATGCACCTGAACGGCTTCGCTGGTGAGCTCGCAACTGAGATCGGTGCACCACGCCTTGCTGAGCGGAGTGAGAAGAGCCGCCAACTGCGATGCCGTCTCGCGCAGATCGGGGTCGCTGTTGTGGGCAGCATGGTCGAGCGCTTCGGCGTTTCGGTAACACAGCCCTCGCATGGCATCAATGCAGGCCTTCATGTCGAGCAAGGTTCGTTGGATGTCGGGGTGATCGACGATCGGCGAACTTTCGCCCTTGGCCGCGCCGGGGGCTCGCCCCTGCAGCCTCTCGTGGGAGTATTCAAGCGCCTGCTGATAGGCACGTTCGGTGATCGCCAGTCCTTCGAGGCCAACCGACAGGCGCGCCGTGTTCATCATGGTGAACATCGCCCGCATACCTGCGCCTTCTTCGCCGATCATCCAGCCAATGGCGCCATCGTTGTCGCCGTAGCCCATCACACAGGTGGGGCTGGCGTGGATGCCGAGCTTGTGTTCGATCGACACGCACGTCACGTCGTTTCGTTTGCCGAGACTGCCGTCGTCGTTCACGAGGAACTTCGGGACCAGGAACAGGCTGATGCCTTTGGTGCCCGGAGGCGAGTCCGGGGTACGGGCCAACACCAGATGGATGATGTTGTCGGCCATATCGTGCTCGCCCCAGGTGATGAAGATCTTCTGCCCGGTGATGGCCCAGGATCCGTCGTCCCGCGGAAGCGCCTTGCTGGTCAGCGCTCCGACATCGCTGCCAGCCTGGGACTCGGTGAGGTTCATGGTTCCCGACCACTCGCCGGTGACCATCTTCTCGAGGTAGATCTCACGCTGGATCTCGTTGCCATGATGAATCAGAGCGTCGATGGCCCCCTGGGTGAGCAGCGGGCAGAGCGAGAATGCCATGTTGGCCGAAGTGAGCATCTCCTGGATGGCCAGCCCGAGCGTCCACGGGAAGTTACCTCCGCCGTACTCCTCGGGGAACCCGACGCCTCCCCATCCGGCATCTACATAGAGCTGGTAAGCCTCGGGCAGGCCGGGCGCGGCGGTGATGGAGCCGTCGTCGTTTCTCTGCGAGCCGACGGTGTCGCCATCGCGATTCGTCGGCGCCACCACGTTCTCGAAGAAACGTGCTGCTTCGTCGAGCAAGCCATCGACCATGTCGGCGTCGGCATGCTCGAAGCCTTCGATTCGGGCCAGAGCCTCGAAATCGACGATGCTTCGCAGAGTGAATTTGATATCGGCAAGGGGGGTGCGGTAGTCAGTCACGAATGCAGGTTAGCTCCCCCGGTTACTCCTCGGTAACTGGGGCCGACGCCAAGGTCGACGTTCCTCGGACCAGCCGTGTCTCACAGCCAGAAGAGCGTTGATTTCTGCACCCACCAACAAGCCGATGGACATCAGGTAGAGCCACATGAGAAGGCTCAACGCGCCACCCAACAAGCCGAACACGGCGTTCGATCCCGACGACGCCGCCGCCAGATAGCGATTGAAGCCGAGCGACACGATGACCCACCAGATCGTGGCGGTGAGTGCCCCCGGCAACTCACAGCGCCACGGCGTCCGGTGATTGGGGGCGATGTGGTAGACCGTCGCGGCCCAGGCGATCAGAACGAGCGCCACCGCAGGCCAGCGGAGGATGTCCCAGACGACCACGAAGCTGTGACCGGCACCGACATCGTCGGCGATCCCGCCTGCCACCCCGAACAGCGGACCGACCACCACCATGAGCATCACCAGTGAGGCCACCGCCACCGTGAGCACGGTGAGGCCGAACCCGACCAGACGAGTGGACCACCAAGTCCGCTGATGCTCATGGTCGTAGGCAATGTCGAGCGCACCCACCACCGCCACGAACCCGCGCGACGCCGCATAGATCGAGAAAAGGATTCCGAAAGTGAGAGCACTGGCGTTGGCGCCGTCAAACAGGTCTTCCACCGTGCCTCTCAGCGTGTTGTCGGCACCGAAGGTCGTTTTGATCCGGTCGAGCAGCCACGTCTCGACCTTCTCGGCCGAACCGGCCCCGATCAGACTGTCGAACGAACCGAGTGCCGCGGCGAACACAATCACCAGTGGAAACAGCCCGAGAAGCGCGAAGAACGCAATCTCTGCTGCGAGACCGCCGACCCGATCCTCGGACCACTCCCTCGATACCGCCTTGGTGAGATCAATCACCCAACGGACTGAAGTGCGAAGACGTTCCACCCAGCAGACCCTAGGCGGCGTCGATCAAATGATCAGGCGATGATGTCGACCGGGGTGCCCATCGGAACTGTCTCTGCGAGAACAGTTATCGCCTCATTCGGTATGCGAATACAGCCGTTGGAGTGAGCGCCACCGATCAAGCCGGGGTTGTTGGTGCCATGAATCGCGATCACCGGCACTCCCCCGCCGAAGGACTCGAGGGCCTCTGAGAACGCCGACAGACTCAAGATGTAGGGGCCATAGGCACTGCCATCCCACTTCTGCACCAGGTCGTTGACGAAGAACTGGCCGACCGGAGTGGGAGAACGCTGCGCGCCGACGACGGCGCCGGTCTGGACCACGACCTCGTCGCCATTCCAGACCGTGACCGAACGATCAGACAGGACCACTTCGGCATGGAACCGGTGCGATGTGATCTCGGCATCTCCCGATCTGATCCACGCCTCGGTGCCGTTGGGACGAACCGGGATCTGAACCTTCAACCACCGGCCATCGTCGGTTTCATCAATCACCATCAAGGCAAGAGGGTTCCCGAAGTAGGTGGGGTTGGTGATGGCGTATTCGAAGCTGACCCGCTCACCATCGGGCTCATCGAAGGTGTTGAGCACCGCCACAGTGGGGACAATGTTGGCGACGAACGTCTCGTGCGGATCGACCGGAACCGTCGTGGTGGTCGTGGTGGAGGTCGTGCTGGAGGGGGAGACCGTGATCGTTGTCGTGGTCGTCGTGGTCGTGGTGGTCGAGGCCGGAACGATCGCTACCAGCGCTTCGGCCGACGCCAAGCCGACATCGACGGAGTCACCGCACGCAGACGCGGCAAGACCAACCGCGAGCACTACTCCGACAAGGCGACCAGACAACACGCCACTCATTGTAGAGAACCGCCCGGTGCTACTGCGGGGCGACCTCGGGCCGCAACAACAACACCTTCCGAATCTGCGTTCCACTCTCGTTCTTCGTACGATGGCGCGATGCCCGCAGGCGAGGTCAACTCGTTCACATCCGACCAGTTCGATCCGGCCGTGCTGGCGCGGTCAAAGAACGGCGCGACCATCTCCGTCTGCCTTCCCGCCCGCAACGAGGAAGAGACCGTCGGCTCGATCGTCGAGATGATCCGCGGCTCGCTCATGGACGAGCACGGTCTCGACACAGCCCCTGCGCTGGTCGACGAGGTGATCGTCATGGACGACGACAGCACCGATCGCACCGCGCAGGTTGCGGCGGACGCCGGCGCCCGGGTCGTGACCGTGCGCGACGTGCTCACGGAGCTGCCCACCGGATCCGGCAAGGGAAACGTCCTGTGGAAGAGCGTGGCCGCGTGCCGCGGTGATCTCATCGTCTGGATAGATGCCGACCTCACGAGTTTCGACACCTCCTACGTCGCGGGTCTTCTCGGTCCTCTTCTAGTCGACCCGACAGTGGCCATGGTCAAGGGCTTCTACCAACGCCCCGAACACAACGGCGTCGGCGGTGGCCGCACCACCGAGATAATGGCCCGGCCGCTCATCTCCACCTTCTTCCCGGAGCTCGCCATGATTCGACAACCGCTCGGCGGCGAGTACGCGGCCCGCCGAGAGGTCTTGGAAAGACTCCCGTTCTGTCAGGGCTACGGCGTGGAGACCGGCCTTTTGATCGACATCGCCACCTTGCTGGGCACCGGAACCATCTGCCAGGTCGACCTCGGGGTCAGAACTCACCGCTCGAGGACGCTCCACGATCTCAGCGCCCAAGCCATGGAAGTACTCCACACCGTGGTCCAGAGAGCCCCGGGTGTTGAGTGGAACGACCAATGGTCGACGGAGCTACTGCATCCCAACGAGCCGGCAGTCACCGTTCAGACCGCGGAACGGCCGCCGCTCGTTTCGTGCCCGGAATACCTCAGACCATCAGATCAGATCGAGACAGTTGGGAGCGGTCGAGAGGCATCCCATGCCGACTGACAACGCTGATCGTCTCCTGAGCGCCTACCGGTGGATGCAACTCACCCGCACCCTCGACGAGGCCATCCACACTCTCTGGCTCACCGGCAAGGGCGTGGGCGGGACATTCAATCAAAGAGGCCACGAGGCCATTTCGGTCGGAGCGGCCATGTGCCTGCAGCCCGACGATGTGGTGGCTCCGATGCACCGAGATCTCGGCGCCTACCTGGTGAGGGGGATCACGCCCCGGCGGATCATGGCGCAGCAACTCGGCCGGGCCACCGGTGTGAGTGGCGGACGCGACGCCAACATCCACGGCTGCGGCGACCTCGACTTCGGGGTGATCGGCTTCATCTCCCACCTGCCGCAATCGCTTCCCGTGGCAGTGGGTGCAGCCATGGCCTTCCAGCACCGCGACGAGCCACGCGTGGCTCTCACCTTCACCGGCGACGGCGGGGCGATCACCGGACTGTTCTCCGAATCACTCAACCTCGCGGCCCTCGAGGGTGCGCCGGTTGTGATCGTGGTGGAAGAGAACCAATACGCCTACTCCACACCGATCGCCGCCCACTCAGCCAACACCGATATCGCGGCCCGAGCCCGGGCCGCCGGGGTCGAGGCGGTCGACATCGACGGAAACGACATCGAGGCGGTGCTGACCAACGTGGCGGCCGCTGTCGGGTCGGCCCGCGAAGGCGAAGGGCCGACAGTGGTGGTGGCCCACACCATGCGCATGCTGGGCCACGCCATCCACGACGGCGCCGAGTACGTCCCGGCCGAGCTTCTGACCGACTGGGAACGCCGCGATCCTGTCGACGCGATCAGAACGATCCTCGAGGAGGCCGGCCACCCCGCCCATCAACTCGACGAGATCGACAGCTCCACCCGTGCCGAAGCCGATGATGCCGTGGAGTTCGCTCTCGCCAGCCCGTGGCCCGACCCGTCCACCGTCGAGAACGGAGTCTGGGCATGACCGACGGATCGTCCCTCGACGACCCGAGATCCGAACGCACCTACCTCGAGGCGATCAGCGACGCCCTCGTCTTCGAAATGTCGCGCGACGAGAACGTGGTGCTCATGGGCGAGGACATTGCCGCCCCGTTCGGCGGCGCCTTCAAGGTCACCAAGTCCGCCGGCGAGAAGTTCGGGTCCGACCGGGTCCGAAACACGCCCATGAGCGAATCGGCCTTCATCGGGGCAGCCAACGGAATGGCGCTGATGGGAATGCGTCCGGTCGTCGAGGTCCAGTTCGCCGACTTCGTCACCACCGGATTCGATTCGATCGTGCAGTTCGCGGCAACCACCCACTACCGCTGGGGGGCCAAGGTGCCGTGGGTGATTCGGGCGCCGGCCGACGGTGGGCTGCGATCGGGGCCGTTCCATTCCCAGAACCCCGAAGCCTGGTTCGTTCACTCACCCGGCCTGAAGGTCGTGGCGCCGTCGACACCGACCGACGCCTACGGCCTGCTGCTCTCGTCGATTCGAGACGACAACCCGGTGATCTTCATGGAGTCGAAGCCGCTCTACCGCTCACTCAGGGGCCCAGTACCCACCGGCGACCATCCGATTTCCCTTGGCCTGGCCGATGTGGCCCGGCCGGGCCGCGACTGCACCGTCATCACCTACGGGGCGATGCGCCACCAGGCAACCACCGCAGCCGAACAACTGGCTGGCGAGGGCATCGAGATCGAGGTGATCGACTTGCGGACCCTCAAGCCGCTCGACCTCACGACCGTGCTCGAATCGGTGGCTCGCACCAGCCGAGCGCTGGTGGTTCACGCTGCCAATCGTCTGGCCGGAGTCGGCGCCGAAGTAGCTGCGGTGATCGCCGACGAGTGTTTCGGCCATCTCGATGCGCCAGTCAGACGACTCGGAGGGCTCGACGTGCCGGTGCCGTTCAGCCCCCCGCTCGAAGACGCCTACCGTCCCGACTCCGACAAGATCGCTCAGGCCTGCCGCGACCTCTGCGCCTGGTGAACCCGATCAGGGTTCGACTATGGCGAATGTGCCATCGAACGTGTCGAGGTTGCCGAAGATCGCCAACAGCGCACCGAGATCACCATCCACGACCAAGGCTCCCGACTCCGACGCCTCGGCGAAGTTCGTTCGGCCGGTGAGCAGGTCACCCAACACGGCCTTGGTGAGAGTGAGGGTGGCATCAGCGTCGTCGGCCAACCGGCCAGCGGTGTGATGCAACGCACAGTTGTCGAGACCCATCACGTGGTTCTCGTCGATGTCGGTGAACCGCCAATTGACCGTGGCCTTCGAACCCTCGACCTTCGTGGCGTCGAGACGCACCGCAATGGCATCGAAGATCTGCTCGATCGTCAGTGCTGAGGTCATCGCTCGAGCTGTGCCACCACCCTGAGCCTTGATTCCGTGGCGCAGCTCCATGGCGCCGGTCAGATAGAAGTTCCGCCACGGACCCGACTCGGCCTGATATCCCAATTGCTCCAGGGTGTCGGCCTGCAACATCCTGGCCTCATGATGATCGGGGTCGGCGAACACGACATGGTTGACCACCTGAGCGACCCATCGATAGTCGCCCTCGTCGAACGCCACCCGAGCCTTGCGTACGACCTCGTCGGCCCCGCCCATGAATTCGACGTAGCGGCGGCCGGCCTCCACCGGAGGGTGAGGCTGAAGGTTGGCCGGATTGGCATCGAACCAGCCCAGATATCGCTGGTAGACCGCCTTGGAATTGTGGCTCACCGTTCCGTAGTACTGACGGGTGTGCCCGTTGACGGCGAAGCAGTCCGGCAGTTCGAGTTGCTCGGCTATCTCGAGCGAAGTGAAACCATGGTTGGCCAGCCGCATCGTCTGGTCGTGGAGCCAGCGGT